>JAJZHK010000082.1 GCA_021804565.1 Pseudomonadota bacterium | reverse complement strand
GCTTCTGAAAGAGCAGCACCGCGAACAGCTCAGGCAGGTGGCCTGATGAAATCCTCTCTCATACCAAAAATGAATTTGCACAACTTGACGTACACAACCAACTTGCCACCATCATAAGGCCCAATACATACCGTGTGATCATCAAGCTCGGCTCCCAGACCGCTACGATATGGCATGCTAACACAAGCTGGGCTGAGGCTACAGCCTGACGAGAAGTCGATGCATTTTTGCAAAAAATGCGCGGACGCACGCCGGCAAAAAGGCCAAGGGCTATGAACGATGACGCCTTGGGCGCTTCGAGAACTGCGATCGTGCAGCGTGGATTGGATCTTTGAACCTGCTGTCTGGCAACAGGTCCTGCCTTGCATGGCAAAACTTGCAGCATAGCCTGAGACAGGACTATCAACTGCCTGCTTTTGCCACCTGCCCAAGCCTGGGCATGTATGGCGTCCCCACGGGGATTCGAACCCCGGTTACCGCCGTGAAAGGGCGATGTCCTAGGCCTCTAGACGATGGGGACCTAGATTGGTGGAGCTAAGCGGGGTCGAACCGCTGACCTCTACAATGCCATTGTAGCGCTCTACCAGCTGAGCTATAGCCCCACACTTTCAGCTGATTACTGGTGTCGCGTCAGCTGAGGCGCGCATTTTATGGTTCACCGCCGCATGTGTCAACAGCAAAAATCATCTTTTTTAGGGCTCACAAACTTCCCAAGCCATGCGCCAACTTCTTCTGACACAGTTCGGCGTAGGCGGCCAGAGCCTCTTGCGGGCTAATGTCCTCAACCAGGCCTGATGGCTTGCTCAGCAGCACATGCGCCACCTGCCAGGGATACCAGCGAGTTTCATCGACGCCACCAAAAAAACACACCATAGGCTTGCCCAGGCCGGCGGCGATGTGCATGGCCCCTCCATCACTGCAGATGACCTGTTCACACAAAGACAAAGCCGCCATAAGGTCGGCCAGCTGCTGCGTAGCGCAGGCCTGAACGGCGGCACCCCGATGCTTGGCCGCGGCGAGGATGGCGGCCGCTTTTTCATCATCGCCGGGGTGAAAGGGATTATCGGCCCGGCCTGGGGACCACAACAAAAGGCAACGCGCGCCATACTGCGCATGCAAGGCACAGATGAGCTCGACAAAGTTCTCGACCGACCAGCGCTGACGGGGCAGACGAGAACTGATATGCACACCGATCAACGGCCCCTCGCCCGCAGGACAGCGGGCACGCATCTGCTCGACTTTTGCAAAATCAGGGATGACCAGCGTCGGACCGGGTGCATCGTTAATGTGCAGCGGCGCCAAGAGCCGGTAGACGTCTTCGACCTCATTGAGCGGCCGTGACGAAGCGCCATCCAGCCCCAGCACGGAGACATGCCGAGGCTGCTCTGGAGGCACAAAAGCGACGATACGCCGTGGCGCTAACAGCCGGGCCATACGGATGACTTTGTAGATATAGCCAGACCCGACCACGATCACCCAGTCATAGCGCAGCTGGCGCATGGCCCAGAGCATCAGCAGCCGCCGCCAGTAGACCCCCAGCACGGTTTCATGCGGCAGACGATGCTTGGCCTTGGTATAGGCATAGAGATGATCGATATAAGGGTTACCCTCGATCACCGGCCCGTTATAGCTATTGACGAGAACATCGATACGAGCGTCAGGGTAATGCTTGCGCAATGCCGCAAACATCGGTGTCGTACAGACCAGATCGCCGATATTATCGCGACGAATCAGCAGAATTTTTTCCATTTAAAACCTAAGAAAACATGGAAGTCCACAGAGTCCGGAGATGGCCCCTGCATAGTCTTGTTCCTAAGCCTAACATCAGCGCCGAGCGCCACTCAACTCTTGTACCTTGATCTCCCATTGAAAAGCCATCAGTTCACCGGCGGTGTCGAGAACGCGCAAAAACTGCAGGCGCTCACGCAGTCGCTGGATCGCCACCGTCAGCTTCTGCTCGGGCCCCAGCAAGACCACCGCCACGCTCTTTTCATCCCACCGCAAAGGCGGCTCCTCTTTACGCGTGCAATGCTGCATATAAGTCAGTAAAGCGTGCAGCACCCGTTCACGCTCGGCAGCACTGACCTCAATTTCGATCAACAGAAGATAAGCCTGCACATTCAAACTCTGCGCCCGCGCAAAAGCGGCTTGCAGATAAGCCTGGCGACCTGGCCGCCGCCGCTGTCGTCGCAGGGAAACGATGAACGACAAAGCCAGAACACTGCCGAGCGCCATCCCCGCCAATAAAAACCCCATGGACTCCGTCATGCCCTAGTCCGACTGATGCGGCATGGGGATGATGGCGTAAGGAGAAGCCTGACCACACAGCGCCGCATACTCCTGCTCGTGCAAGAAGGTGGCCGCCTCACGCCCCAGCAATATCGCCAAATCACGCAAAACATGCGCGTAGGTACAGGCATTGGCGAACATCAGGCCGGCCACATCGAGTGTCCCGCCACGGTTACGATAACCCAAAGCCAGACTACGCCCTGGCCCCAAATCGAGCCGGCGCAGCTGCCCGAGAAAGGGCTCAGGATGACCATGACATAAAAAAATGCGTGTCTTGGCCTGGGCGGAAAAATAGTGGCCGAGAACAAGCTCGTCGTGCACCGCTGAAGCTTCTCCTGCATCGCGCGGCTGCCGGAAGCGCATAGGCTCCTGCAAATAAATCAGGCGCAAAGCAAGGCCATGCTTTTGCAGACGCTCGGCGGCTTTGCGCATCTCGATCAACTGGTAACTGCCACAGGCGACCAACTCAAGCTCGGCACCTGCATCGGCCAGGCAAAGGCAGGCGCCCTGCCGCGCCAGCTCTTGCGCCTGGGTCTCGTCAAAACATACCGGCATATCCTGTTTGGCGACCACCATCACGGCGATACGGCCTCGCTCGCCATAGACATGAGCCAGCGCATGGCGGGCGGCCCGAGCGTCACCCGGGTAGATGATACGCACCATGTCGCTCATCTCATTGGCCAAGGTGTCCACCAGGCTAGGGTCTTGATGCGACTGCTCGTTTTTACCGTTTTCCCAGGTGTGAGAGGTCACGATCAAGGGCAAGCTCAACCATGCCGGCGGGCGTCCAGCCTCTTTCAGATGACGCGCAAAAATCAGTTCCTGACGCACAGCACCGAGCATTTTGACAGCAAAAGCTTCATAACTGACCACCAGATTGACACCCGCCTTGTTGGCCAGACAGGCACAGACGACCGCCTCTTCATTGAGCGCGGTGATCACCGAGCCATGTGGATCCTCGTCATTACCGGCTTCAGGATCACGCACTCGGTGCTTGAGCAGGTGCAGCAAGCCGCCCATGCGATTGGATCGCAACTCATCAGGATTACCGATACGGTAGCGACGATCCGGATTGCTGCGCACCAGATCCTGCATCCAGCTGTCGATGGCCGCCATCGCCGATTGCGGTGGTTCGGCCATGGTGGCCTCTGGCAGGAGCAATGCCGCTGGAGCGCGATGGGCCAGGGCATGATCACGCTCGCGTACACGCCCACTGTCGGCATGGTTATTCAGGCGGGATACCGCCGCTTGCAAAGGCGCCAGGCCCGTCCACAGCTCGGCCATGGCAGCGTTGAAAGCAGCACGGGCATTCTCGTCATGATAAGGCGAAGCTGTCAACGGCGTACCATGCGCCTGATTGGTGCCGGCATTGAGAAAACCGTAGCCTTTGGGAGCCTCGGCGATGATGTAGGGCAAGGCCGTTGCGCCGGCCTGGATCTCCAACTCGGCCTCCCACAGCGCCAACACGAAGGCGGCAGGATCCCGACCATCGATACGACGAGGACTGAAACCATTGTGGCGCAGGTGCTTGATCAGCCAGTCCACACCACCGGCTTGCATGATGCCGCTGCGCTGATCGATGCGGCGACCATTGGCAATCATCACCGGCAGGGCCACACCGCAATCGTCATGGCGCCACCAGCGCGCTGCCCAATCCGCCCCACGCTGCTCCTCAAAAGCGCCATCGCTCAAAAAAGCCACCAGGCTTTCACCCGGCAAAGGCGCGTGCACGTACTGCAGATCAGCAAAACCCAGGTAGCCGCCCTCGAGCATCCCTCCCGCCGTATAGGCGTTGACGTGGGATCCCAGGGGGGAGACAGGACGGCCATCGGACTGCACCGTGTAGCGATAAAAGTCCTTGACCAGGGTACTCAATCCTGAATCGGACACGCTGTATCGCTGCGCATGCTCGGCGTGCATATTGCCGAGTAAGACATTGCAGGCATCAATAGCAGCCACACAATGCCCCTGCCCCATCATCCAGGAACGCGTCTGCGCGGTCAGTGTATTGAAGGCGATGTAACCCACATAAGCCGGCACCATATTGAGCGAGCCGCCAGCATGCCCCTGCGGGTCCAGCTTGAAGTCGGCCGCCTGCAGGCGACGACCATCAAGAAAAACATGGCGTGCATAGACCATATGCATGAGCAGCCAGCACGTTGCCCGGCACAGGGTATCGGCAGCCAGCAAAACCGCATAGACCGCTTCGCGGTCAGGCAGCACAGCCTGCGCCACCAGGCGATCCGCCAAGTCGCTGATCCTGCTGCACAATTGCACATCATGGGCGGTCAGCCCTTGCGTCTGCTCGAAACGGCTTTGCAATGTAGCCACCTTAGATCATCTCCTGTCCCAGCTGTTCCAATCCCTGCAGCAGCAGTTCGCTGACATCCAGCGCATTGCTGACGTGAGCGACGCTATTGCTGCTCACCAAGGCACGAATCCCCGCCGCCTTCAGTTGAGCATAGGAGTCATCGGCAAAAAGACCATGAACAGCGATACACACAGCCGGCGGCAGCTGCAAGTGCTGAAGATGGCGCAAGGTTTCCAGCATGGTGCGACCGGAGGATACGATATCGTCGACCAGGATAGGCGTACATTGCTGAAAACGCTCAAGCTCGGGCATGGACACTTCAACGTCACGATCACCGTGACGGATTTTCTCCAGCACTTGCGAAGGAGCACCGGCCTGCCGGGCGACAGCATCGACCCACTGCGCCGACTCGGCATCCGGACCGATGAGCAGCGGATTTTCCACATGCTCACGGATCCAGGCGGCGATCACCCCCACCGCACTGACCGCCTGGGCAGGAATCGAGTAGATCTCGCTCAAAGCATGGTAGCGGTGCAAGTGCGGATCCACGGTCACCAGTGCGTCGACATGGCGCGATAGCAGACGCGCAAAACTGCGTGAACTGATCGCCTCACCCGGTTTGAAACGTATATCCTGGCGCATATAAGCCAGATACGGCGCCAGCAAAATCACCGACAAAGCCCCCATCTCGCGCAGCAGAT
>JAJZHK010000043.1 GCA_021804565.1 Pseudomonadota bacterium | reverse complement strand
AGCGCAAAGCCTTCGAGGTGAGTGACGACGACACGCGCGAGCCTTTCTACTGTCTGTCGATGTTTCCCTATCCCTCGGGCAAGCTGCACATGGGGCATGTGCGCAACTACACCATCGGCGATGTCATCGCCCGCTACCAGCGCATGCAGGGGCGCGCCGTGCTGCAACCGATGGGCTGGGACGCCTTCGGTCTGCCCGCTGAAAATGCCGCCATGAAAAACCAGGTGGCGCCGGCCGCCTGGACGTATGCCAACATCGACTATATGCGCGCCCAGCTCAAGGCCCTCGGCCTCGCCATCGACTGGTCGCGCGAGATCACCACCTGCCGCCCGGAGTACTATCGCTGGGAGCAGTGGCTGTTCACCCGCCTCTATCGCAAGGGCATCATCTACAAAAAGCTGGGGGTGGTGAACTGGGACCCGGTCGATCAGACGGTACTCGCTAACGAACAGGTCATCGATGGACGTGGCTGGCGCTCCGGTGCGGCGGTCGAGATCCGCGAAATTCCCATGTACTACTTCGCGATCACCGGCTATGCCGAAGAGTTGCTCGCCGACCTCGATGGACTTGAGCACTGGCCCGAACAGGTGCGCACCATGCAGCGCAACTGGATCGGCAAGTCACGAGGCATGGAGATCGTCTTTCCCTATGCCGAAGGCGAGGGCCGCCTGAAAGTCTTCACGACACGCCCGGACACCCTGATGGGGGTCACCTACCTCGCCGTGGCACCTGAACACCCCCTGGCCCAGGAAGCCGCTGCTGCGTCACCGCAACTGGCCGAATTCATCGCCAGCTGCCAGCAGGGCTCGGTGGCTGAGGCGACCCTGGCCACCCAGGAAAAACGCGGCATGGACAGTGGCCGGCAGGTGCTGCATCCGATCAGCGGCGAACGCCTGCCGGTCTGGGTGGCCAACTACGTTCTTGCCAACTATGGCGAGGGGGCGGTGATGGCGGTCCCGGCGCACGATGAGCGCGACTTCGACTTCGCCGGCAAATACGGTCTGCCTGCGCGTCAGGTCATACTCGACGCTGACGGTCGGCTGCCACCGACCGATGCCGCCTGGACCGCGCCCGGTCGCCTCACCGCCTCCGCGGAGTTCGATGGACTCGACTTCGAGGCCGCCTTCACGCGCATCGGCGAACGCCTTGCCGAACGCGGTCTCGGCCAGGCGCGCACACAGTTCCGTCTGCGCGACTGGGGCATCTCCCGACAGCGTTACTGGGGCTGCCCCATCCCCATCATCCATTGCCCCCAGTGCGGCGATGTCTGTGTGCCTGATGAGCAGTTGCCGGTGGTGTTGCCGGAAGACGTCATCCCGGAGGGCAAGGGCTCGCCACTCGCCCGGATGCCTTCATTTTACGACTGCAGCTGTCCGCAATGCGGGGCTCCGGCACGGCGTGAAACCGACACCATGGACACCTTTGTCGAGTCCTCCTGGTACTACGCCCGCTACACCTCGCCGCAGAACTCAAGCCACATGGTCGATGCGCAGGCAGCGGCCCGCTGGCTGCCCGTCGATCACTATATCGGCGGCATCGAACACGCCATCTTGCACCTGCTCTACGCACGCTTTTTTCATAAGCTCATGCGTGATGAGGGCCTGGTGCCAGGTGATGAACCCTTCACCCGCCTGCTCACCCAGGGGATGGTCGTTGCCGAGACCTTCTATCGCGAATTGCCCGGTGGCGGCAAGGACTGGTTCAATCCGGCCGACGTCGATGTCCAGCGCGACGACAAGGGGCGGATGATCGCCGCCACCCTGCGCAGCGATGGCCAGCCGGTGCTGCCCGGCGGCATGGAAAAAATGTCCAAGTCGAAGAACAACGGCGTCGATCCCCAGGCCATCATCGACGCCTACGGCGCCGATACGGCACGCCTGTTCATGATGTTTGCGGCGCCTCCGGATGCCTCCCTGGAGTGGCATGATGCCGGTGTCGAAGGCTCGCAACGTTTTCTCCGTCGCCTCTGGAAGTGCGCTTACCAGCACCTCAACCGGGCAGCCTTGCCGGCGGGTGAGCGCAGCGCACAGGCTCGTGAACTGCACCGCAAGACCCACGAGACCATCGCCAAGGTGAGCGATGACATGGGCCGCCGGCTCACTTTCAATACCGCCATCGCCGCCGTGATGGAACTGCTCAACAGCGTACAGCGCTTCGAACCGCGCACCCAGGATGACCTCGGCTGCGAAGCGGAGGCCTTGCGCCACATCACCCTCTTGCTGGCACCGATCACCCCGCACATCTGCCATGCCCTGTGGCCCGCCCTGGGCGGCAGCGGCGACTGTATCGACGCACCCTGGCCGCAGCACGACCCGGCGGCGCTGCAACGTGACAGCATCGAAATGGTCGTCCAGATCAATGGTAAACTGCGTGCCCGCCTGCAGATCCCGAGTACAGCGGACCGTCAGCAGATTGAGGCCCAGGTGCTGGCGGATGGCGACGTGCAGCGTCATCTGGCCGGCGCCACGGTACGTAAATTCATCCTGGTTCCGGGCAAACTGGTCAATCTGGTGATCTGATGAGAACTCTGCCTCGCCTGCTCCTCGCCACCACCTTGCTGCTCAGCGCCTGCGGCTTTCATCTGCGCGGCCAGTACAGCATGGCTCCCGAGCTCAAGGTGATCTCCCTCAGCGTCCCCAAGGATGCCACCCTGCTCAGCCAGGAACTCAAGCGCATGCTGGAACTGAGTGGCGTGCAAACCGGGGATGGCAGCTATGAGCTGGTCGTCACCCATGAGAACGTCGTCCAGCAGTCGGCCATCTTCAATCCGCAGATCCAGGTGCAGAACGTCCATGTCATCTACACCCTGGAGTACTTCTTGCGCTCCAAGGACGGTCGGCAACGCTTCGATGGCTCGCCCATCGTCGAGCAGAACGACTACCAAACCTCGCCCAACCTCATCACCGGCGCCAGTTCGGAGGCCGACCAGCTGGTGGCAGATATGCGCCGTGACGCCGTCCAGCAACTCGGTCACCGGCTCGCTGCGATCAAATCCTCACAGTTGAACGGTAGCACCGTCCCCCGTTCTGGACCCGCCCATTGAAGCTCAGTCCTCGCCAGTGGCATGCGCACCTGCAAGCGCCGCTGGCTGCGCTTTACCTGATCTGTGGCGATGAGCTGCTGCTCTGCCAGGAGGCGGCCGATGCGCTGCGCAGCGCCGCACGGCAGCAAGGCTATGGCGAGCGCATGGTATTTTACGTCGAACGCGGTTTTCAGGGCGGGGCCTTGCTGCAGGAAGTGCGCAGTCCCTCGCTGTTCGGTGACCGCCGCCTGATCGAGCTGCGCTGTCCGCAGCTGCCGGGCCAGGAGCTTGCCACTTTTCTCATGGAACTGGCCGAATCTCCCGACCCCGATACGATCCTGCTCTGCAGCCTGCCCCGACTGCATGCGCGCGACCTCAAGCTGCCCTGGATACAGGCCTGGGAACAACACGGGGTGATGCTTGAAATCAGCAAGGTGGATGCCGCCGCCCTGCCGGCCTGGATACGCGAACGGTTGACCGCCGCCGGCTTCGACGCCAGTCCTGAGGCGGTGGCGCTGCTGGCCGAGCGCACCGAAGGCCACCTCCTGGCGGCGGCTCAGGAAATCAGCAAGCTGCAGCTTCTCTGCCCCCCCGGCCCCATCGACATCGACCTTTTGCTGCGCAGCAGCAGCCAGGCGGCTCGCTACGACGCCTACGCCCTGGCCGATGCCGCCGTGCAGGGCCAGGCCAACCGGGCCGTCGAGATTCTGCAATGCCTGCTTGAGGAGGGCGAGGCCCTGCCGCTCTTGCTCAGCGTCTTGTGCAATGAAATACGCCATCTGCTCGCCGGTGCCGACGCCCAGGCCCGTGGCGAAGCTGTCGCCAGCGCCTTGCGCGCCGCCGGCGCCTGGGAAAGACGCCTGCCGGTTTTGCAAAAAGCGCTCGGCCGCCTCAGTCAGGCCCAGCTGCGCGGCATGCTCGACCTGGCGCAACTGTGCGACCGCGCCATCAAAGGCCGCGCCGAACTACCTGCCGACCTGGCCTTGCTGCGGCTGGTCGCGGCTCTGGCCGGCACCCCCTTGCTGCGCCCGGCACGACGACAGATGCCCCACCCATCATGAACCAACCCTCAAGGAGGAGGCCCCATGGACCACAACGCTCTCGACACCTCGAGTATTTCCTTTACCGCCCACTACACCGCCTACATCTGGTACCTGCAGAAATGGTCCAACCCGGCTTTTGTGACCCGCCAGGGCCGTCTTTACCATGCCTTGATGCAGCCTCTGGAGATGATCACGCGCGGCCTGCTCGGACAAGATGTACGCACCACCTTGTTGACCCGCCATGCCTTGATCGATCGTGAGCTGGAGAAAAATATCGCCGCCGGCCATCATCAGGTGCTCGAACTGGCCTGCGGACTGAGTCCACGCGGCTGGAGCCTGCGCTCGCGCCACCCGGAGCTGCTGTACATCGAGGCCGACCTGCCGGCCATGGCCGCCCATAAAGCGCAGCTGCTATCGCGCCTGGACTGTGACCTGCGCAGGCATCGTGCTGTCGCCTGCAACATCCTTGCTGAAAGCGGTCCACTCAGCCTGGAGTCGGTGCTCAACAGCCACTTTGACCGTCAGCAAGCGATCACCGTGATCAGCGAAGGGCTGGTCAACTATTTTGACCGCGCCACCATCAACGCGGTCTGGGCGCGCCTGGGACGTGCACTCTCAGCCTTTCCACAGACCTGTTATCTCACCGACAATTACATCGAGCTGACCGATCATCCCCTGGCAGGCGTGGTGCGCCAAGCCAACCGCCTGCTGGCGCTGGCGACGCGCAGCTCTTTCACCACCCATTTTCGTGATGATGCAGAAGCCCGCGAGCAGTTTCAGGCCTGTGGCTTTAGCCGGCTGAACAGCTTCGATCCCAACATCGAGCTCGCTCACAGCGACTTGCCCAAGGCTCGCGGCGGCGCCGTGGTCCGCGTGCTGCGTGCCACGGTCTAGCGCCACCCACCATCAGCCGACGCGATAGATGCGGGCGACCTCGCCCGACTGTCTTTCGGTGGCAAAACGGCAGCGGAAGAAGCTTTCATCGTCGAGCAGGGCCTTGAGCTCATAGGCGGTTTCGAAACGGCCGTGCTTGAACAGGCAGCGCATGGTGTCCTCTCCGTGCTCAAAGACCAAAAGCTCGATACGCAAAGCCGAGCCTTCCAGGCACAAGATGAGATCGCGCGAGTGCTCGGCCAAGGAGAAGCCCTGATGGCCGTACTCGAGCAGGCAACCAAAAAAGCTCATGTCACGGATACGTACCGGCACATCGACCGCGATCGATCCATCGACACGGGAAATGCTGATCACCCGCGCGTGTGGATTGCAGGGCACAAAACGCGGCTCGCCACGATGCTCGATACGCTCATAGCTGCCCGGAGCGAACAGGCGTATGCCGGGGATCAGCGACAGGTCGGTGCCACGCAGATAAGCGGCAAACATGGCCATGCTCTCTTCGCGACGTTCCAGCTGGGCGACGTGATCGGCGCCCTCGACCAGAGCAAAGGTCGCCTGCGGGCAGCGCGCTGCGAACAGGGCGTTCTCAAAAGGAGGCGTAAAGCTGTCAAACTCACCGGTTGCGACCAGGGTCGGACAGGTCGGGTAGCCGAGGATGCTCTCGACTTCAAGCAAACGCCGGGCATTGATCCGGTAGCGCGCCTGTTCGTTGCTGGAGAATGAGCGCATCTGGCGATGAAAAAGACGACGGGTGGTGTCGGTGATGGCGGTCTCCGCCAAACGGGCGTGGTTGACCAGATAGAGCACCACCGCCTGGCCAAACTCGTCCAGGCGCCCTTCATCGAGCACGCGCAGGGATTCCTCAAGCAGCATACGCCAGCTCTTGCGGGGCTTGGGCAAGATGCCGGTGACGATCAGACGTTCGGTCGATTCCGGATATTTGTAAGCAAAGGTACTGGCGATCACCGAACCCAGCGACAGGCCCATCAGCGCCACCTTATTCAGGTCGTTGCGCAGCACCCACTGATGCAAAAGATCGGCGAGGTCTTCCATGCCCAGTTCCGGGGCCAGCTGGGTGTTGTCGCCCAGCGAAGGCAGGTCGACCATGATGACCGGCACTTCCTCGAGCAGCGCTTCGATGCAGTACTTGAATGAATTGAAATTCTGGAAGGCTCCGCCGAGCACGATCAATGGCGTCCTCTGCCGACCTTCAGGCCCATGAAAAGCGAGATAATTGACCTGCCAGCGACCGACCATCTGCTGATGCGGCGGCTGCCTGAGCGCATTGCGCGTATACTCATTCCAGAGAAAATCCATATCAACCTCTTCGGCTCTGCCGTGTTCTTGTTATATTATTTTATTCGCCCTCTCCACTTCGTGTTGAAGAGGCGGAAGTTTATCCTACACCGGCAAGCGTTCAGTTTCATAGCGCAGCTCAAGAACTCCCGATATGCGGCAAAACACGCGTAAACCGGGAATGCGGCCACCTCAGGTGATCAAGGCGAGAGAGGATGAATATTCAAGAGTATATGCAAGGCCTCGGGCAGACCGCCCGACGCAGCGCCCGCCCCCTGGCGCGCGCCACCACCGCCCGCAAAAATGCCTGTCTGCACGCCATTGCCGATCGCCTGCAGGAAGACCGTGAGCTCATCTTGCAGGCCAACGGCGAAGACCTGCGTGCGGCGGAGGCACAAGGTCTGGAGCCGGCCCTGCTCGACCGTCTGGCGCTGACCCCGGCACGCTTTGCCGACATGGTCGAAGGCCTGCAGCAGGTCGCGCAATTGCGTGACCCCATCGGCGAGATCCGTGACCTGCAGTACCGCCCCTCCGGGATACAGCTGGGGCAGATGCGCGTCCCCCTGGGGGTGGTCGGCATCATCTATGAGTCGCGCCCCAATGTCACCATAGATGCCGCCGCCTTGTGCCTGAAATCAGGCAATGCGGCCATCCTGCGCGGTGGCTCGGAGGCTCTGCGCAGCAATCAGGCCCTCGCCCGTGCCCTCGATCAGGGGCTCAGCGACGCCGGGCTGCCGGGCGGGGCCCTGCAAGTGCTCAACACCCCGGCACGGGAAGCGGTCGATCTGCTGGTCAGCATGCCCGAGTACGTCGATGTCATCGTTCCGCGCGGCGGCAAAGGCCTGATCGAACGCGTCAGTACCCACGCCCGGGTGCCGGTGATCAAGCACCTCGACGGCATCTGCCATGTCTATGTGCATGCCGATGCCGACCTCGACATGGCCGAACGCATCGTCGTCAACGCCAAAACCCATCGTTACGGCGTCTGCAATGCCATGGAAACCCTGCTCGTCGATGCGGCCATCGCCGAACAGGCCTTGCCCCGGCTGCTGCCGCCACTGCGCGCCCGCGGCGTTGAACTGCGCGGCTGTGAACGCAGCCGCGCCATCGACCCTGAACTGCTGGCGGCCACGGAATCGGACTGGTCCTGTGAGTACCTGGCGCCGATCCTGTCCTTACGCCTGGTGGAGGGTCTCGATGCCGCCATGGACCATATCGAACGCTATGGCTCGCACCACACCGATGCCATCGTCACCCGCGATTTGGCGGTGGCGCGACGTTTCCTTGCCGAAGTCGACTCAAGTTCGGTGATGGTGAACGCCTCGACCCGCTTCGCCGACGGCTTCGAATACGGACTCGGTGCCGAAATCGGCATCTCGACCGACAAGTTTCATGCCCGCGGACCGGTCGGACTGGAAGGGCTGACCTCGCTCAAATGGATCGTCATCGGCGACGGACAGATACGTGGCGGCTGAGGCGATCGCCCTGCTCGGCGGCTCTTACGACCCCGTCCACCGCGGCCACATCGCCCTGGCCGAGGAGCTCCTGCAAAAGCTGCCGGTGCAGGAGCTGCGGCTGCTGCCCGCCGCCTGTTCGCCCCTGAAGTCGACCGCCACCGCCTTTGAGCATCGCCGGCGCATGCTCGAGCTGGCCTGTGCCGGACATCCCGGGCTGGTCGTCGACGACCGTGAAGGTCGCCGACCACCACCCTCCTACAGCATCGACACCCTCCAGGAGCTGCGCCGCGAACACGCCGGTCCTTTGATCCTGGTCCTCGGGGAGGACACCCTGCCCGATCTGGAGCGCTGGAAAAACATGCGCGGCCTGCTCGATTACGCGCACCTGCTCATCATCAAGCGCCCTGATCCCCTGCGACGGCCGCTGCCGGCCGGGACGCAGGCCTGGCTGGAAGCGCACCGGGCTGAGCTGCCAAGCCTGAGCCTGTGCACGCACGGCCATGTCGCCTGGCTCGACACCCCCTATCTAGCGATCGCCTCGAGCGCGATCAGGCAGGCCCTGGCGCGCGGCGACAAGCAGGCGATGGAATACCTCGCGCCGGCTGTAGCAGCCTATATAATGCAGCATCGGCTTTACCTATCGGAGAACGACACAACCCATGAGCACTGAATCCCCTATCGCTATCGACGCCCTCATCATCGACGCCCTCGACGACCTCAAAGCCGTCGATGTGCGCGCCATCGATGTCCGCCAGCGCACGTCCCTGGCAGACACCATGATCATCGCCAGCGGCACCTCCAGCCGGCATGTCAAGGCACTCGCCGACCATGTCCAGGAAAAGCTGCGTGAACATCACGTGCGCCCTATCGGGGTTGAAGGTGAGCGTGATGGCGAGTGGGTGTTGGTCGATCTCGGTGCCGCCATCGTCCACATCATGCTGCCGGCCACGCGCGCCTTCTATGACCTTGAACGGCTCTGGGGCCCAAGCAACCCGTCCGCATGAAAATACGTCTGCTCGCCGTCGGACAGGGCATGCCCGCCTGGGTCCGCCTGGGCTATGAGGAGTACGCCCGTCGCCTGAGCCGCGATCTGCGCCTGGAGCTGGTGGAAATCGCTCCGGCCTATCGTGGCAAATCCGCCGACCTGCAGCGCACCCTGCGTGAAGAAGGTCAGGCCTTGCTCGCCGCCTGCCGGCCGCAAGAGCACCTGGTCACCCTGGCCATCGAAGGACGCCCCTGGAGCACGGCGGAGCTCGCCGATCAGCTGCGCGGCTGGCAAGAGCTGGGCCAGACTGTCTGTCTGGCGATAGGCGGTCCTGAAGGTCTCTGCCCTAGCGTGCAAAAAGCAGCGCGGCAAAGCTGGTCGCTCTCTGCCCTGACCCTGCCGCACCCGATGGTACGCATCATCGTCGCGGAACAGCTTTATCGCGCCTGGAGCCTCCTGCACGGACACCCTTATCACCGCTGACAAGCGTCTCCAGCTTAGGTAACATGGCGTTTTTCAACAGCGGTCTGGCATGAGCAAGCCTATCAGCATCAAGGACAACCAGAAAGAGTCGGCACTCTTTCGCCGCCGTTCGCTGGTCGCGGGGTTCATGGTCTTGCTGGCCTTCACCACCTTGCTGGTGCGCTATTTCATTTTGCAAATCCATGACTACGCCACCTATCGCACGCTCTCGGAAAACAATCGCGTCCATCTCGAACCCTTGCCGCCACCACGCGGCATCATCTACGACCGCAATGGCGTCATACTCGCCGACAACCAGCCCACCTACACCCTGAGCATCAACCGCGATCAGGGGGGTGACTTCGACACCACCCTGGATCGCCTGAAGCCCTTGCTGCAACTGAGCGACAATGATCTCGACCGCATCCGCGAAAAAGCGGAGAGCCTGCATAGCTTCGAGGATGTGCCGGTCAAGATGCGCCTCACCGACGCCGACATCGCTCGCGTCAGCGAACAAAAATACCTGCTGCCCGGTGTCCACATCTCGGTGGAGCTGGCGCGTCACTATCCTTATGGCCCGCTGTTCTCGCATGTGCTCGGTTATGTCTCACGCATCAGCCCCAGCGAGCAGGACAAGCTCGACCCCGAGCTTTATGCCGGGACGCAGCTGATCGGCAAATCTGGGCTGGAGAAGTACTACGAGACCCTCTTGCACGGCCGCCCCGGCTACCAGCATGTCGAGACCAATGCCCACGGCCAGCTCATCCGTGTCCTCGAACGTACCCCGCCGGTGCGTGGCGACGATCTCACCCTGCACCTCGACTACGAGTTGCAAAAAATCGCCTACGATGCGCTCGGCCCCAGGCGCGGTGCGGTGGTGGCCATCGATCCGCAGACCGGCGGGGTGCTTGCCTTCGTCAGCACGCCAGGCTTCGATCCCAACCCTTTCGTCGGTGGCATCCCCTACAAGCTGTATCAGGCACTACGCGACGACCCCGACCAGCCGCTCTACAATCGCGCCCTGCAGGGGGTCTATCCGCCCGGCTCGACGATCAAACCCATTGAAGGCCTGGGTGCTGCAGAGCTTGGGGTCATCGACTGGAACTGGAAGATCAGCGATCCCGGCTACTATCACCTGGCCGGTGACTCCCATATCTTTCATGACTGGAAAAAAGGTGGCCACGGCATCGTCGATCTGTTCCTCGCCGTCGAACAATCCTGCGACACCTTTTTCTATCAGGTGGGTGCCCGCCTTGGCGTCGATCGTTTTCATGACTGGATGAGCCAGTTTGGCTTTGGCCATCGTACCGGCATCGACCTGGTCAATGAGAAATCCGGGGTCCTGCCCTCCACCGCCTGGAAGCGCAAGGTGCTGCACCAGGCCTTTTATCCTGGCGAGATGCTCTCGGTCGCCATCGGCCAGGGCTATTTCACGGTCACCCCCCTGCAACTGGCCCTGGCGACCGCCATGGTGGCCAATGGCGGTCAGCTCCTACGCCCGCACCTGCTGCGCAGTGCCTATGGCTCCAGCAACTATGACCCCGGCAACCATCCTGTCGGGCAGATCCCGGTCCATGACGCCAGGAACTGGGCTGGCATCCGCGCTGCCATGGCCGCTGTGGTCAGCGGTCCGCACGGCACCGCCACCAGCATAGGACGCACCCTGAAGGGCTATACCATCGCCGGTAAAACCGGCACAGCCCAGGTGCGCGGCCTCAATGGACAAAAATACAATGCCGCACAAACAC
The DNA here is from genome assembly GCA_021804565.1 of Pseudomonadota bacterium. Classification (GTDB taxonomy): domain Bacteria; phylum Pseudomonadota; class Gammaproteobacteria; order Pseudomonadales; family Moraxellaceae; genus JAJZHK01. Next base: position 9,585 of record JAJZHK010000043.1, on the reverse strand, counting down.
CGGAACGTTTTCGTGACCATGCCTGGTTTGTCGCCTATGCTCCGGTGGACCAGGCCCGTATCGCCGTCGCCGTTCTCGTAGAGAATGGCCAGCACGGCGGTAGCGCTGCCGCCCCGATCGCACGCGCCATGTTCGACTACTGGCTCCTCGGCATCAAGCCGGCGCCGGTGGTCCCGCCGCCCCCTGAACCCGCCGGGAGCCATTGACCATGCCGCAAGAACGTTTCCTCCGCCATGCACCTCGCGACGGTCGTGAGTTTCGTACCCGCCGCTCGCTCTGGCTGTGGCTCAAGCTCGACCCCTGGCTGTTTCTGCTGCTCAGTCTGCTCGCCATCCTCGGCATGTTCGAGGTCTATTCGGCGACCGGCCGTGATCTTGGCATGCTTGCCAAGCAAGGCAGCTCCTTCGTGCTCGGTTTGCTCCTGATGCTGCTGCTGGCGCAGATTCCGCCGCGTCTTTACCGGCTCTGGTCGCCCTGGTTTTATGCCTTGGGCACCCTGCTGCTGGTCGCCGTCGCCGTCGCCGGGCAAGTCCGTCTTGGTGCCCGCCGCTGGCTGCACATCCCCGGTGTCACCAGCATACAGCCCTCGGAGTTCATGAAGCTGGCCATGCCCATGATGCTGGCCTGGTTTTTGTCATCACGCCCTTTGCCACCGCGCTGGAGCACCCTGCTGATCAGCCTGCTGCTGCTGGCGCTGCCGGCAGCGCTCATCGCCCACCAGCCGGATCTGGGCACCGCCATCCTGGTCTTCAGCTCAGGCTTTTTCTGTCTTTTTCTGGCCGGTCTGCCCTGGTGGATCCTCGCCGGAGCCCTGGCTGCCTCGGTGCCGGCCGGCTGGATCGCCTGGAAGTTCCTGCTCCATGATTATCAGCGGCAGCGCGTCATCACCCTGTTTTCGCCAGAGTCAGACCCGCTTGGCAATGGCTGGAATATCATCCAGTCGAAGACCGCCATAGGCTCAGGTGGCTTCTGGGGGAAGGGCTGGCTGCATGGCACCCAGTCGCATCTCGACTTCCTGCCCGAGGGTCACACCGACTTTGTGATCGCCGCCTTCAGCGAGGAATTCGGTTTCATCGGCGTCATCGTCCTGCTCAGCCTCTACGCCCTTTTATTGGCGCGCAGCCTGACCATCGCCAACGCCACGCAAGACGGCTACGGCCGCCTGCTGGCCGGCTCCATCAGCCTGTCGTTTTTCGTCTATGTCTTCGTCAATATGGGCATGGTCAGCGGCATCTTGCCGGTGGTGGGGGTGCCGCTGCCTTTCATCAGCTACGGCGGTACGGCGGTGGTCACCCTGCTGGCCGGCTTTGGCATGCTGATGTCTATCCATAGTCACAAAAAACTGCTCGGATGAAGCTGTCATGCTCAAACACCTGCTCTGTTCACTGCTCAGCCTGGGCTGCCACCCCTCGGCGCAGGCGGTCGCGCACCCGCCCTACACGCAATACCAGGAGGTGCAGGCGCTGATCGCACAAAGCAGCGAGAGCGGCTTGTACGACCCGCAGCGGCTGCAAGCCTTGTTCGCCCAGGCCCAGCATCTCGACAGCGTGCTGGCGGCGATGAAGCACCCCGCCGAGTCCTTGACCTGGGCCACCTACGGTCCGCTCTTTCTCGGGGATGACCGGGTTGCAGCCGGCCTGGCCTTCTGGCATGCCCACGCGGCGACGCTGGCGCGCGCACAAAGCAGCTACGGTGTACCTGCTGCCGTCATCGTGGCCATCCTCGGGATCGAGACCCGCTACGGTCAGCGCACCGGCAACTATCGGGTGCTCGACGCGCTGAGCACCCTGGCCTTCGACGAGCCGCAAAGAGCGCGTTACTTCCGCCAGGAGCTGCTGCACTTTCTGCAACTGTGCCAGGCACAACATCTGGATCCACTCAGTGTCTACGGCTCTTACGCCGGGGCGATGGGCTATCCTCAGTTCATGCCCTCGGCGTGGCAGGACAGCGCCGTTGATTTTGACGGCGATGGCCATATCGACCTTATCCATGATGCCGATGACGCCATAGGTTCGATCGCCCACTATTTTCAGCAGCATGGCTGGCAGGCCGGTCCGGTCGCCGATCGTGCCATCTTGACCGGTCAGGACTACGACGCCCATCTCGATACCAGCTTACAGACATCCAGCACCGTGGGCGCCCTGCGTCAGCGCGGCCTGCGCCCGCAAACCGCCGTCGCCGATACCACGCCGGCCAGTGTCTTGCGGCTGCAAGGCGCGCAAGGCATGGAGTTCTGGCTGGCCTATGAAAACTTTTATGTGATCACCCGCTACAACCACAGCCCCCTTTATGCCATGGCCGTCTGGCAACTGAGCGAGAAATTACAGGCCGCCATGGACGCTGATACGGCCACCCACTAAAACAGTGAGTTGTCCCGGCAGGGGCTGGTGGCTGCCGATAAAAACCGCCATGCTCCTGGTTCACGGGAGATTTTTATGAAAAAGCTGATCCGTCTGCAACGTCATCAAGGCCAGCACTGGGTGGGTGATGGCTTTCCCGTGTACAGCATCTTTTCTTACCAGGACCTGGCGGCGATGCTGTCGCCCTTCCTGCTGCTCGACTACGCCGCGCCCAGCATTTTTCCTCCCAGCCGGAAAAAGCTCGGCGTTGGCCCGCATCCCCATCGCGGCTTTGAAACGGTCACCATCGTCTATGCTGGCGGGGTATCGCACCGTGACTCGAGCGGCGGCGGTGGCGACATCGCTGCAGGCGACGTGCAGTGGATGACGGCCGCTGCCGGCATCATCCACGAGGAGTACCACAGCCCCGCCTACGCACGTCAGGGTGGACCTATGGAGATGATACAGCTGTGGGTCAACCTGCCGGCTGCCTTAAAAATGTCGGCGCCACGCTACCAGAGCCTCAGCGCTGCGAGCATCCCTTGCGTCGAACTCGAGGCGCAGGCAGGGCGGCTGCGCCTCATCGCCGGTCAGTACGGTGAACTGTGCGGGCCCGCACAGACCCAGACCGCGATGAATGTCTGGGATCTCCAGCTGCACGCCGGACAGCGTCTCAGCCTCGATCTGCCGGATGGCTTTACCTGCGCCCTGTTTGTGCTGGACGGCGAGCTGGCCTGCGCCGGCGCCATGATCAAGACCCAAGAACTGGCGGTGTTCGAGCGTGCAGGCGCACGCCTGCAACTCGACATCCAGCGCGACACACGGGCCTTGCTGCTCAATGGCGCCCCCATCGATGAGCCCATCGCAGCCTACGGCCCTTTCGTCATGAATACGCGTGAGGAGATCATGCAGGCCATCGATGACTACCAGCAGGGCCGCTTTGCTCAAATCCAGCCCTGAACGCCCAAGGCGGTAGGGGAGCACGCCGGCGCCGCCATGGTGTCTGTCTCCCGACCTTCACTCAATAGCAACATGCATCCTTTTTAATCACCGGGGCACCCCCTTGTGGAGAGCCACCAGGGAGCATCAAGGTCAGGACCGACCTTGCCGCGATGCCCCCGAAACCCGTGTGAAACGACGAATGATGAGGCTGTTGCGATGCGTTTTTGCTTAAGCATGATCACCCTGCTCGTGATCACCCTGCTCCCCCTGAGCGCCTGCCAGCGCCAGCACCACGCTGCCCAGCCGACGGTGGCGCCCTTGAGCCAGATGGCTTTGATCGGCAAGAAACTGTTTTATGCCCGTTCGCTGTCGATCTCCGGCCAGCAGTCTTGCGCCAGCTGTCATGACCCTGCCCACGGCTACAGTCCAGCGGATGACCGCGACACCGAGCTGGGTGGCGCCGATGGCCATCAGCAAGGCTTCCGTGCCGTGCCCAAGCTCAGCTACGCGCTGATGACTCCGGCCTTCAGCCTGGGGGCTGAGGAGGCCGAGGGTCACGCCGGCAGCGTCCTCGCCCGCCAGGACCGTCACGGTCCGAAACGCAGCACGGACCTGGTTCCGCGTGGCGGCATGTTCTGGGACGGTCGCGTCGACAGCCTGCAGGGTCAGGCCCTGGGGCCCTTGCTGAACCCCCTGGAGATGGGCAACACTTCGGTGGCCATGCTGGTCGGCCGACTCAAGGCTTTGGCGGTCGACCGCGACTTGCTGCCTCTGGTTGGACCGGCGGTGCAGCATGACGATCGCCTCCTGCTCGCCGAAGCCCTGTTCGCCATCGGCCGTTACGAGTTTGAAGATCACAGTTTTGCGCGCTTCGACAGCAAGTACGATCGCTACCTGCATCACCAGGTCCAGCTCAGTCCGGCTGAGTTGCGTGGACTGGCCGACTTCGAAGACCCCAAGATCGGCAACTGCGCTGCCTGCCATCCCAGCCGGCCACAGGCCCAGGGCCAGCCTCCGCTGTTCACCGACTACGAGTACGAGGCTTTGGGGGTCCCGCGCAACCCTCGTCTGCAGGTCAACCACGATGCCCATTTTTACGATCTGGGCCTTGGTGGCCCGCAGCGCCAGGATAGCTATGCCCACCAGCCCGGCAACTGTGGCTTATTCAAAACACCGACACTGCGCAACGTGGCACTGCGCCATACCTATTTTCACAACGGGATCTACCACAACCTGCATGAGGTGCTGCGTTTTTACGCTGAGCGTGATGCGCATCCTGAACGGATCTATCCGCGCGATGCCGAGGGTCACCTGGCCATCTTCAATGACCTGCCTCGACGCTACCAGGGCAATATCGACCGTATCGACGCGCCACTCAATCGCCAGCGCGGTGACGCGCCAGCTCTGAGCGCCGCCCAGCAGGACGACATCATCGCTTTTCTGGGCACCTTGAGCGACGGCTATCCTGCACCACGCTGATCGTCGCGCTCAACTCAGCAGGCGACGCTCCATGGCATCGAAGTCAGGGATCATCGCCAGCTCCCCTTGCCAGCGCACCACCATGGCGTCCATCGGGCCCAGACTGGACTGGGCCTCGAGGAGATCCTCCAGCTGGTTCAGCTTGACCTTGGCCGAGCGCGGCGCCCCCTGCAGGATCAGGCCGTAGTGCCCTTCGGCCTCGGCGCTCAGCGTCTGCATGATGGCAATATGATGGCGCTCACGGGGGGCGCCGGCGCCGTTGAGGGCTTCATAGGAAACCACCGGCAGACTCTTTTCCTGCCAGGACAGTTCTCCCATATACCAGGGCGCCGCATGCTCGGGTCGCTGCAGGCTGCTGTCTTGCAAGCTGGCACTGACGACACTGGCCGGCACCAGCAGTTGCCCGCCCTGCAAGGGCAGCAACAAACACTCGACGATACCTGTGGTTGCCGTCACCAGGGTTGCCGCACTCAGTACCGATGAACTCGCCATGCCGTCCTCTTGCTTATATCGTCATCAATTGGCCAAGGCGCTCTGCGCCTCGCTCATTTCCTGCAAGCGCTGCAGATGTTCAAGCACCCAGGCGGCCATTTCCTCGGGACTGCCACTGGCGCGCACACAGCCGGTGGCACGCATGGCGTCGGGTTGCGAACTGCACGCCGAGGTTTCCGCCGTCTGTGCAAAGACCACACCGCCACGCTCGACCAACTGCGGCCCGGTCAGGGACCCATCGGCACCCATACCGCTGAAGATCACGGCCAGGCTACGTCCGGCGAAGCGGCGTGCCACATTGCCCAGCACCTGATCGATGGAAGGTGCGTAAGGCCCATCCCAGGGGCGCGCCAGGAGCATGACCTCACCTTGCTGGTTAAAGTCCATTTCCTGCTCAACCGGTGCGATCAGGACCTGCCCAGCCGTCGGGACGGCACCGGGCGTGGCCATGGCAATGTTCCAGTCATTGTGTCGCCCGAGCACATGCGGCAAGACGGAGATCATGCGCGCGTCGATGTGCTGCGCCAGGATGAAACTGATAGGGAGTTCCGCCGGCAAGCGATCGAGAAAAGCTTTCACCGCGGCCGGCCCCCCCAAAGAGGCGGCGAGGACACCGATGATCGGGTTGCTCGCCGAGACCCCGTGCAAGGCCGCCGGAACACTCAGGGGCTGCTTGAGCGGTGCCGCCTCAAGGGCCTCGAGATTGGCGTCCAGCCCAGGCTCCCCCACCGTATTGCGTAACTTGACGTAGACGCGTCTTTCCCAGATGGTGCGCTCGGTCGTATTCTCCGGCGGTGCTTTACCGATGCCAAAGAGCACCGGGCTGGCGCTCGCCAGGAGCAGATCGATCACCGCATCCTCTTCATCCGGCAGGTCGACGATCCAGACATCAGCCTGGACACGGGCCATGGCCTGCACCACCTCGTCGACGGTACAGGCTACCGCCAGGCTGTAGCCGTGGCTGCTCACCGCGTGCTCGATGGCCTGAACCTGCTCAGGATTGGGGCCGAGAACCCCGACGCTGATGCGCTGATCGCTCATGCATCCTCCCTTTCCAGAAGTTCCTGCAGGGTCTCAAGGAGTTTCTGATCGACGAAGGGTTTGCCCATATAAGCATCGACGCCGATGGCGAAAGCACGCTCACGGTGCTTTTCACCGGTACGCGAGGTGATCATGATGATAGGCAGTTTTTCCAGGCGCGGGTTATGGCGCACCAAAGCCGCCACCTCGAAGCCATCCATGCGTGGCATCTCGATATCGAGCAGCATGATGTCGGGCGTCACGTCCTCCAGACGGGCGATGGCATCCATACCGTCCTTGGCCAGCACAACCTTGTAGCCATGGCGCTCGAGCAGACGTGAGGTGACTTTGCGCACGGTCACCGAGTCGTCCACCACCATGACCGTGCGCAGCTTCACGGACACGGCCTCGCCGGCCGGCAAAGCCGGCACCGGCGCCGCCGCTGGGGCGCCCATCTGGGCACGCAGACGCAGGGTCAGCAGCGAGGCACGCAGCATCGCCTGCAGATCGAGAATGATGACCACCGAGCCATCGCCCAATATGGTGGCACCGGAGATCCCCGCGACACTCGACAGCTGGGCGCCGACCGACTTCACGACCACTTCACGCGAGCCGAGCAGACCATCGACCTGGACGGCGATACGTCTTTGCTCGCCACCACGAACCAGGAGCACCGGCAAAGGCAGCTGCTGGCCGACCAGATTGGGTTTACGATGCCCATGCACGAACTCACCCAGATAGTGCAGTTCGTAAGCCACCTCGGCGTATTTGAACAAAGGGGCATCCGGGGCATAGTAGGTTTCCAGCTCGGCAGGACTGGCGCGAACGATGCCTTCAACCTGCTGCAGCGGCACGGCATAGATGTCTTCACCACTACGCACCATCAGGGCACGGTTGACGGACACGGTGAACGGCAGACGTATCCTGAAGCTGCTGCCCTCACCCTGACGCGAACGGATTTCGATGGAACCACCCATCTGCTTGATCTCGCTCTGCACCACGTCCATGCCGACGCCGCGGCCGGAAATCTGTGTCACCGTCGCCGCGGTCGAGAAGCCGGCATGGAAGATGAACTGCATCAGTTCTTCTTCACTCAAAACCTCGTCTTCACGCATCAAGCCACGCTCGATGGCCTTACGCCGGACCGACTCGAGCGCAATGCCGCGACCGTCATCGCTCAAGGTCAGCAGCACTTCGCCCCCTTCACGACTGAGGCTGAGCACCACCTTGCCCTCTTCCGGCTTGCCCAGCTGGCGTCTGAGCTGAGGATCTTCGACACCGTGATCGACAGCATTGCGCAGCATATGCTCCAAAGGTGCCACGATACGTTCGAGCAGGGATCGATCCATTTCCCCTTCGGGATTGATCACATCGAGATCAACCAGTTTGCCCAGCTCCTGTCCGGTTTGCCGTACGATGCGCCGCAAACGCGGCACCAGACGGGAGAAAGGCACCATGCGCGTGCGCATCAGGCCTTCCTGCAACTCGGTGTTGATACGCGACTGCTGAAGCAGCAAAGTTTCGGCGTCACGGGCACGTTCGAGTAAGGTCGACTTGATGTCGACCAAGTCCGAGGCGGACTCGGACAGCGCCTTCGACAGCTGGTTCAAGGCCGAGTACTGGTCCATTTCCAGGGGATCGAAGTCTTCGTACTTGCCATCGATCTCATGGCTGTGACGGGCTCTGATCTGTGACTCCAGCTCGATGTCCATACGCCGCAGCTGCTCAGCCAGACGCTGTACCGTGGTTCCCATTTCCTCCACCGACTGCTGGAAGTTCATCACGCCCTGCTCGACGCGGCCACGCGCAATCGAGGTCTCGCCGGCGAGGTTCACCAGTTTTTCCAGAAGCTCAGCAGACACACGCACCAGTTCTTGCGGTCCACGCGCCTCATCGCCCTGCTGATGCCTGAGCATCGGCGGCGGATTGACCAAGCCTAAATCCGCCGGGCGCTCGTATGAAACCGGCAGATGCGTCTCGATCTCGGACGCCGGCTCAGGGCTGCCCGGCACTTCAGCGATGGGCAGCGGCTCGTCCGGTGTGCTCGGTTCCGGCACCGGCAGTGCCGACAAGGGCGAGAACTGTGCCGTGTCACCGCTGCCGAGTCGTCGCAGCAAGGCCTGCAGGGCCGCCTGCCGATCGAGCTGGCCACTCCAGAACATGGTTGTTTTGTCCCGGGCATCGATGTGTGCGCTGATCAGATCGCTCTCCCAGGCATGCACATAGTCACCAATCTCAGCCAGCTCCGCCAGTCGGGCACCGCCTTTGAGGGTGTGCAGATGGCGCAGCAGCAGGGAGCGCTCTGCCTCATCTTCCGGAGCATCCAGAAGCTGACTCAGGCTGGCCTCTATGGCCGCTCCCAGCTCGTTGGACTCTTCGACAAAATAGCTGAGAATCTCCGGATCGATCGTGCTGGTGAGCGTTGCAGGAGCGGCTGGGGCCAGACTATAGGCCTCAGGGCGCTCCTCAAAATGCTCCGGATCAGCCAGAAAGTCATGCACCTGGCTGATCAGATCGGCCGTTGCCGGGCAGCTCTTGTGCTGACGCAGCATACCCACAGCATCGCTCAAGCGGTCCTGGCAGCGATCCAGCAGTTTCTGCAAGGCGGCCGAGCTCGCCAGGCGGCCATCGGCCAGGCGTTCGTAGACAAACTCCATTTCATGGGCAAGATCACCGAGAGGGACGATCTCGGCCATGCGGGCACCACCTTTGAGGGTATGCAAAGCACGCTGCAGCTGCTGCACATGCAGCAGGTTCTCTGGCGCCTGGCGCCAGGAGCGCAGATCTTCCGAGGAGCTCTCCAGCAACTCTTCCGCCTCTTCCAGGAAAATCTCCAGCAGTTCACTGTCATACGCCGCCGGTGCATCGCTGCTGGCCGGCGTGGCCGGTGTGAGCACCTCAAGCTGCGCGGCGCGGGCAAGGCTGGGTCTGACTTCGATCAGACGCCGTAATGCCTGGAGGGTTTCCTCAGCCTCATAGCAGCTACCGTGCTGCTCAAGCTCCTTGAACATTTGCCCGAGCTGCTGCAAAGCCGTATCCACCAGCGCCTGGGCCTCGGCATCAGCAAGCACGCGGCCTGTGCCGACAGCGCGGAGCACATCAGCGATGCTGCGAGCCAAATCAGCGATTGCCGTCACCGAAGCCAAACGCGCCGACTCACCCATCTCTGCCAGAAAAGCTGCCGCCGCTTCTTCTCTCGCCTCAGACTGGGTAGCCAGCTCATCCAGCGCCGCTTGCAGCTGGCGCCGCCCCTCGGCGATGAACAGATCGATGAGCTGCGAATCTTTTTCGGTGGCCAGTCCAAGCAGTTCTT
>JAJZHK010000042.1 GCA_021804565.1 Pseudomonadota bacterium | reverse complement strand
TGCCCTGTGTGTCGAGACCCATGAGGCATGGCTTGAGGACAACCGCTACCTCAATATGGAGCTTCTGAAAGAGCATCGCCGCGAACAGCTCAGGCAGGTGGCCTGATGAAATCCTCTCTCATACAAAAATGAATTTGCACAACTTGACGTACACAACCCTGGTATCATGGATTCTATCAAGCATTTCATTGTATCTGGTTTTGCTCCTGCCCAGTCTTGATGGAATACTATTAGCTGTGCCTTGCGGAACCATATGTCGTGTTTTAGTGAGCTATGTCGCTACCAGAGTGTTGGAGATGAAGGCAGCGCCACCCCAGCTCCACATACTCCGATCGACATTGTTAAGCGCTAGGCTGGCGAGTGGCTCTTAAGCCAATCACGAAGGGCTGCATTCATTCGAGTCTGCCAGCCCTTTCCCGTTGCCCTGAAAGCTTCCACAACATCAGCATCGTAGCGAATCGTCAGCGGCATCTTTGGGGTTTCAGCCTTGGGACGCCCGCGTCGTATGGCCTTGATCATCAAGGCTTCGCCTTCTGCTTTGGTGATTACTTTGTCCCCTGATCGCCATGTGCTGCTCTCAAAAAAATCATCGGTCAGCTCCGGCGCATCATCGGGGTCAACCCAGGATTGGGCTGTAGTGCGCGATTTCGCGTTCATTTGCTTTCCTCATACTGATAATGCGGCGTGCATTGCCTCGTGGTGTCCAGACCAAGACAACTGTGCGTCCATCCAGCTCGCCGACCGTGATGAACCGGGTTGTTCGCCGTAGTCTTGCCGCCTATCCTCGACCGTGGCGGTCACGCCAGCGAACACCTCACCGGCGCGAGCAAAATCAACTTCACGCTCGGAGAGGGTTTTGCCGCGCTTGATGTCATCGAATTCGATCTCCATGCAATAAATGTAGCTACATAAATATGGGGGTGTCAAGGATTCTTGAGCCCACAGGGGCGGTCTTGAGGTATGAAGATGAGGGATGGCGTGCGGTGATGTCGCACGGGCCATTCCTAACTCATTGATTATGATGTGGATTTCGCGCCCGCCTCCCCCCGCAGCTATGATATTTCAAAAATTGGTTAATAAACCGCATACCCCCCCCCTGGAGGGTATGTCATCGGCCGTGGAACATGCGTGGATGCTGGGTTTCTGTTGGTGCAGCTGGTCAGCCTGCAGGGGTCGGTGGCCAGGATGGGGGATTTGTAGGGATGTTTTCTGTCTAATACTCCGCAAGAGGGCCGCGCAGATGCTGGCTTCCGGCGCCATCGTCGGCCGCCTCCGTTTTAGACAAACGACATATTGATGTTAAATAAACACAATGTGTTGCGTTGGCTTTTCATGTGATGCTGCATCATCGGGGTGTGTTCGGCGTAGGCGCTATGTTCCATGTTCAACAGTCACTTCAATTGACGGGGCGAGCGCCTGGCGACGATGCGGGTAAGGCCTGGTGGTCGAGGCTCTGGGTGACGTTCACGCTCAGGACGGCTGCCAGCGCGGCCTTAGGATACGTTCAATGCAGGTCTCCGTAAAGCTTCAGGGCGGGCCCCAAAAACAAGAAAGGAGACTCGATGGTCTCCTGGATCTCTCTTGTTCACGCGATCTTGCAGCGGCAGTCAGGTTCTTATTGTTGCTGCCCTCGATGCGCCAGGGTCATTCTTATTGTCAGCGCTGTCGTCTATTTTTGTAGTTCTTGTTTTTATTGTTTTTCAGGCCGGCGGATCATCTTTCTTGTTTTTATCAGCAGCATGTGAAGATCGCTTCGGCTGACAAGATATATGCAGAGACCGTGCCATCTTTGACAAATAAAATCAAGTCATTGATTTTATTGTTTTTATTATTTTCATCGCTGGGCTTTTCAGGCTCTTGCGCGGGGCTTTTGTCACCTTGTGTAACGAATGTGGTGGGGTGGGTGTCACCCTGTCGCTCAAGCGTCACGGCGTCGCGGCAGATTCATCTTCTGGCGGCGCTCCCACAAGGTTTTGCGGCTGATGCCCAGTTTTTGCGCAAGCTCGGTCTCCGACATCTGGTCTTCGTGACTGCGAACGAAGTGGGTAAAGTAGTCCTCAAGAGAGGTGGCCTGGGCCGGCGCTGGAACCGGAGCGCTGTCGGCAAGGGCGGGTTTCAGGCCGAGATGGTCGGCGCTGATGGTATCGCCCTCGCTGAGGATGATCGCTCGTTCGATGGCGTTTTCCAGCTCACGCACATTGCCCGGCCAGCTGTGCGCGAGCATGGCCTGGCGAGCCTGGGTGGTAAAGCGCATCGCTGCTACCGAGAGTTTGCTGCAGTTGCGCTCGAGCAGGCGTTCGGCGAGGATCAGGATGTCATCGCCGCGCTCACGCAGCGGTGGCAAGCGGATCTCGAAGACATTGAGGCGGTAAAAAAGGTCTTCACGAAACTTGCCTTCGCTGGCCAGTTGGCGCAGCGGGCGATGCGTCGCTGCAACCATGCGGACATCGACCTGACGGGCCTGTGTCGAGCCGATACGGCGCACCTCTTTTTCCTGCAGCAGGCGCAACAGACGTGCCTGCGCCTCCAGGGGCAGCTCACCGATTTCGTCGAGAAACAGGGTACCCCCGTCGGCCGCTTCGACCAGGCCTTTGCGGCTGTTCTGGGCGCCGGTGAAAGCGCCTTTTTCATAGCCGAAGAGCTCGGATTCGATGAGGTTTTCCGGAATGGCGGCGCAGTTGACCGATATCAGGGGGCCCTGTCTGCGTGTCGACTGCTCATGCAGGGCGCGCGCCACCAGCTCTTTGCCGGTGCCGGACTCCCCAAGGATGAGCACGGTCGAGGAGATCGGGGCGACCTTGCGTATGCGGCTGAAGACCTCGAGCATGGCCGGGCACTCACCGATGATCGGGGTGGCTGTCGCCTCAGCGCCGGCTTTGCCGCTGGAACTGGGAGCGTCTTTGTGGCGCAGCTGCAAGATACGGTCGACGGCGCCTATCATGGCCTCGTGATCGAAGGGTTTGGTGATGTAGTCGACAGCACCCTCTTTCATGGCATCGACAGCCGACTTGACGCTGCCGTAGGAGGTCATGATCAGGACCGGCACCGGCCGCATCATCGGGATGAGGGATGTGCCTTCCTCCCCGGGCAGGCGGACATCGGAGATGACCAGATCGAGCTGGTTGTGGTCGACGTTGCGCGCTTCCTGGACGGAGCTTGCTTCGAGAACCTGGTGCTCGTGCCGCTCGAGGAGTCGGCGTAAAGCCGTACGTATGATGCTTTCATCTTCAACGATGAGGATAGTCGCCATAATGTGCTCCGGACTGCTGCGCGATCTGGCCAGGCAGGGTGATGCGTGCAATGACGCCGCGTCCCTGGTCATAGTCAGCTTTATCGATCATCTGAATCTTGCCATGATGAGCGCCGATGATGCCATGAATCAGGGCCAGGCCTAAACCCGTGCCCTTGCCGATTTCCTTGGTGGTGGCGAAAGGTTCAAAGAGGTGCGGACGTATGGCGGCGGAAAGGCCGCTGCCGAAGTCTTCAACTTCGATGGTCAGGTTGTGTTCATTGCCATGGCAACGAATGATGATGTGCCCGCCCAGGGGCGAGGCGTCACGGGCATTGCTGAGCAGATTGACAAAAACCTGCATCAACTCCTGCTGATCGCCATGGGCATAAGCATCGACGTCGCAGTCGTTGCTGAAGTGGTAGTCTCGTCCCCCGGGTACCAGCTGCAGCAGGCGTATGGACTCTTCGACACAGCTGTGGATGTGCACGCTTTCGTGATGGTTGCTATGTGTCGTGCCGCCGCGTGCGAAGACCACCAGGGACTGTACGGTGCGCGATATGCGCTGGGTCTGCTCGATGATCTGGGTGCTGGCTTCGCCCACCTCAGGGTCGATGTTCTCGGCGCGCAGGTTTTGCGCCAGGCAGGCGATGGCGGTGATCGGGTTGCCGATTTCATGGGCGATGCCGGCGGCAAAAGTGCCTATCGACACCAGCCTTTCCCGGTGGGTCAGCTGGGCCTCCATGCTGTGCATGGCGGTGACATCCTCGACCACCACGACCTGGCCGTCGTCCATGACCAGATCCTCGCCGACGATCAAGGCCCGGTTCATGCTGACCCAGCGCTGCTGGCCCTGAAATTCGATGTGATGACGCGGTCTGGCCGCCAGATTGCCGTCGATATAGCCGACGAAAAGGGTTCCCCAGGGCGCCGGAAGCGCGTGCAGGTGTGAGCCGATGACGTCGCGGTCGGTGATGCCGGTCAGACGCATCATCGCCTGGTTCCAGCTGAGGATCTCCTGGTCTTTGCCGAGGGTGAAGACGCCGATCGGCAGGTCAAACAGGGTCTGCCGGTGAAAGCGGCGCAGGGAATCAAATTTGGCGGCCAGCCCTGAGAGCTTGTTGCGGTACTCTTCCAGCCGCGATTCGGTGTAGTGGATGTCCTCACCGACCGACTGCTCGGCCCGGATCTTGTAGGGGATGGCCTGATCGAGCAGGTCCTGGGCGATCGCCGGTCCGAGCAGGCCGGAGAGGTTGGATTCCAGCTGATCACGCAGACGGCGCAGCGCGTAAGGACGCGATTCCTGGCCTTGCATCTGGAGTTCTTTCAGGGCCCCCTGGACCTCGCTTTCCGCAGAAAGGCTGCCCAGATGGGGCGCCAGCGCCGTGATGAACTCCTCGGCCTTATGCAGCGACAGTTCCCAGCGCTGCGGCCGGCGCAAATTGTCGACCGAGCAGGTCGCGGCGGCCATGGCTTCCACCTCACTTTGCCGGGTCAACAGCGAGACCAGGGTAAACACCAGGCTGTTGACGAAGGTGGCGGTGACGCCGACATCCTGCCAGTAGCTGGGGTTGCCGGTGAACTCGATATTGCCGAAACGAAAATGAAAGAGCTCGATCTGGAGCAGAAAGGGCAGCACCATGGCGATGAACCATATGCTCATGCCGACACTCAGTCCCCAGGCCAGGCCCTGGCGGTTGCCACGTGGCCAAAAGAGGACGCCCACCAGGCCGGGGGCAAACTGCAAGGTGCCAACAAAGGTGATGGTGCCCATTTCTGTCAGCGTGTGCTGTTTGTCCAAAGCGATGAACAAGGCATAGGCGATGGCGATCAGGGCGACGATCAGGCGCCTGCGCATGCGCAGGAGCCAGTCGTAGAGGTTGGCTTCCTGCGGCGGAGCGTAGATGGGTAGCACCAGGTGACTCAGGTTCATCGAGGCGAGGGCCAGGGTGGCGACGATGATGACCCCGCTGGCCGCCGACAGCCCGGCGATAAAGACCAGCATGGTGAGGAGTGGGGTGTGTGCGGCCATGGCGACGGCCAGGCTGAAATACTCGGGGTCGACCTCATAGTTGACCAACTTGATTCCTGCCCAGAGGATCAGCGGTACCGGCAGTGCCGCCAGCAGCAGGTAGAGCGGAAAGCCCCAGCTGGCCCGCTTCAGGTGTTGCGGGTTCTGGTTTTCGGTGAAGCTCATCTGGTACATGAAGGGCATCAACACGGCGGAGAAGAAAAATGCCAGCATCAGGCTGTGCCAGGAGCCCTCGTGCAGCGGGGTGTAGAGTATTTGCAGGTTTTGCGGGTTGTCGTTGAGCCAGTGTTTGAGTCCGGCCGCTCCACCGAGAACGTGGAAGTAGGCAAAAGCGCCCAGGCAGAGCAAGGCGACCAGCTTGATCAGGGACTCCAGGGCGATCGCCACCACCAGCCCCTCGTGCTTCTCGCGGGGGGTGATGTGGCGGGTCCCGAAGAGCAGGGTGAAGACGGTGATGATCAGGCAGAACCACAAGGCCAGGGTGTTGGGCTGGTCCTGGTGTGTCATCAGGCCGATGCTGTCGGCGACTGCCTGAATCTGCATCGCCAGCAAGGGCATGACGCTGACGGTCATCGCCAGGGAGGTGAAGGCCCCCAGCGCCTGACTGCGATAGCGGTAAGCGAAAAGATCGGCGAGCGAGCCCAGGTGGTAGGTGCGCGCCAGCCGGAGGACCGGCCCTAGCAGGATCGGCGACAGCAGGAAGGCGCCGGAAATGCCGATGTAGTAGGCGAGGAACTCGTAGCCCATGTCATGGGCGAAGCCGACCGCACCGAAGATGGCCCAGGCGGAGACATAGACGCCCAGGGACAGCACGTAGACGATGGGATGGCGCAAGAAACGTACCGGAATGACCCCGGAATCGCTGATATAGGCGACGATGAAGAGCAAAGACAGGTAGGCGACGCCTATGGTCAGGATATTGGCCAGGCTATAGGTCATCATGATCTTGCCCGGAATTGGCCCAATAGCCTATGAAGATCAGCAGCAGCCAGAGGAGGTAGGGGCGGTACCATGCCGAGGCCCCCTGGCTCCACCAGGCGAGAAAAGCCGGCGACAGCAGGTAGAGCCCGACCAGGATGAGCAGTACCAGACGATCGATATACATCAGCGAGTCACCCCTCAGATGCGGCAAGACTAGCAGAGCCTAAGGCTGCTGTCATGTACTGGGCGGGGACGCGGCGCAGGTCGAAGTTCTCGGCGGCGCGCTGCAAGAGGCTGGCGCAGTCCTCGCCAGGGCGGCGCTCCAGGGGGTGGCCCAAGAGCGCCAGCACCTGGACGAGCTCCGCTTCGGCGTCGTCCATAGGCAGGGCCGGGGCATGGTTTTGTTTGCTCAGCTTGCGCCCTTGAGCATCGCTGACCAACGGCAGGTGCGCGTAGCTGGGGGTGGGCAAGTGCAAGCACTGTTGCAGGTAGATCTGTCGCGCCGTGTTGTCGAGCAGGTCGGCGCCACGAACCACGCTAGTGACGCCAGAGGCGGCATCGTCGATGACGACGGCCAGTTGGTAGGCCGCACTCTGGTCTCGTCGCCAGACGATGAAGTCACCACACTGGGTTTGTGGCAGGGCGCTTTGCCGTCCTTGCAGGCGATCGTCGAAATCGATGCGTCGCCCATCGACGACGACACGCAGGCTATGCCCGGGCCAGGGCAGCTGGCGCTCACGACAAGAGCCGGGATAGGTGCTCAGTCCCTGTAAGCGGGCGCGACGACAGTCACAGGCATACAGGCCAGGGCTGTGCTGCAGGGTTGCAAGGGCGGCGCGATAGATGGGCATACGTTCACTTTGCACGAGCACCTCGCCATCCCAGCGCAGCCCATAGCGATGCAGGGCTTGCAGTTGCAGCTGACGGTACTCCGGGCGACAGCGCTCATGATCGATGTCTTCGATGCGCAACAGCCAGCGCCCTCGACGCGAGCGGACGTCGAGGTAGGAGGCAACGGCGATGAGCAGTGAGCCGCGATGCAGGGGGCCGGAGGGCGACGGCGCAAACCGCCCCACCGGGGTTGGGTCCACCAGTCGCCTCAGCCTTGCAGCTGCTTTTCCTTGATTTCAGCCAAGGTCTTGCAGTCTATGCATAAAGTGGCGGTCGGACGCGCCTCGAGGCGGCGTATGCCTATCTTCTCGCCGCAAGTGAGGCAATAGCCGTAATCGTCTTCGTCGATACACTTGAGTGTGTCGTCGATCTTGCGGATCAGCTTGCGCTCACGGTCGCGAGTGCGCAGCTCGAGTGAAAACTCTTCCTCTTGCGAGGCACGATCGACGGGGTCAGGCAGATTGGCCGATTCATCCTGCATGTAGTGCAGGGTGCGATCGACCTCTTCCATCAGCTCGCGCTTCCAGGCCTCGAGTATGCTGCGAAAATGAGCTTTTTGCTCCGCACTCATATACTCTTCGTTGGCTTTTTCCTGATAGGCCGGCTGACCATGAATCAAGGCGCCCGAGGCCGGGTGGGCTACGGGTGTCGCCTTCGTTTTGCTCTTGCTGCTGCTCTTAGGGGTGCTCGTCTTGGTGACCATACTCTTCTCGACTGCAAAAATCCGGCTTTCAAACCGCTATCTATAGCAGGAAGCGCGCGCGCCTGCAATTTTTACCATCGGATCGGGCTCTAGGGCCCGGCGCTGCTGGCCTATAGCGCGCCCCTGATCCGACTCGGCAGGGGCGCGCTCAGCTCTCCCAGCTGCGGTCATCGACGTAGAGCTTGTCGCCGCGCAGTTCACAGGCCAGGGCATACAGGGCCTGGCCCTGGCAGGGGCCACTGACACAAAGGCCATCGTCCATCTGAAAAAGCGCACCGTGATTGGCGCAGACGATGTACTGCCGCTCGCGATCGAGAAAGTCATTCTCGATAAAGTTGAGCGGTAGATTGATGTGTGGACAGTTGTTGAGATAGGCGCGCCAGCCGCCGTCAGCGTGCACGATGATGATTTCTCGCCCATGCAGAAAGACGCTGCGTGCATCGGGATCCTGCATGCTCTGGGTATCGAAGTCACTCAGCTCGGTCATGGGGTCTCCACGGGGGCAGCTATCGTCGCCCAGTCTAGTGCATCGCAGGCAGGCGAGCAAATGTGTACAAAATAAATCTTTTTGTGTCATTATAAGTAATGTTTGATGAGGAGCGTGATCATGAAGGAAAGCGAGTTGCCGGTTGGACAGACGCATCGTGTCGAGAATGTGGTGAGTGAGCTCGAGGGTTATGATCTGTGGGCGGCCGATACGGCTTTGCAGGAGTCGGTACAGCGTCATGCCCGGGCTGCCGCGGCGCAGCGCCTGCAGCCTTTTGCCCAAAAACTGGGCCAGCAGGCGTATCTGCAGCTGGGTGCGCAGGCGAATCGCTATCGCCCCGAACTGGCCACACACGATGCGTATGGACGGCGTATCGACCTGGTCAGCTTCCATCCGGCCTACCATCAGTTGATGCAGACGGCCATCGAGCATGAGCTGCACAGTTTGCCGTGGACCCAGCCTGGGCCGGGTGCTCACGCCGAGCGGGCTGCATTTTGCTATCTCCACACCCAGGTCGAGGCGGGTCATGGCTGCCCCATCACCATGACCTTCGCTGCGATGCCGGCGCTGCGCAGCACGCCGGAACTCTCGTTTTGGAGTTCCGGCATCATGTCGCGACACTATGATCCGCGCAATATTGCCGCCCCGCACAAGCGCGGTCTCACCCTGGGGATGGGCATGACCGAGAAGCAGGGCGGCTCGGATGTACGCAGCAACAGCAGCTATGCCCGTGCCATCGCAGCTGCTGGGCGTGGTGCCGCCTATGAGCTGACCGGGCACAAGTTCTTTCTCTCGGCACCGATGAGCGACGCCTTTTTGGTGCTGGCCCAGGCCCCCGGTGGACTCTCCTGCTTTTTGCTGCCGCGCTGGCGTGACGACGGTGAAAAAAATACCCTGGAACTGGTCCGGCTCAAGTAGAAGATGGGGAATGCCTCCAATGCTTCTGGTGAGGTCGAACTGCGCGCGGCCCAGGGCTTTCTCGTCGGCGAAGAGGGGCGGGGTGTGGCGACCATACTCGAGATGGTCAGCCTGACGCGCTTCGATTGCATGATCGGTTCGGCGGCGGGTATGCGCATGGCGCTCAGTCAGGCAATGCATCATACGATACAGCGCTGGGCTTTTGGTCGTCCCCTGGTGCAGCAGCCGCTGATGCAAAATGTTCTGGCCGATCTGGCCCTGGAGAGCGAGGCGGCCCTGCTCATGGGCATGCGCATGGCGGCTGCCCTCGACACCGATAGCGAGGAAGAGCGCCTGCTCGCGCGTATCGGGGTGGCCATCGGCAAGTACTGGATCTGCAAGCGTGCGCCGCAGCACGCCTTCGAGGCGATGGAGTGCATCGGTGGCACCGGGGTGATGGAGACCTGCATGATGCCGCGCCTCTATCGGGAGGCCCCGATCAATGCCATATGGGAAGGCAGTGGCAATATCCAGTGTCTCGATGTCTTGCGGGCCTTGCACAAGTCTCCGCAGACGGCCGAGGTCCTGCTCGCGGAAATCGGCCAGGCGGCGCAGCACCCGGCGATCCGGGCCGGGCTCCAGCGGCTGCAGCAGCGCTTGCAGTCGCCTGGCGGGGATCTCGAGTTCTCGGCACGACAGCTGGTGGATGAGATGGCCGTACTTCTGCAGGCCAGCCTGATGTTGCGCTATGCGCCAGCGTCCAGCAGCGAGGCCTTTTGTACTTCGCGTCTGCTCGCTACAGGGGCGCATCTCTATGGCAGCCTGCCGAGCCAGACCGAGGCCCAGGCCATCTTGCGACGGGCCTGGGCGGTGGCCGACTTCTGATCAGCGATGCTGGACGCGGTTGGCGATCAGATCATCGAGGACGGAGGGATCGGCCAGGGTGGAGGTGTCCCCCAGCTGGGTCAGTTCGTTCTCGGCGATCTTGCGCAGGATGCGGCGCATGATTTTTCCGGAGCGGGTGCGCGGCAGGGTGCCCGCAAACTGGATGATGTCAGGCCGGGCGATGGCGCCTATGGCCTGAGCGACAAACTGCTGCAGTTCCTTGAGCAGCGTCTCGCTCGCCGTGACCCCGGCCATCAGCGTGACGAAGGCATAGATGCCCTGGCCTTTGATGTCATGGGGGTAACCCACCACGGCGGCTTCCGCGACGGCGTCGTGCAGCACCAGGGCGGACTCGATTTCAGCCGTTCCCAGACGGTGTCCGGAGACATTGAGCACGTCGTCGACGCGTCCGGTGATCCAGTAGTAGCCGTCGGCATCGCGACGGGCGCCATCGCCGGTGAAGTATTTGCCCGGGTAGGCGGAGAAGTAGGTGCTCACCATACGCTCATCGTCACCATAGATGCTGCGTATCTGACTCGGCCAGCTGCTGGCCAGCAGGAGGTTGCCATGACACTCCCCCTCGAGGACCTGGCCATCGGCATCGACGATCTGCGGATGCACGCCGAAGAAGGGCAGGGTGGCCGAACCCGGCTTGAGGTCGATGGCGCCGGGCAAGGGCGAGATCATGATGGCTCCGGTTTCTGTCTGCCACCAGGTGTCGACGATAGGGCAGCGGCTGTCACCGACGACGTGGAAGTACCATTCCCAGGCCTCAGGGTTGATGGGTTCGCCCACCGACCCTAGCAGCCGCAGGGAACTGCGCTGGTACTTGCGTACCGGTTCGTCACCCTGGCGCATCAGCGAGCGCAGAGCGGTCGGCGCGGTGTAGAAAATATTCACTTGCCACTTGTCGATGACTTGCCAGAAGCGACTGGCATCGGGGTAGGTCGGGGTGCCTTCAAAGACCAGGGACGTGGCGCCGGCCGCCAGCGGGCCGTAGACGATATAGCTATGGCCGGTGACCCAGCCGACATCTGCTGTGCACCAGTAGATCTCATGCTCGCGGTAGTCAAAGACGTAGAGGAAGCTCATGGTGGCCGCCAGCAGGTAGCCGCCGGTTGTATGCAGCACCCCCTTGGGTTTGCCGGTCGAGCCTGAGGTGTAGAGGATGAACAGCGGATCCTCGGCATCCATGGGTTCCGGCGGGCAATGGGTGGTCATATGGGGCACGATGTCGTGGTACCAGACATCCCGTCCCTGCTTCCAGTGCACCGGTGAGCCGGTGCGGCGCACCGTCAGAACAGTGTGCACCCCGGTACAGCTTTCCAGGGCCTTGTCGGTATTGCCCTTGAGCGGAACGCTGCGGCCGCCGCGCACGCCTTCATCAGCGGTGATGATCACCGAGCATTGGGCATCCTTGATGCGGTCACGCAGCGACTCCGGGCTGAAGCCGCCGAAGACCACCGAGTGGATGGCGCCCAGGCGTGCGCAGGCGAGCATGCTGTAGACCGCTTCAGGAATCATCGGCAGATAGATGCAGACACGGTCGCCGCGGCGCACGCCACGGGCGCGCAAGGCATTGGCCAGCCGGGTGACCTCCTCGTAGAGCTTCTGGTAGGAGATGGTCTGGTCCTGGCCCGGTTCATCGCCTTCCCAGATCAGTGCGGTTTGTGCGGCACGCCGTGGCAGGTGGCGGTCGACGCAGTTGTAACAGGCGTTGAGTTTGCCGCCCTTGAACCAGCTGGCATGTCCCTGCGACCAGTCTTTCGAGCAGACCTCCTCCCAGGGCTGCTGCCAGCTCAGGAGTTCGCTGGCACGGGCGCCGAAAAAGGTGTCCGGAGATTCTATCGATTCACGGTACCAGGCGTCATAGGTGGCGCGGTCGATACGTGCCCGTGCCGCAAAATCGGCTTGGACAGGATGTTTTTCTATAGGGTACATGTCAGGATACCTTGGGGCTGGCGAACTTAGAGTTATCACTCTAGTTCGCCCCGGGCTATCCTGCAATCTCAGCGTGCCGCGATCGCGGTCCTGCCCAGGGCCGGCCGGGGCAGGACTGGATTCAGGCCACCTGCACGGGGATGGCGTTCATGGTGTGGCTGACGCTGTTGTCAGCCTGGCAATAGACCAGGTGGGGTTTGAAGTTGCTGAGTTCGGCACCGCTGTAGCTGGCGTAGGCGCAGATGATCAGCCGATCGCCGACACCCGCCTTGTGGGCGGCCGCGCCATTGACCGAGATCATGCGTGAACCGTCTTCGGCGCGTATGGCGTAGGTGGTGAAGCGCTCGCCATTGGTGACGTTGTAGATCTGGATCTGCTCATATTCGAGTATGCCGGCCAGATCGAGCAATTCGCCGTCGATGGCACAGGAACCCTCATAGTCCAGCTCGGCGTGGGTGACGCGAGCACGATGAAGCTTGGCTTTCAGCATAGTGCACTGCATACACTACCTCCGCTTTCAGCTATGGTTCGTGAACAGGACATCTGTTCCGAATGTGGCCCGTTAGCATGCCAGACTTGGCCGTCTGTAGCAATCACGGCAAGCTCGCCGGCGTCTCCGCCAGGCTCAGGCTGAGATTGTCGATCAGGCGTGTGTGCCCCAGGCGGGCCGCCACCAGCAAGGTCAAATGCTGGCAGTTCACATCAGCGGGCTGCAAAGTCCGCGCATCGACGATACTCAAATAATCGGTGATAAAACCGGATTTGTCGAGCAGACCGCGAGCCGATGACTCGAGCATGCGATAGTCGCGCAGGCCGTTCTGGATGGCATCGCGCACCTGACAGAGGGTTTTGTAGAGCATGGGCGCGCGTTGACGTTCCTCGGCGTCGAGAAACTGATTGCGTGAGCTCAAGGCCAGACCGTCGTCGTCGCGGCGGGTGGCCCCGGCGATGATGCGCACCGGGAAGTTCAGGTCTTCGCTCATGCGGCGCAGGACCGCCAGTTGCTGATAGTCTTTTTCGCCAAAGATGGCGACATCAGGCTGGACGATATGAAAAAGCTTGCTGACGACCGTCGCCACCCCCTGGAAGTGTCCTGGTCTATGGGCGCCACAGAGGACATCTTGCAGGCCAGGGACGCTGACGACGGTGTTGTGCTCGCTGCCCTTGGGGTACATCTCCGACACATCCGGGGCAAAAAGCAGGGAGCACCCGGCGGCCTGCAGCTGTTCCTGATCCTGGCTGAGGGTGCGTGGATAGCGGCTGAAGTCCTCGTTCACCCCAAACTGGGTGGGGTTGACGAAGATCGAGCAGACCGTCAGATCACAGGCGGCCGCCAAATCGCTGAGCAGGGCCAGATGACCGGCGTGCAGATTGCCCATGGTGGGGAGCAGACCTATGCGTAAGCCCGACTGACGTTCCGCCTGCAGCCGGCGCCGTAGCGACGCAATATCGTGGTAAGTGTGCATGCTCGCCTCCTTCAGCTGAAGCTGTGTTCTTCGCCGGGAAACTGACCGGCACGTACCGCCTCGGCATAGGCCCGAAAAGCCGCCTCGATGCTGGCCTGGCCGGTCAGGAAGTTTTTGACGAAACGCGCCGGTTTGAGACCACGGTCGATGCCGAGCAGATCGTGCATGACCAGCACCTGGGCGTCGGTGGCCGGGCCTGCGCCTATGCCGATGACCGGGATGTTCAGGGTCTGGGTGACCGTGCGGGCGAGGTCCTGCGGGACACACTCGAGCAGCAAGAGCTCGGCGCCGGCGGTCTCCAGTGCGCGTGCTTCATCGAGCAGTTGCTGGGCGGCCGCCTCGCCACGCCCTTGCACGCGATAACCGCCAAAGACATGGACCGACTGCGGCGTCAGGCCCATATGGGCGCACACCGGGATGCCGTTGCGGCGGAGGCTGCTGATGATGGGGGCCAGCCAGGCGCCACCTTCCAGTTTGACGATATGGGCACCGGCGCGCATCAGCTGCGCCGAGCTCTCCATCGCCTGCCGTTCATCGCCGTAGCTCATGAAGGGCAGATCGGACATGATCAGGCTGTGGGCATTGGCGCGCACGACGCAGGCGGTGTGGTAGCGCATGTCTTCGAGGGTGACCGGCAGGGTGCTGGCCTGACCTTGCATGACCATGCCCAGGGAGTCACCGACGAGCAGCACTTCGATGCCGGCTTGTGCGACCGCCCAGCTAAAACTGGCATCGTAGGCGGTGATGCAGGCGAAGCGTTGCCCTTGCTGTTTGAGCTGGCGCAAGTGCTGCAGTGTGATGGCCATGAATTTGCGCTCC
The DNA here is from genome assembly GCA_021804565.1 of Pseudomonadota bacterium. Lineage (GTDB taxonomy): Bacteria > Pseudomonadota > Gammaproteobacteria > Pseudomonadales > Moraxellaceae > JAJZHK01. The sequence goes on along the minus strand of JAJZHK010000042.1, from coordinate 6,507 downwards.
TGAGTTGAGTCCTGACATTGTTCAGGCCCGATCTTGCCGCGTCAATCCGGCTGAGGCCAGGGATAGATGCTTTGGCCGCGAACAGCGGGCTCGAGTTCATCAAGCCGGCGTCCGTCGGGCAGGCAGCCATCCGGCAAAAGTTCACGCAAAGGGTAAAGCACGAAAGCCCGTTCAGCGATACGTGGATGCGGCAGGGTCAGTCGTTCTGAGTGCAGGACCAGATCGGCGTAGAATAAAAGGTCGATGTCGAGGGTGCGTGGCCCCCAGGGGCGCGAACGTTGTCGGCCCTGGGCCTGTTCGATCGCCTGTAGCCGGTCGAGCAGGTCCAGGGGCGAGAGCGAGGTGCTGATGCGGCAGACGGCGTTGATAAAATCGTCCTGGTCCTGGGGGCCCAGGGGGCGGGAGCGGTAAAAAGATGAGCACGCCAGGAGTTCGATCCCCTCGTGCCGGGTCAGCCGCGCCAAGGCCTCTTGCAGCTGCTGCTCAGGATCCGCGAGGTTGGCCCCCAGCCCCAGGTAAGCTTGCTGGGTCATGAGGGTTTGCGCTTGCGCGGTGGCCGTCGGCGCTTGCTGGGGGCGCCGCCACCTTGCTGTTTGCGGGCATGGATGATGGTGTCCAGCATGAGCTGTCTTTGCTCGGCCGTGGCTTCCTGGTAACGATGCCACCAGGCGCCCATGCCGGCGGTTTTTTCACCGCTTTGTTCGCGCAGCATCAGAAAATCAAAGCCGGCCCGAAAGCGCGGCTGCTGCAACATGTCGTCGACACGGCGCAGGTCTGGATGCTCGAGGCGCGGCTGCATCTCCCAGATTTCCCGCAAGCTGGTCGCCAGCATGCGGGTGAAGGCGGTGCGTACCTGCTGGCGCTGGATGACCTGTTGTATGGCCTGCTGCAGGGCCGGCAGCAGGGCGCTGCCCTGGTCGTGCAACTGCCGGGAGCGCTGCTGTACCGCGTGCCAGAGCAAGGTGGCATAGAAAAAAGCCGGGTTGATGCCCTTGCCTATACGCAGCCGCTCATCGGTGTTGCGGGCGGTGGCCTCGATGAGCCGGCGACTGCTGTCATTGAGGACCAGGTCAGGAAAGAGATAGGGCAGCAGATGGTACTCTTCGAGCAACGCGATAACGCGTTCAGCATGGCCACAGCCGAGCAGTTTGTCGACCTCGTCGGCGAGTCGGTGCGGTGATACACCTTCGAGCAGGGGGGCGAGCTGGGTCAGTGGCGCCGCAGTCTGCGCCTCGATGCGAAAGTCGAGTTTGGCGGCAAAGCGGATGGCGCGCAGCATGCGCACCGGATCTTCCCGGTAGCGGGTGTCGGGATGCCCGATCAGGCGCAACAGGCGGGCATCCAGGTCACGTACGCCGTTGACGTAGTCGTAGAGGCAGTCATCGGCGATGTTGTAATACAGCGCATTGATGGTGAAGTCGCGGCGTTCGGCATCATCTTCCATGCTGCCGTAGACATTGTCGCGTACGATCATGCCCTGGGCGTTGGTGCTGGCCGTTTTGAGATCTTGTTCATGATGCGCCCTGAACGTGGCCACTTCGATGGTTTCGCGACCAAAAAGCACGTGCACCAGACGGAATCGACGTCCGATGATACGGGCATTGCGGAACAGGCTGCGTACCTGTTCGGGCGTGGCATTGGTGGCGACATCGAAGTCTTTCGGGGTCGCCCCCAAAAGCAGGTCGCGCACACCGCCGCCGACGAGAAAGGCCTGATAGCCGTGCTCTTGCAAGCCATCCAGGACCTTGCTGGCGGGGGCGCTGATCTGCCGCCTTGAGATGCCATGCTGGAGGCCTTTGATGACCTGCAGCCGCATGGTGGACTTGCTGACGGAGGGTTGCCGTCCTCTCAATCGGTCGATGAAACGCTTGAGCATGCCTTGAGTGTCCTCGGAGCTGAGTGCTGGACTTGAAGGCAACCAGTATAGCCGGGATGTGCAGCCGGCGTCATGTAGGGACGAACAGGCAAGAAAAAAGCGGGGGTTGAGCCCGCTTGCGCTGAAGTCATGTATCGATGTGTCTTTATCGTTATAAGTGGTTTTTTATAACAAGGAGGCGTGCAAGCTTTATTCTTATAGGATGAACCTGCACCGCCCCTATACCATCTCAGTGGCCCTTCGCTCTACCCTCCCCCGTGCAGAGCGAAGGGGCCTGAAGCCCCTTGTCACATGACATCGTTCTTATTATGTGCTGTTCTTATTCGATGCTGCTTCTTGCCTCATACGGCCTTTTTCGTTTTTTTATCAGGCCACGTCGCAGGTTTTTTATAGTTATGTGGATGACCCCTCGACACCTTCTCTAAAGCAGGTCTCATGCCAACTTTTTGTATTTTTTTATCCATTTGATTTGTATGTTATTTTTTTTGAGGCCGGGTGGTCTGGCGGTGGTGATTGAGGTTTCTTGTAACATCGTGCGTGGCCTGTGTGTCCTGGTTGTTACCTGGATGGGGCCACGCCGGCTGCCCTAGCGGGTCATTTGTGCGTAAAGCAGGGGCAGGCGGCGGGGCAAATCAGCCGGCTGCCGGATGAGGATGTAGCCTTGCCGGCCAAAAATATGCGGTAGATAGCTGCCGGCGTCCTGGTCGACGGTGATGCAGAAAGGCCGCAGACCGCGCTGTCGGGCTTCGAGCACGGCATGCCGGGTGTCCTCGACGCCGTAGCGTCCCTCGTAACTGTCGCTGTCATTGGGTTTGCCATCGGTGATCAGCAGCAGCAGACGCTCTTTCTGCTTTTGCTCGGCCAGGATCTCGGTGGCGTAGCGCAAGGCGGCCCCCATGCGCGTGTAGTGGGCCGGTTGCAGGCTTTGAATGCGCTGCCGCACCTGGGGGCCATAGCTCATGGCGAAGGGCTTCAGGGCGCTGAGGTGGACCGCGTGTCTTTGTTGCGAACAGAAGGCATAGAGCGCCAGGCGATCGCGCAAACTGACGATAGACTCGGCAAAGAGCAGGAGGCTGTCGCGGATGACATCGATGATGCGCAGGTCCTGGTTCAGGCTGGCCTCCGTCGACAGCGAGTGATCGACCAGGATGAGTGTGGCGATGTCGCGTTCGTGGGGACGTGTCTGCTGATGGCAGTCCTGGCGCTGGTACTCGCCCTGGCTGCGCTGCAAGATGCAGGCGTCGATGTCCAGTTCACCATCGAGCAGGCCGCGGATACGCCCCTTGTCCGGTTGCAGGCGGGCCATCTGCAGGCGGACCTGACGCAGCAGCTGCTGCAAATGCTCAGGCAGCTGTTCCGGTCCCTGGGCGCTTGCTTCCTGCTCGATGATACGGCAATGGCGGGCCTGCATCCGGGCTTGCCGATAGTTCCACTCGTCGACCTCTATGCTGCCTGCTATCGGCGCGCTGATAGGATCCTGCGTTGCAGCCATCACATCGAGTTCCATGCGCAGGGCTTTGGCGATGCTCTGCGGGTCACGATGCAGACTGAGGTGATCGAGGTCGTCCGCGGCGGCGGCAAGATCCTCATCCTCATTGTCCTGCTGCTCATGGTCGATGGGAGCGTATTCGCTCCAGCTGAAGATGGATTCGGGTCGAAAGATCAGAAGGCCGCCGCGGCGCGCCAGCTTTTGCTCGTACTGGCCATGCCGACGCTTGCGATCACCGGCCTGGCTGTCCTCGCTGAGGGCGGCGTCATCCGTAGCGGTGAAAAGCGCGGAAGAAGTCGCCGGGGTTTCAGCAAGGGTCCATAGCACCTGAGCCAGGTGACCTTGTGGCGAGTCAGGCAGTTGGCTGACGCTGCCAGGCTGAAGCAGCGCCTGCCGCAGCGCTTCTTCGCGGGCACGGGCCGTGGCTGGAAACGCGTGCAGGGCGGGCCGTCGCTGCAGTTCGGCTTTGAGCAGCTGCTCATAGCTCTGGGCCAGACCCCGATAGCGCCCGAGCAGATGCAAGGTCGCCATTTGATGTCGCCGCAGCCAGTCGCCGCTTTGCTGGGGCAGGACGGCACAGAGGGCGGCCAGCCAGTCGTAGAGCCGGCGATTGTCGGCACGCTGGGGATAAAGATCGATACGTGCCGGCAGGTGCAGCGCCTGTGCATCGGCAAAGGCAAGCTCCACCCGTCGCGTATCACTGTGCTGCCAGCCGAGCTTGGGGCTGTGATGGGCGAGGCGGGGGGCGCCGAGCAGGTTCAGGCCGGGCTCGCCACCGCAGGCACGAAAGACCAGGCTGATGGCGCTGCTGTGCTCGGCCAGATCGACCGCCGCCTGAGGATGACGGTCGCGTGCCAGTGCTTGTCGGCAGCGATGCCAAAGCTGACCTACCCACTCTTCCATACCCGCCTCCGTCGCTTCAGCGGCCCATGACCATGTCGACCACGCGCATCAAGGCCTCGATGTGCTCAGGGTCATCGCTCAGACACTCGATGATGGCAACACGGCAGGCCAGACGCGGCTCCAGGCCAGCGGCCATCATCCGCGCCGCATCGACGATCAGACGGGTGCCCGGAGCTTCCTCGAGGCTGTCACGGGCACTTTGTCGCAAGGCCTGGGCCAGCAGGGCCAGCCGCTCGGCCCAGGCAGCGTCGAGGCCGCTTTCACTGCTGATGATGGCCTGCTCGCGCTCCAGTCCCGGATGCTTGAAACTCAAGGAAATAAAGCGCTGCCGCGTGCTCGGCTTGAGGCCTTTGAGCAGGTTTTGGTAGCCGGGATTGTAGGAGACGACCAGCATGAAGCTGGCGGGGGCCTGGAGCATCTCGCCGGTGCGCTCGATAGGCAGCAGGCGTCGATCGTCGGACAAGGCGTGCAGTACGACGGTCGTGTCTTTGCGTGCTTCTACGATTTCATCGAGATAGCAGATGCCGCCTTCGCGCACCGCGCGGGTCAGCGGCCCGTCCTGCCAGAAGGTGCCTTCGCTGCCGATGAGGTGGCGCCCGACAAGATCGGTGGCGCTGAGGTCATCGTGACAGGAGATGGTGTACAGCGGCAGATTCAGGCGTTGTGCCATGTGCTCGACGAAACGGGTCTTGCCGCAACCGGTGGGGCCCTTGATGAGCACCGGCAGGCGGCAGTGGAAGGCCCGTTCAAAGACGTCTATCTCTTCGGCTTCAGGTCGATAGCTGAGTTTCCAGCTTGGGGCAGGGGCGTTCATGCCAGGTCTCCATAGGTGCTGATGAAGATAAGGGTCAAGGTCAACAGGCCAAGATAGCTGCTGAGCAGGAGCCGCCAGGGGCCGCGTACATGGCGCAGGCCCATGAAGTCGTCCACGATGAGCTGTCCTTTGCCCAGGGTGAGCAGCAGGGCGCACAGTGCCAGGAGAGGGCCGTGCAGTCGGCTGTGCAGTGCGTAGCTGCACAAGCTCAGGGTGAGCAGTAAAAGCCAGGCCAAGCGTGCGGCATAAGGTCGCATAAGAGCTCCGTTTCAGCTGAGGACATAGACGAGAACGAAGAGAAATACCCAGAGCAGGTCGACCATATGCCAGAAGGCGGCGACCGATTCGGCGCCATGGATGGCGCCATCAGCGTAGGTGCCATGGGCACTGCGCCAGGCCACGACGCTGAGCATGCTCATGCCCATCAGGACATGCATGAAATGAAATACGATGAGCGACAGGTAGAACATGTCGAAGCTGCTGCCTGACAGACTCATGCCGAGCTCGGCATCATGGTGCAGTTCGAGGATCTTCAAGACACAAAAGGCAGCGCCTAGCGACAGGCTGAGCAGAAAGCCTCGGCTGGCGCTTCGGGCATGCCCCTGGCGCAGTGTTTCGACAGCGCCTACCACGGTATAGCTGCTGCAGATGAGAATCAGGGTTTCGGCGAGAGCCGGCAAGCGAGCCAGTTGATCTTCAGCCTGCCTGAACGATAGCGCTTGTTCGTGGCGCACTTCGGCAAAACAGATGAACAAGACGGCAAAGACCAACAATTCTGCCGCGATGAAGAACCAGATGGCCAAGTCACCGGGCAGCGCCTGGACGCTGCCGGGTTGATGATCTTCAGGATGGGCGTACACCTTCATGCTCCTTTTCCTGCTCAGGGGATGGGTGTGCGGGAGAGAGTCTGTTCCCCCTCCCGCATCGACCTTACTTGCCGTTCGGGCGCGCGGAGCCCAGATAGGCGCTCTCTTGTCCATGGACAAAGAAACTGCCAAGGTAGATCACCAAGCCGCTCAGGAAGCTCAGGCCGGCACACTCGCGCAGGATGAAAAAGACCTGTGAGCGGTCCTGAACCTCCATGAACGCCAGCGGCGCGCTGCCGGTACGCTGCAGGAGCACCGTCACCAGCCCGGCGCCGGTGAGCGCCAGGGCGATACCCAGCATGCTCAGCACCATCACCCAAAAGCCGGTCTTTTCCCAGCGTTGCGCACGGGCGTCATTGGCGGTCCGGCCGCGTAGCAGGGGCATGGCGTAAGAAATGATGGACAGGCAGACCATGGCGTAGGCGCCAAAGAAGGCGAGGTGGCCATGCGCAGCGGTGAAGTTGGTGCCATGGGCCACATATTGCATGGGCGCCAGGGTGATCATGAAGCCCCAGAGACCCGCACCGAGGAAGGCCATGATCGGGGTGCCCAAGGCCCA
>JAJZHK010000005.1 GCA_021804565.1 Pseudomonadota bacterium | reverse complement strand
CGGAGCCAATCTGAGTCAGAGCTCTTTTCAAGCAGCGCCTGAAGGGCGATCATGTCATGGCTCATCGTCCATATCCTCGCTCTGCTGAGTTGGGCCAACCCAACTCTTGCGAAGATGCGCGATGACCAACTACTTCTTTCTGTGACACCACTCCACGGGACATGATCCCAGCGCACGACTTGGACCCGGCTCACCAGCTTGCAGGTGCCTCATCGATGCGGCTCACCCTATGGATCTGGCGACGGCGCTGCGACGCTAACTGTCAATCCATGGGTATGATGGAGGCTTCTTCCAGCTCAAGGCATGGCAGGCTCCCGAGCTCGAGATTCATGAATGAGGTCATTTAGGGCATGCTGTACTAGGTTGGGTCTAGTATTTTGATGTTGACGCGTTATATTTCCAAAAAAATGACGACTAAGAAAATCAAGTTCAGGAGTCGTCCTTATGCATCACGTCAAATCATTCTTCATTGCTGCCTACATGGCCTTCTTGCTGCTTGGCCTTGTCTGGGGGGTATCTCTTCTACTTGAATTTAGACTGCTATGGCTAGGCGCTAGTGTTCTCGCGACATCGATGTTGCAGATGGCTTTCTTTCTGCGTCTCTTCATATCTCCCAGTGCACGTACGGGCAAGCTCACGCTATGGCTCATGGCAAGTATCGCGCTTGTTCTGCCGGCCATCTGGATGATGTTAGGGGCTCATGATCTCTGGGGTTTAGCCGCGCTTGTCCTCTTGGGAGTTGCCTTGCCTATGCTTTATGTGCACTGGTATTCCCGATTTCCAAAACGTGACCGAAGTTTTTTGCGCGTCGACCAGACTTTGCCTGCCTTGGTCTTGACCAATGAACGGGGAGAGTCCATTGATACAAGGACCTTGACCACTACCCGGGCGATGTGGCTTTTCTATCGAGGAAACTGGTGCCCGCTATGTATGGCACAGATCCGTGAAGTGGCAGCCAACTATCAGGCTTTGGCTCAGCGTGGTGTTGCCATTTATCTGGTTTCGCCGCAACCGCCGGAACATACTGCAGAGTTGGCAAAAAAGTTTGATGTTCCTATGCAATTTTTTATTGACCAAGACAATGTTGCAGCATGCGCTTTAGGAATTCTGGCTGAAAAAGGTCTGCCATGGGGACTGCAGGCCTTGGGATACGATCGTGATGTGCCTATGCCTACGGTATTCATCACTGAGGCAGGAGGTCATGTGATCTATGCAGATCTTACGGATAACTATCGGTTGCGGCCAGAGCCACAGGATATCCTGGCTGAGCTGGATCGCTGGGATGGAAGAAGGGATCCCGTATCGGGGATGCTGTAGGCTCTCCCCAAGGGCATGGCCACGGCCACGCCGCCAAGTCAGCCGATCGTGGTTGTCGATACAGGAAGGCGTTTATCCTGCAAAAGTACAAAAGCCCTCATCCCAGTCGGGTACTGGCCTGGCTGCTTGCATTGGATGCGGTCTGCCCGCAATGGCTCCTGACGACAGTGTGAGCAGCGCTGCCAAAATGCTTTCCAAGAGCATGCCTCGCGGTAAACATTTTCGATCTGATAGTCAATATTAAGTGTAAGTCTTGTGAGGTCTGGGCGACTAAACCCATAGATCCCTTCCATGCCGGGAGAGATCAATAACCTTTAGTGAGGCTCAAATGATAAATTTTCGTTCAATGGCATCCACATTGATTCTTTCCTCCATGTTTCTGAGTGCGAATTTTGTTATGGCACAGGACTCATCGACTTTTCTGAAAGTGGAGTCCCACCAGTCATACACAGGCACGATCAGTGCGCTTAAAAAAGCCATCAATAGTAATCAAATGATGGTGATGGGACACATCGACCAGGCTAAAGTCCTTTCGATGACTGGTCTGCAGCTAGACGGTGCAGAAACTTTTTTCGTAGGCAACCCACAAATGGGTAAGAAGGCTTTCGGTATGGATCCTGCGGCTGGCGCGGTATTGCCTGCCCGCCTTTACGTATGGTCAGCCCAAGGACATACCTTTATCGGTTATTTTCAGCCATCCAGTCAGTTAATGGCGGTCTCCCCCAGCTTGGCCCAGGTCGGGGAGATGCTGGATAAGAAATTAAACATGGTTGCTAGCCAGGCGGCGATGTAGTCCCTGTGGAGGATCAGCGTAGCCTCTCGCTACGCTGATCCTTGCAGTCCCGACTTTTTCTTAACAATATATCAAGGATACCTATGATAACTTCCAAGCTCAATATGTCACCTGCTCATCTTGTCATGACGCTTCTCGCCTTGGCGTCAGCTTCCGTATCACCATTGGCATTTACCGTGTCGGCGACGGGTGTTATCAGCATGCATGCCTTGGGTCTTTATGCCATTCTTCCTGCCCTGGTTGTATGGATCGCTTTGATGGCTATTTCTGCAGCAGCAGGGTACCTGCGTTTATTGAAAGCGGGTTTTTTGGCTCTTGCCACTGGATTTTTTGCAACGCTGGCCATGGAAATAGTAAGAATTATTGGATTTCGATTCTTTGCGGCGATGCCAGGGTCGCTGCCTATGCTTATTGGCGTTCAACTCTCCGATCAATTCATGGATGGCCCTGATGCCTGGTCAAATTTTATAGGCTGGGGTGATCATTTATGGAATGGAATTGGTTTTGCTTTTATTTATATTGTCGTATTGGGGCGCGCGCATTGGTGGGTGGGTGTGCTTTATGGAATAATGATCGCTACGGTATTCATGATAAGTCCGGTTATGAGTATCATCGGCGCTGGCCCATTTGGTCAGGATTTCTCTCCTATCAAGTTTCCAGTCACGGTTTATTTGGCTCATATGGCCTATGGTCTTACCTTGGGTGGGCTGGTTTATCGCTCGGTTCAGTGGGCTCCTGATAGTAGCTTGCTTGGCCGCCTTTTTTCTGAGGGGCCCTAAAGTTCTTCAAGCCTGAGCCGACAACAGATAGGGTACTTAGCATGAAAAACCATTCCAAAAAAGGTGCATGTCATGACATCGGTCATCAGTTCCGCGGCACTCAAGCCCGCCTACACGCCTAGCTCAGCGACTTCTGTGACGCCATCCAGCCCTAAGCGCGCTGACAGTGATGGTGATCATGGCCAAGAGCCCAGCGTGAGCACGACCAGCGCTCAGTCCAAGGTCCTGTCCAGCAGCGCCACCTTAGGCACGATCGTGAATACACATGCGTAATCCTGGACTTGGGCTTGCGCTGTGTTGACCCTTGTGAGGACAGGTGATCGATTGAGGTCTCACAGAGAGCGATAGGCTCCCCAGGGGGAGGTCAAAATTAGATCGGCGGTGACGCCGAGATCGAGTAGCTCCGCTGAACTGACGAAGGCGTCTGGGATGTCGTGTTATTGGCGAGAGAGCAACTCATCCACAGCGCCTACTCGACGCCACACTATCTTGCCGTGGGCATTGATCAGGTAGCTGACAGGGGTGATGCCGAGATCCTTCAAATTGCTGTATCGGAGGTTATGAACGGCCAGGATGGGAAAGCTCAGATGATCATGCTGGATCAACTGCTGCAGGGCTTCTTGATCCGTATCCTCGCTCAGGCCAACCAGTAAAAATCCTTGTTGCTGATGGCGCTCATAAAACTGCTCCAGTGCGGGAAGTTCCCCCAGACAGATGGGGCACCAAGTGGCAAACACCAGGATCATGGTGTAGGGGTGCCCACTTTCAGGCAGTCGCAGCGCACGGCCTGTGACCGTGATGCCTTCCAGCCGGATGGATTTGCCGGTCTCATTGTCATCAGCCTGGGCCAGGTAGGATGCACTGAGGGTCAGCAGTATCAGCAGTGCGAGAAGCCGGCTACGCCATCGATTCATCATGATCATCCTCCCGGCTGCGCAAAGACGGCAAGACGGGCACGGGTTGCCGCATCCATCGCCTCCCAAGGGGTGACCAGAGCCTGTGCAAGCGCGCTATGTGCCAGGGAGCAGGGTTGCTCTCTCCCCAGACGCGCAATGGTCAAAGCGAGGACCTGCTGGGCTCGTTGGGCATTTTTCTGCAGGTGGGCGATAGCCGTTTCGGCCGTGACATGGGCCTCCCGCGGGTGCCAGCAGTCATAATCGGTAACCATGGCCAAGGTGGCGTAAGCGATCTGTGCTTCACGCGCCAGGCGGGCCTCCGGCATATTGGTCATGCCAATGATGCTGGCGCCCCACTGTCGGTACATCATGGACTCGGCGCGGCTCGAAAACTGGGGGCCCTCGATGCACAGATAGGTGCCGCTGGTATGCAGGCGTACAGGCTCCGTGATGGCGAGTTCGCGTATGGATGCAGCCAGGGCATGGTGTACCTGCACACAGACAGGATCAGCCATAGAGACATGGGCTACCGCCCCCTGGCCAAAAAAGCTACAGGCCCGATGACGGGTCAAATCGATGAACTGATCAGGCAGCACCAGATCCAGTGGCGCTATATCCTCGCGTAAGGACCCTACCGCTGAAACTGACAGCAGATAACGCACCCCCAGTTGCGCGAGGGCATGGATATTGGCCTGGTAGGGTAGTTCGGAGGGTATCAGCCGGTGATCGCGACCATGTCTGGCCAGGAATGCGACAGCTACGCCAGCCCATTCCCCCTGGATGATGACATCCGAAGGGGGACCGTAGGGTGTGCTGAGTGTGGTTTCCCGGCGATTGTGCAGGCCGGGCATGTCATACAAGCCACTGCCACCGATAACTCCGATCAAGGACTTCATCACTTCCACCTGCTCATGAACTTTGGGTAGGTCGATTGGTCTGCTCCGGTTCAAGAATTCTTACAAGCCGGGCGCCAGAGCTGCGTAATATTTTGTCCTCATCCCTCGACCAAGCTGAGTGAAAAGGTGAGGTGGGGATGATGACACCAGGAAAAATCATGGCCAGAGCCCAGCTGCGTCAGCGGGTCATTCTGGCGGGCGCTGGGCATGCGCAGTTGATGATTATCGAAGAACTGATACATAGGCCCCAGCCGGATTTGGAGTGGATTTTGATGAGTCCCTCGCCGTGCTACACCTATTCAGGCATGTTTCCCGGCTGGCTGGCAGGTGACTATGGTGCGGAAGAGATACAGCTGGATCTGCAGCTTCTTAGCGAACGAGCGGGTGTGCACTTGCTGCTCGATAGCATCGTGGCTATGGATGCAGATCATCAGCAGCTTACCCTGCTGAGCGGCCAAGTAATCGATTACGACTTCATCGTCCTCGCCGTGGGCAGTGAAAGCGAGGCTTCCTGCTGGAACCGCCTGCCGACGCCGGTATGGCCGTTGCAACCTGTCAGCAGGCTGATGGCGGCATGGCAAGCCTGTCCGGAACGGCTACCGTCGTATCCATGGCAGCTGGCCGTGATAGGCGCAGGCGCAGCCGGCGTTGAAGTCTGTCTGGCCTTGCATGAGCGCTGGCCGCAAGCAGAGCTCAGCTTGGTCACCGGTCGTCAGGGGCTGTTGCCGGGTCACAGCCAGGGTGTCAAAAAACACGCCAAAAAGATCCTGCAAGGGGCCGGTGTCCACATTCTGGCGGGCCGGGCTGAGGTCAGTGAGGCCGGCCTTGTGCTGGCAGATCATCCGCAGGCTGTGACCGTTGACATGATCATTGCCGCTACCGGTGCGCATCCTCCCGCCTGGCTACAGAGGAGCCACCTGCAGCTGGATACGCAGGGGAGGGTCCTGGTCGATGCGTATCATCGCAGCGTCTCGCATCGCAATGTATGGGCAGCGGGCGATGTCTGTGCCCGGACAGATACGAGACTGTCATCCTCGGGGGTCCACGCCGTGCGCGCTGGTGCTGTTGTGGCTCACAACCTCATGGCGACTTTGCAGGGGCGAGAGGTCTACCGAAGCTACCTGCCACGGCGATGGACTCTTTATCTGCTACGTATGTCCGCGCAGCAGGCCATCGCTTCATGGGGACCGTTTAGCGCACAGGGCGCCTGGGTGCGTCGCTGGAAGGATCATCTGGATAGAAAGTTTCTCCGGCGCTTCAGACGGCTCAGCAGAGCCGGTGATCCCGCATGAGTACACGGAATCTGCGGCATGGCCCCCTCTCCAGGTCCATGGCCAAGATGGTATCCATCCCGGCTCTAGCTCTCTTGCTCGAGCACCATCTATGTCATACTGCATCCTCCTGTCGGGGTTCTCAAGGACGCCATGATGACTGATGTGAGTCCGGTCCATGCGCTCATGGATGAGCAGTTTCTATCGACCTTGCGTCATCAGATGCTGCGTTTTGCCACTTTACAGCTGAACAGTGATCCTCAGCTGGCAGAAGACGCTGTACAGGATGCCTTGATCGGTGCCTTGCGCAATGTCCAGTCCTTTGCCGGTAAGTCGGCTTTCAAGACCTGGGTTTTTGCCATTTTAAAAAACAAGATCGCCGATATCCTCCGGCAAAGAAGCCGTTACGTGCAGGCCAGCCAGTTGTTGCATAGTGATGAGGAAGAGGAGAACTTTGATCTTCTTTTCGATGCGCACGGTTATTGGCTAGCACAGAGCAAGCCTCAGCCCTGGGCCAGTCCTGAGCAGGCCATGCAGGATCAACATTTCTGGATGGTTTTTGATGCCTGTCTGGAGTATTTGCCTGGCCGTCAGGCCAGAGCTTTTATGATGCGTGAATTCGTGGGCCTGGACAGTTCAGAAATCTGTGCAAGCATGGAGATATCCATCAGCAATCTCAATGTCATGCTCTACCGGGCGCGCCTGCGTTTGCGGGAGTGTCTCTCGCAGCGCTGGTTCCTGCCGGATGAGGCCTCCGGATGAAGGGACAACACCCACGACCCTGGCCTTGAGGGGCTCCTGGCGAGCAGAACCCCATAACCCTGTCAGAACCAGCCTGAACGTCTGCGGCTTCAGGCTGGTGCTATGGCATGGAGGAGTTGCAGTGTCAGGGCGCTCAGTAGAGCGGCCAGAGGTAGCGTGGCTATCCACGATAAAAGGATGTTGCGTAAGGTGCTTGTATTGAGTGAGTGGGCGCCCGCCCCGGCTCCGGCAATTGACCCCACGGCGACATGTGTCGTCGATACCGGTAAGCCTAATCGGCTGGCAAACAGCACCAGTCCCGCAGTCACCAAGTTGGCCATCAGACCCTGCTCCGGGCGTAGGTGACTGACGCGCAGACTTAGGGTCTCCGCCACGCGACGGGCAAAAACAAGCCCTCCTAGGCCCATGAGCATGCTGATGTTTAAGGTGGCCATAGGGATGGAGAGTATTTTTCCTGCCACCATCAGCGCTGCCAGTTTGGGGGTGTCATTGACGCCGCGTGCAAAACAGATGGCTAAAGCCGAGCCCACATGCAAGCGGTCACGGATAGCTTGCGGGTTTAGACGCAGCGGCAGTTGATCCTGGGTGCAATCAGCCTGGGAAGCCACGATAAACTCTGGTTGCAGGCCCTGCCGATAGGTCGCCACACCATCAGCCGACACCGCCAGCCTGGATTCGGGACGGATACAGAGGCAAGTCTCCAGGGTTGCCGAAGTCAGCGCTTTCGATGAACTGAATCTACGTACTATTCCCATGCTCAGCATGGCCGCTACCAAGGGGCTGATCAACAGGGGGGCTACAAAACCATGCAGCAAGGCTTGCACATGGATACCTTGAAAACCTTGTGTCAGGCCAGCTCCGAGGAGTGCTCCCAACAGGGCGTGCGTGGTTGACACGGGCCATCCCCAACGCGTTGCAACAAAAATAGTGATAGCAGCACCACCAGAGACGCTGGCCATGAAGGCCGGGGTCGTCAAAAGCGCATCGGGAACTAGACCTGCGCCTGAGAATGCGTGTAAGAGGGAGTGGGCCCAATATATCGACATCAGACTGCCCGCTACCGTCGCCAGGGTGGCCCAGATAATCGATTGACGATAGCTCAGTGTTTGAGTCCCCCAGCTTGTGGCGAAACCTTTGAAGTTATCATTGGCACCGTTGTTGAATCCCAAGCATCCCGCCAGGCTCACGATCAGAAATTCCATGTGGCTATCCTCAATATGCTGATCAGCAGCAAGCTGAAGATCGGCTCTGCATGGAGGGACTGTCGAAGGGAATGTTATTTCCGCATCCTTCAAAGAGGCCAAAGTGGTGGCTGAAATCGCCGAGAAAGGTGAAATGGGGCGCAAAACGCGTTTCATGCAACATGCGCCATGTATTGCCGCACACGGGAAATATGCGTCCCGTGCTCATGTCGTGATGTTTGTCCAGGACAAAATGATGCGGGTGGTGGGGCAGGCTGCCCCGATAAATCACGGCCTGGCCGTAGTCCTCACAGGCAGGCTCCAGTCCAGCTAGCTTGAAGAGACGATAGGTCGCCGAGTAGAACTGGATCTCTCCGACCAGTTGACCCAGGATGTCATCGGTGATGCCCAGGGGATGGTCGCTGACCAGACGTGAGTCAGCAAATCCACTCTGACGCGCCAAGCTGATAAAATCATTCCAGTACAAAGCTCCACCCAGGCACTCTCCATAGAGCACTGGATGATGGCGTAGGGAATCGGGAATGCGCCGATCGGCATAGATATCAGAAAAATAAAACTCGCCACCGGATTTAAGCAGCTTGAAAACGCCCTGTAAGACCGCAGCCTTGTCAGGCGAAAGGTTGACAACACAGTTGGAAACGATGACATCAAAGCTGGCGGGTGGCAGTTCCAGGGCATCGAGCTGTTCGATGTAGCCCTTGATAAAGCATATATTGTCGTAGCCCACGTTCTGCACATGATGGGCATGGTGTTTTTCTGCAAGGGCCAGTTGCTCATCGGTCATATCGACACCTACCACCTGACCGGATGCCCCAACCAGTTGCGACAACAAATAGACATCGCGCCCCGATCCGCAGCCCAGATCGAGAACCCGACAACCTTCCAGCAAGGCTGGACAGCTCAGGCCACAGCCATAGTAGCGATCGAGTACCTCAGGGTGAATCTGCGACAACAAAGGTCTGAGCCATGGGGGAGGCGCTGATGTATCACAGCAGGCTGTTGTCCTTAAATCTTTGGAACTGTGAAGCTGCTGGCCATAATAATTCTGGACGAGGTCACGCATGCTACAGCTCTCCGAGGTGTTGTTACCCTTAGAGTCGTTCCATCATCCATTTTTCTTACAAAAAGATGGCTCACCTGGAATAAAAATATCCCGCCAGGTCTCCGGTAGATGAGTGAGATCCGCTGATTCATCGATATCATGAAGTTTCGGTAGGATGGCCAAGCTCAAATCCAGAGCGTGCAGTCGTGCCTGGGTTTCGTGTGCCACATGGGGCGTACTCCAGGCCATATCCTCAAAAAGTGAGGGATGGTATTCATGCAGGCCAAGCAGCACGTAGCCGCCATCAAAGGCGGGAATCATGACGGCATCATGCTCCTTCAGGGATTGCGCAGAGCGTTGCAGGGTCATCGCATCCAGGTCCGGACAATCGGTCCCGATCAGCAATACCGAGGCACCTGCTTGTGTATGCTGCCGTACCGCCTGGGCAAGACGCCGCCCCAGATCCCCCTGTCCCTGCTCACTCACCGCGATTGCTGCGGGCAGGACCACCGCTGACCAGGCATGCTCGGTCAGTGCAGGGTCTGCGCAGAGCTCTACGGGTCCGATCTGAGCCTGTAAAGCCTGTTGCAGCGTGTGTTGCAGCATGTGGTGGGCCAAGCGCGCCGCCCTATGGGCCCCCAGCGCAGGTATGAGGCGTGTCTTGACCCTGCCGGGTTGCGGTGCCTTGGCAAGAATGACGATATGGATAGGTTTCATCGATAATGGCCGGCCAGAACCTCGGCCGGCACGCCCCACCAGTAGGCCAGGCGAAGTCGCCACATCAGAAAGACGGTTTTCCATACGCCATGGGACTCCCAGCGGCGTCCTGAGGTGATGACGCGTTGCGCTAAAAAAGCAGGTCTTGAAAGCCGGCGCAGACGGCGGGACATTTCAATATCTTCCATGAGGGGCTGCTCCGGGAACCCGCCAACGCTGGCAAAAGCCGTACGTTTCATGAACAGAGCCTGGTCGCCGGTGGCCACGCCGCTGAGACGAGAACGCCAGTTCATGAGTTTGGCGATCACGCGCAACAGAGGAGGTTTTCCTTGGATATACACAGCAAAGTAACCCCAAACGTGACGCTGATGCATCAATGCCACACGGATCAGTACGTCGGCAAATGTTGGGAGACGCGTATCGGCATGAAGAAACAGCAGCATATCACCCTGGGCTGCCCTGGCCCCCACATTCATCTGAGCAGCACGCCCACGTGCTGAGTCCAGGACGGTGAATCCTAGACTGCGGGCGATCTCCGGGGAGTGATCGTCGCTACCACCATCGACCAGAAGAATCTCGCACCCATGCCCTTGCAGAGCATGTAGGTGCTCCAGTAGTTCGGGTAACTGCGCTTTCTCATTAAGTAGGGGGACGATGACGGATAGCTGCATCATGTCAGCTGCCCGCCGCGTTCAGTTGCCAATCATAGGGCAGGTAGGTGATATCGATCTTACCTTCGAGCAGTAATCGGGTTTCAGTCGCATTCAAGCCCAAGGCGGAGGCATAGTGAGCCAGGAAGACAGGAAGACGGGTCATGCCATGCCATCCCTGGGTAAAGTCGTCAGCGTACCATTTGAATATCGATGAAATCTGCAGGGTGTGCCCCTGCAGGCGGTTGCGGTCACGATCCTTCAGGAATTTACGGGTCTGATCATCAAGCTGTTGCTCCAGATGGGCCCCATCATAAGCCTCGGGCCGCAAGGGCGGACAGCCTCGGCTGGCGCAATTGAGGGCAAAATGGACCCGTGGTTCATGGAAAGTCTCGGAGCCACGAATCAGTCCCTGCTCGATATCATCCAGGGACAGCAATTGACCCAGCAAGGGGATGAAATTCTTTTTCCAGGGAGAAGCAAACAGTCCCCCAAGATCCTTGATGGAGTGCAGTCCAGGGTATCCCGTCAGCACCAAGTCGATGGTCCAAGCATTGTAGGCATTGATAAGAAAAGCCAGCTGATCCTGTTTCGGCCAGCGCGCAAAGGCCTCCGCACGGACTGCTGAGGTAGCGTGCAGAAAACGATCTAATGCAGGTTTATCGGCCAGGAGCCCTGCATAATCGACAGCCGTCACACTCCCTCCCTGATAGACGCGCACATGTTTTTGTAGCAGATGACTCCAGGCCCCCGCATCAAAGGCAGCTGCCTGACTACAGCCAGCCAGGGCGTAAACGACAAGAAGTAACAGAAGACGTAAGCACATGATCAATTCCCCCGCCGCCAGTGATGCAGACGTTCCAGCCAGCGTAGTAGCGCCTGCGGAGTGTGGGCTCGTTTCCATGCACCTGCGGCATACTTGTTGGCCTCAGAAAGCGTGGGGTACGTATGAAGAGTAGCCAGGATCTTGTTCAGACCCAGTCCCCATTTCATGGCCAGAACAAACTCTGCCAACAGATCGCCGGCATGTTCTCCCACCAGGGTCACGCCTAATATCTTGTCCTTACCGGGCACGGTCAGTATCTTGATGAATCCGTAAGCCGAACCATCGGCCATGGCGCGATCAAGATCGTCGATGCCGTAGTGTGTCAGTTCGTAGCGGATACCTTGGGCCTTGGCTTCCTGCTCGTTTAATCCTACCCTGGCCACTTCCGGGTCCACGAAGGTGGTCCAAGGAATCACGCGATAGTCCACTTTGAATTTATGGACGAAGCCAAAAAGGGCATTGACACTGGCATACCATGCCTGATGAGCTGCTGTATGGGTCAATTGATAGGGTCCTGCCACATCGCCTGCGGCCAGGATATGGGGAAAGGATGTCTGCAGGTACTCGTTGGTGGTGATGGTTTTTCCGGTCGGAATGCCGAGATCTTCCAGGCCGTACCCCTTCAGTCGGGCTGTTCTCCCCACAGCACAAATCAGATCATCGAACTCGATGCGCTGGTTCTGTCCTCCATGTTCAAGCACCAGGAACTTGCGTCCATCCATCCGCTCACAACGCAGCGCTTCATGCCCGGTGAGTACCGTGACACCCTCATTTTGCAGTGCGGACAAGACCAGGGCGGAGACATCGACGTCCTCACGCGCCATTAGCCTGTCCGATCGTTCCACTTGGGTGACTTTGGCGCCGAGGCGGGCCATCGCCTGCGTCAACTCGCAACCTATGGGGCCCCCCCCCAAGACCACCAGCCGTGCAGGAATTTTCTCCCGCCGTGCCAGTTCCTCCCAAAGCGTATCCGATGTCAGGTAACCTGCATCCTCCAAGCCAGGCAGGTCTGGGACGCTAGGGCTGGCCCCGGTGGCGAGGATGATCGCACGCGTGGTGAGACGCTGAATATGTCCCTCGGTATCCTTGATTTCAACCGTCCATGGATCGACCAGGCGAGCATGCCCCTGCAAGACTTCGACCCCTAGGGCGGTATAGCGCTCAGAACTGTCGTGCGGTGCCACCTGCTGAATCACCGACTGCACCCTTTGCATGACCTCTTGGAAAGAAAAAATTGCCGATGTGGGTCGCAGCCCATAGCGGTCGGCATGACGGATTTGGTGGGCCAGTTTGGCACTACGAATCAGAGCCTTGCTGGGAACGCATCCGTAATTGAGACAGTCACCGCCCATGCGATGGTTTTCAATCAGGGTCACCTTGGCCTTGACCGCGGCAGCGATGTAAGCGCTGACCAGACCCGCCGCTCCAGCACCGATGACGATCAAATTGCGATCGTAGTGCTGGGGACGTGCCCATCCGCGCAAGGCCCGATAAGCTCTCCATGGATCCAAGATCATGCGTGCTATCCAAGGGAAGAGTGCCAGCAAAGCGAAGGCTCCGAGGATACGTAGCGACAGAATATCTGTGGGCTTGGAGATATGCGCCAGCTGGGTGCCGGCATTGACGTACACCAGTGTGCCAGGCAGCATGCCCAGCTGGCTGAGCATATAGAAAGTGCCCGAACGCATACGCGTCAAACCCAGCAGGACATTGACCAGGAAAAAGGGAAACAAAGGTAGCAGACGTAAAGTAAGCAAGTAAAAAGCGCCCTCGCGCTCCAAGCCCTGATCGATGTTGCGCATGCGTTCAGCGTATCGCCTCTCTATGTAATCACGTAAGAGGTAACGCGATCCCAGAAAGGCGAGCAGGGCACCTAAGCTGGAGGCCAAGGAAGCCAGCAAGGTGCCCTGGATAAGACCAAAGAGGGCTCCGGCCGCCAGTGTCATCATGGCAGCTCCTGGGACGGACAGGGCCGCCACGGCCACATATAGGAAAAAGAAGGCAGCCGTGAAGAAAAAAGCGTGTTCATGATGCAAGGCGAGTAGCACGCTCATCTGTGCTTTCAGGAAAGTCAGGTTCATGTAGCGGTGACCCAGGAAAAACAGTGGGCTTGCCAAGGCGAGCAGGATGAGCAGCAGTATGGAACGTCGGACCAGACTCATGCGGTGCTCCCCGTCAGCGCTCCCCCGCAGCTGGAGCCCTGTCCTGCCGCGCATCCATAACAGTGGTCCGCCACCCTGATCCGCCTCGGCCTAAGCCCAGTCTGCAGGAGGTCACGTACATGCCAGGGTGATGAGGACCGGCTGTGGGGGGGAATGGCTAAACCCAGTTGCTGGTTGAAGTCGCAGTCGTACAGATAGCCCTGCCAGTCCACACTGATCAGCGTACGACACATGAGTTGAGCAAGGTTGGCGGCCTGGTAGCTGCTTTTGAGCAGGTTCATATAGGTGTCAAACTGACCCTGTGCGATCAAAACGGCACCAAAGCGCTGTATGGGCATGTTGGTCAGGGTCAATAAAGCGCTGAACTGCAGATCAAATTTTTCAGACAGCTCGCGGCGATACCTATCCTCCAGCTGCTTTTGGTCAGGAGCCAGGGTCGCGCCGACAGGGTTGTAAACCAGCTTGAGGATTTTTCCGCTGGCGGGGATGCCGTAGCCCAAGCGATTCAGGCGCTTTAGAACCTGTATACTTTTTTCGAAAGTTCCCCGGCCACGTTGCTGATCGACCCTGTCCAGGCTGTAGCAAGGCAGGGAGGCGACAATCTCAACCTGATGCTCGGCCAAAAAATCAGCGGTATCCTCTTGGCCAGGCTCCAACAGCACGGTGAGATTGCAGCGATCGATGACGTGGATGCCCTGGCGCCGGGCATGGAGAACCAGGTCGCGAAATCGCGGATGCAGCTCTGGAGCTCCCCCAGTCAGATCCAGACAGCGCAGGGTCTCCTGGTCCAAGAGCTGCTGCATGAGCTGGATCACCTCATCGCTCATCATCTCGCTGCGCTGGGGGCCGGCGTTGACATGACAGTGCACACAGCTCTGGTTGCAGCGATAACCGAGATTGGCCTGCAGGGTTTCCAGGTGAGTACGATGAATTTCCGGAAAGTCGGTGGACTCCAATAAACTCAGGGTGGATTTCATGAACAGCCTCCAGGAAGATAGGCTTCAGTCGGGAGGCCGGCGGTTTTTCTTACAAGCTGTTTTGAAGGGGGCCACGCTGGGCGGGTCTTCGCTTGGATAGTTGCAGTACTGCCAAGGCACTCTGTGCAGACCGTCAGTGCCCGCTCGGCAGGGGGACACAGGTCTCCGGCCCGCATCTGGCGCAGGGGGAGTCGACACAGCGTGCCGGGCAGGCGTAGCAAGGTGGGTGCAGGCTGTTGTGGCAGAGCCCGAGGGCTGGCCAGAGTCATACTATCCATGTCGATTGCTTGACAGGGCATGAGTCGTCTATGGAAGAAAAATGCTTCGGTCGCGCCAGCAACTCGTTAAAAGCAAAGGCTTGGCCCAGGTCGTTGGTGGCGCCAGCATCGAGTGCGCTGAGCAGGACACCGGCGGTTCTCGCCGAACCGACTCGAGTGTTTGCAGAATATTCCAGCCCTCACAGCGAGGGGGCATGATGTCGAGGATGAGCAGGTCATGGTCTCCGCCCAGGGCCCTATAGAGGCCATCGGCACCCTCATGCACGATATCGGTATTGGTGCCTTCTTGGCGCAGGCAGTGCTGGAGTCATCGGGTCGCTTTAAGCTCATCCTTGATCATCAGAATTGCCATGGTAGACGCTTTTTGCCGGCCGGGTGCTCGCTCAGTGGCGCCAGCGGCGCAGGAGAAGATATAGGGGCAGCAACAAGAGCAGCACGTCCGCTATCGGTTCAGCCGCTTGAGCCTGCGGCCAGCGCGACAGGGCCATCATCATCAGCACCAGGACGACCAGCAGCGTGTCATCCCGGCGGTCGCGGCGAAACAGCTGCATTTGCTCGGCCATCAGGGCCTGCTGGCGCTCGATGAGGGTGTTGGTCTGGCGCATTTGCTGCAGGGTATCGCGCAACAGCCCGGGCATGGGGGTCAGATCACGTAGCCATGAGGAGTCCTGCTGACGTATTTTCTGCAGGATCTCGCTCAGGTTGACGTGCTGGCGCAGCCATAGACGGGCAGATGTGCGCAGTTCATAGCTTTGGGCGATGTCGCTGAGTGCCGCTATTTTCTCAGGCGGGCCCCAGACCTTCCATTGACCCTCAGGGAGGCTCATGCCCAACAGGCAGCGACCGAGAGCGTAGAGCGTGCAGTTGATGCGGATATCGGCGCGACCCGGGTATTCATCGCGCACTTCGATGCCGTCACTGTCGATCAACAGATAAAGGACCTGGTAGGGGTCGCGGATCTTGAGCTTGATCACCGTGCCGGCATGGGTGGCAAGCGCGCTCAGCGACGCCGGGTCGATAGCGAGCAGGCCGTTGAAAAAAGTTTCCAGCAGGCCGAGGGTCAGATAATGCCCCAGGGTATGCTGGTGTGCCTCAGGCATTTTGTGAGGGGAGGCGTCGGCCATCGTTATTTGCAAGCCCAGTCATTTTGAGCATTATGCCGTGTATTGTAGAGGCTGTCTTGACCTTGACTCATCGCCATGACGTCAAGACAGTCATTGTTGCTGCTGTGCTGGGCTTCTACAATCGTCAACATGACCGTATGATGACGGTTTGCGGCCGTTATTGGGATGGTCATGGGGGGTGCTGATGTGGCGCTGAGTACGGCAACACAGGCAGCGATGTTGCTGACGCCAGCTTTGCTTGCGCTTGCCTCGGGCATGCTGTTTCATACGCTTTTGCTGCACCCCCAGGAGCCCGTGCCCTGGTGGCCGTGGCGAGGCTTTCTGCTCGTCAGCAGCGAGGATAGACTGCGCTCCTGGCTGCGCTTGCGCCTCGGCCGGCAAGGTGCCCAGTCCTGGTTTGAAAGCCTGCAGCCGGAATGGATGGCCGCCTATCTGACGGCGCGTGCACAAGAGCGCCTGTCCTGGATACTTGAGCAGGTGCTCGCTCATGAAGATCTTGTCCTCTGGGAAAATCTGCCACTGTGGGCGCGTCAGCGCGTGATGCAGCAGATACGGCATGATCTGCCGGCGATGATGGACGGCATCATCGAAGATTTGACCCAGCTGATGGACAAGCACGCCGACTGGGTGACGCAGGCGGCTGCTGACCTGCGCCAGTCGGCCCGGGATGCCGTCCTCTATCGTCGTCTCCTGCCCTGGCCGTTCTCTTACAATCTGATCTGGGCAGGACTGGGCGCGCTGCTCGGTATCTTGGCATGGACTCTGCGCACGCCGCAGGTGGCTGCAGGTGTTTGCGCTGCCAGTCTCATCTTGCCCTGGTGGGCCGGCCAGTTTCTATGGCGGCGCCTGCCGCTCGATGCGCAACTGGATGATGCGGTCGATGCCGCCCTGATCGAGAACCTGCGCGCCCGGCGTCTATTGGCCTGTCTGTGGGCAGGTGAGGGCGCCGAGCTGGCCGATGCCGTCGTGACCCGTCATCTGGAGGCCCTCTTGCAGCATCGCCTGACCACCCGTACTTTTGTGCGCTTTCTGGGGGATTCGGGACTGCAGCGTTTGCGTCAGCGTGCCCAGCATCTGGCACGGCCTATGCTGATGTCCTGCCTGGCCGAAAGTGGCGTCGCCCGCCATGAGCAGGCGCTGCTTGCGGCCCGTCTGCAGGCCGGTCGGCCGACGGCGAGGACCTGGCGGCAGCTGCAGGCTGAGATGCTGGGCCGATCACACGTCTGGTTGATGCTGGGGCCGGCGCTGCTCCTTGCTTGGCTGGTCAATATTTTGCTGCATGCCAGGACTTGAGTCTTGGGGCTGTGCTCAGGGTGCATTAAAATGGACGGGTCTTGAACGGGAAAGGGGATGGTGATGACAGATCTGTCACGCAAAGGGCGATCGCGCGGCAAGTGGAGCGGTTCGCCCAGTGAGCTACGTAACTATACCAAACAGATTTGGCTGGCGGGTTTGGGCGCCTTTTCGCGCAATGAGGAGGGTGCTGAAAACTTCTTTGATGCCCTGGTCAAGGCGGGCGAGGAGATCGAGGGGCGGACGCGAGAGGCTGCCGGGGTGGTTGAGGAGGTGCGTGAGAAGGTGCGTGAGAAGGCTTCCGGTACCCTGGGTCGCGTCGAGCGGGTTCTCGACGACGGCTTGGCGACGACGCTGGGACGCATCGGCATCCCCTCTCAGCGCGACATCGAGGCGATCAATGCCAGGTTGGACGCATTGACCATGGTTCTCGACGAGATTCGTGCACAGTTGCCTAAAAAATAGCCTGAGGCTGTGATGGCATTCATGATTCCTGGAAATTTCCAGGTTGGCGCTCATGCCTTACGATTTTTTGGCGTTATAGTATTGACATAAGAATTTCAAGGTCGACGCGAAATCGTCGCGGGAGGCATGATGAGCATAGAGATGCGCAAATTGCCGGTCGAACATCTGGCCATGGGGATGTTTGTCTCCAAATTGGACCGACCTTGGATAGAAACACCTTTCCCCTTGCAGGGTTTTTATCTGCGTAGCCACGATGAAATTTTGGCCTTGCGCAAATATTGCCGCCATGTCTACATCGATGTCCGGCGCAGCAACAAGCAGGTCATCGACAAGCTGACAGAGCCCTCGCCATCCGTCCTGCGTTCACGGCTGCCGGTCTACCCCACCCTGGTATCGATGCCCGAAGAGGTGCGTGCAGCGGAAGAGGTGTTCAACGAGTTGCAGCGCACAGTCGTCGAGATTTTCGCGCAAATGAAGCGCGGCAGTCTCATGCGCTTCGATCAGGCGGCGGATGTCGCCTCGGGAATGGTGGACTCGGTGATTCGTAATCCAGATGCCATGGTCTGGCTGGCGCGCATGCGTGATCGTGATGGTTACAGCTACGCCCATGCCATCCGCAGTACGCTGTGGGCCATCGTCTTTGGTCGTCATCTGGGTTTGAGCAAAACGGCTCTCGATGCCATGGCGCTGGCGATATTGCTGATGGATGTCGGCAAGGTGCGTCTGCCGGCGACGCTGATTCAGCAGGCCAGGCTCAATGCCGAGGAGCGGACGCTGATTGAGGCGCATGTGCAGCACAGTCTGGATATTCTGACCCCCTTGAGCTTCATGAGCCAGGAGATGCTCATGGTGGTGGCGCAACACCATGAACGCTTCGATGGCTCAGGATATCCGCAAGGTTTGTCCGGGCAAGCCATCTGTCCCATGGCCAAGATCGCTGGTATCGTCGACACCTATGACGCCATGACCAGCCCGCGTCAGCACAGCTTGGCGCTGACTTCGGTCGAGGCGGTGTCGCGTTTGTTTGAATTGCGCAACAAAGCCTTCCAGGCACGTCTGGTCGATGAGTTCATACAGGCCATCGGTGTGTACCCGACCGGCACCTTGGTGCGTTTGAGCTCCGGTGAGGTGGGCATCGTGACGGAGCAGAATCCACTGCGGCGTTTGCGACCCAATTTGCTCTTGTTGCTTGATGCCGACAAGCGTGCTTTGCCACAACCCCGCCGCATACGGTTGGATGAATGCACCCATGACGAACAGGGTCAGCCTCTGAAGATCGCTTCCAGCCTGTTGCCGGGAAGTTACGAGCTCTACGCCGAACAATGGCAACTGGATAATTGCGCCGCTTGAGACGGGCTCAGCCGGCTGTGGCTGGTGCGGCGACCTGAACGGCAGGAGGCGTAGCCTGATCGTCGACGTAGTCGACGATTTTGATGATCTTCTTGATCCCCCCTATGTCTTTGATCAAGCTCACCGCATGGTCGGCTTCGCTATGGCTGATTTTGCCCATGATGTAAACATCGCCATCATCGACCACCACTTTCATGCGCGCATAGGGAATGCCGTCGGCAAACATCAGGCGCGATTTGATGCGGGTGGCGATGACGCTATTGCTGGCGCGGGCCAGGTAGTAGTCGGTGCCGGTCACTTTCAGCTGGTTGTAAAGGTGGTGGACGCCGCTGATTTGATTGACTTCATGCTCAGCCTTGGCCTTGAGATCGGCGGCCGGCACCTGGCCATAGAGGAGCACCGTGCCGTAAAAGCTGACGACGTGCACATTGGCGTCACGAAACCGGCTGTCCGCCTTGTAAATGTCGATATTGGCGGTGTTTTCCACTTCGAGATCGGCGATGCTCTGGCTGAGGCTGCGATCGTAGGCCGGTCGGGTGGCCGGTCCAGGTCCGCTGGCGGTGGCCATCAGGCTCGTGCAGCCGTCCAGGCCGATGGCGAGACCGAGCAGGATTGCTGCGACTTTCCATTTAGTCATTTTCGACTCCGAACAGTTGTTCATCGATGAGGTGGGCCATGCAGTGCAGCACGGCGTGGTGGGCCATATGTATCGCTGCATGACGGTCGAAAGGGGCGTGTATCTGGACATCGGTTTCATGCAGCATGCGGGCGATGTCCTCGCCGTCATAGCCGGTCAGTGCGACGATGCGCATGTCTTTGTCATGGGCCGCATCGATGGCTTGCAAGATGTTGATGGCCTGACCGGTGGCGGACATGCACAGCAGAATATCCCCGCTTTGCCCGTAGGCACGTACCGGCCGTGCGTAGACGTCGGCGAATGAGGACTCGCCAACGATGGCGCTGAAAGTGGGGATGTCGGGGGTTAGCAGGTGAGCCGGTAGTGAAGGCCGCTCACGATGATAGCGATGGATCATCATGGCCACAAAGGCCTGGGCGTTGGCGGAGGAGCCACCGTTGCCACAGCAGAGTACACGATGGCCACCTATCATGGCCTCAACGATCAACTCGACGGCGGCCACCAAAGCCTCGCCATTGGCCAGAAAATTGTCCTGGATCTGCTCGCGGGTGGTGTCAAACCAGGAGGCGGTGCGCTCGAGAATATCACTCATGGCTGTTCTATCAGGTGTGGGCCATCGCCGGCGATGCGGCTGGCTGGAAGTTGTCGTTGCAGCAGGCCCTGTTGTGCGTCGATGCGGCCGGTCAGTCCCTGGTAGGGCCAGGAAGGATGGTCTGTGCCGAGTTGACGGGCCAGGGCCCAGCTGTCCATACCCATGACAAACAGGCGCTGATCAGAGCTGCGCTCATGCATGAGCACATCGAACAAACGCAGGCTGTCCGGGGCTTGCAGAAGTCCGGGGAGCTCGGTGTAGACCAAGCCGATCAGGTCCTGCCATTGGGTTCGCCGACTTGGCATGTCGACGGCGCTCGACAGTGCATAGCGGGGAAGATTGCGATGCAGGTGTTGCAAGAGCGGATAGATCTGGCTGCCGTTGCGCTGGCCGCAGGCGATGAACAGGGCGTCGATGGGCCGTGGTGTCTGCAGGATGACGCGCCGTGCGTGCCGACCATGTCCGCGTTTTTGTTCGCTGGTGCTAAATAGCAGGCTTTGCAGCGTTTTCATCAGGGTGGCGTGTGCCGGCAGTGCCGCTTCCTCGATGACGCTGCCCCCGGCAGCGCGCCAGGCTTGTGCCCAGGTGTGCGCGCGTTGAGCGTAGTTGCCGTCGTCATCGTAGACGATCAGCGCGTGCTCTATGCCGGCACGACGGGCAGTGGTGACCAGGGTGGGGATCTCGTCTTCCAGGGATAGCGAAAACTGCCAGCTTTGCGCCAGCGGCGCTTGCGTCGAGCGGTTCAGCAGCAGGGTCTTGACGGCGAAGCCTTGACCGTCCGACAAGAGGGCATCCACCTTGTCTTTCTCCAGCGGTCCGATGATGAAGTCGGCACCGTCATGCACGGCACTTGCATACAGTGCGCGGATATCACCTTGCGAGCTGTCATAAAAACGCAGTTCCGTCGGGTTGCTGCTGGTCCTGTTCGACTGTGCATAGGCGGCGATCAGGCCAAGGCTCAGATCATCAGCCGCCTGCGCCCAAGGCCCTTGTTGGGGCAGAAGAACAGCGTCGAAGGCAGGGCTCGTCAAACTCAGGGCCAAGCCTAAAAACATGAACAAGGCACTACGCGCAGCCACCGCTGCTGTCTGGCCTTCCAAGCTCATGCTATGCTCCCCCTCATCGATAATGGCACAACCATGCAGACGGTATGACGCCGTGCATCAGGTGACGACTCATGACGGCAGGTGTACTTTATGTTGTGGCGACCCCGATTGGCAACCTGGGCGACATCAGTGCGCGAGCTTTGCGCACACTCGCCGAAGTCGATGCCATCGCGGCAGAAGATACGCGACATACCCTGCAGTTGCTGCAACATTTTGACCTGCGCAAGACACTGATCGCTCTGCATGAGCACAACGAGGCCGAGCAGGCCGAACTGCTCGTGCATCGCTTGCTGGCCGGTGAGCAGTTGGCCTTGGTCTCCGATGCCGGTACGCCGCTGATCAGTGATCCAGGCTTTCGTCTGGTCAGCGCAGCGCATGCCGCCGGGGTGCCGGTGCGTACGGTGCCAGGTGCCAGCGCTGCGATGGCGGCCCTCAGCGTGTCCGGGCAATCCTGTGACCGTTTCGTCTTTGAAGGCTTTCTGCCGGCGCGTTCCGCGGCACGCCGTGGCCGTCTTGCCGAGCTGTTTGCAGAACAGCGCAGCTTGATTTTTTACGAGGCGCCGCACCGCCTGCAAGAGACACTGGCAGACCTGCTCGGTGTGATGGGCGACCGTTCGATCACCCTCTGCCGGGAACTGACCAAGGCTTATGAAACGGTGCTGCGCATGCCGCTCAGCGAGCTCTGCGAGCGCGTCCGTCATGATGCCGATCAATGTCGTGGCGAGATCGTGCTGGTGCTGGCCGGGTGTGCGTCACAAAGTGGTGGTGATGTGCAAGAGCATCGACGTGTTCTTGATATCCTGCTGCAAGAGCTCCCGCCCAGCCAGGCTGCCGCCTTGGCGGCGCGTCTGACCGGCGGACGGCGTAAATGGTTCTATGAGGAGGCGCTGGCGCGTGAGCCCAAAGACTGAAGCATGGATGCGTGTGGCTCTGCTGGCCGGCCTGGCCCTGCTGCTGGGGGCCTGTGAAACGCTGAGCTATTATCAACAGGGGGTACGCGGAGAAATGCAGGTGCTGCATGCGCGGCGACCCATTCCGGCGCTGCTGTCCGATCCGCAACTGGATGCTCGCCTGCGCTCCCGTCTGGAAATGGTGCAGCGTATCCGGCAGTTCGCCAGTGAGCAGATGGATCTGCCGGCGGCCCACCAATACGACACCTACGCCGATATAGGTCGCCATGACGTCGCCTGGGCGGTTCTTGCTGCACCTCGTTACAGTTTGCAGCCGCATCGTTGGTGCTATCCCGTTCTCGGCTGTCTGGATTACCACGGCTTTTTCGATGAAGACAAGGCACAGCGCTATGCGCAAGCCCTGGCGCGGCGGGGTAATGATACCTATGTGGCGCCGGTGCAGGCTTTTTCGACCTTGGGCTGGTTCAGAGACCCGGTGCTCAATGGTTTTCTGGATCTGCCTGAGCCGGATCTGGCCGAGCTCATTTTTCATGAGCTTGCCCATCAGCGTCTTTTCTTCAAAGGTGACACCGGCTTCAACGAGAGTTTTGCCACCGCGGTGGCTGAAGCGGGGGTACGCCGCTATGGTCAGGCCTATGGTCTGGATTTACGTGCCTGGCAGCAGCAGAAGCAGGTCCAGCAGAGCATCACCCAGATGCTGATGCAGACGCGCCAGCAATTGGGCGAATTCTATGCAAAGACCTCCGATCCTGCCATCCAGGCGCAGGGCAAAGCCGCCATCTTGGCCAGCTTGCAGCAACACTTCGCCGTGCTCAGCCAGCGTCTGCCTGGCGCGGCAGACTACGCTCCCTTGATCAAGGCCACCAACAATGCCAGCTTGATCTCCGTCGCCGACTACCATGATCTGGTGCCGGCCTTCGATGCTTTGTTGCAGCACGATGAAGGCCGTTTCTCGCGCTTTTTTAGCGATTGCCGAAGCCTCAAACG
The DNA here is from genome assembly GCA_021804565.1 of Pseudomonadota bacterium. Taxonomy (GTDB): domain Bacteria; phylum Pseudomonadota; class Gammaproteobacteria; order Pseudomonadales; family Moraxellaceae; genus JAJZHK01. The sequence continues at coordinate 49,009 of JAJZHK010000005.1, read as the reverse complement.
ACTGCACCCGGATGCGCGTCGTCTGAGTTTGCACAATATGGCCACAGCCCCTCTTGTTCACCCGGGAGATTGACGGCCGTGTTCGAACTTCATCGCCTGCAAAACACCCATCTCGCCCTCAGCTTGCGTGATCAGCTGGATGCAGCCGGCATTGCCTGCCGTCTCGATCAGGTCGGCCGCGAGCTACGCCTGGTCGTCCTCAAGGATGAAGACGCCCAGGCAGCACGCGCGATCCTGCAGCTCACCCTGGCGCATCCTGAGGACAAGCGCATACGCGATGCTTCATGGCAGCAGGGCAAGCTTTTGCCGCAGCGTGTTTATGCGCATCATGAGCTGGGCTACTGGGCGCGTCTGTGGCGGGGCATGGGGCCGCTGACGGCTCTGGTCCTGCTGATCTGCACGCTGGTCTATCTCATGCTGCTGTGGAACCCGACCGGTATTCTCGCGGCCCTCGGCGCACCGGTGTCCTGGTCGGTCATGATGGCGCAACCCTGGCGTCTGCTGACGCCCTGTTTTCTGCATTTTTCCTTGATGCACCTGGCTTTTAATCTCCTCTGGTGGTGGCAGTTGGCACAGGCTGTTGAGCTTTTGCAGTCGAGCCGGCGACTGCTGATGCTCAGCCTCGGCTGTGCGCTCCTGTCCAATGCTGCGCAGTGCTGGTGGGCCGGTCCGCAGTTCGGTGGTTTGTCTGGGGTGATCTATGGTCTGGTGGCCTATCTGGCGCTCTATCCACGCTGGCGACCCGAACTGGGCTTTCGTCTCCCCATGCCTCTGTTCTGGGCGCTCATGCTCTGGCTACTGCTCGGTATGAGCGGTGCGCTGGACAGTGTGCTGGGTGCCACAGCCAATGCCGCTCATGTCGGTGGCCTGTTGAGCGGTGCGGTGCTGGCGATGATATGGGCGAGGATCGATGCGAGGCCTGTGCCATGAGCTACTGTCGTTACCATCCCGGGGTCGTTGCGCAGGAAGAGTGCAGCCAGTGTCATCTGACCCTGTGTGCCGAGTGCGCACCGGCGGCACAGGCGGGTAGCGAGCCCAATCAGTGTCCGCTGTGTGAGGCCAGCATGCGCCGGCACGGTGGCGCACCGAGATCGGCGATCGACCTGCACAGCCTGCTCGGGCCGCCGCTGCATCAGGGGGGGGCTTTCGGTCTGCTGGCGATCGCTGTGGTTGGTGGCCTGCTGAGCCCGCAGTGGCCACCCGCGCTGCTGCTGGCCCCAGCTTTGCCTGGCCTGATCTTCGAAGCGCTCAGCTTGACACGCATGCGTCCGTCACCGGCAGCCCTGCTCGATCCCAGCCTGCTCCCACCGCTGCTGCTCAGTCGCACAGCCTTGCTCGGCCTGCTGGCGGTCTTGCAGTGGCTATGGCCGCTCTGGGCATGGCCGGGTGGCTTTTTGTGTCTGCTCGTCCTGCCTTTGACGCAGTTGCTCATCTTGCAAAAGCAGGACTGGCGAGTGCTCAGGCATCCCTGGGCCTACGTCGCGAGCCTCGGGCGAGCAAGTTCTGCTTTAGGTCTGGTGGTCCTCGTCAATTTGTCGCTGGCCTTGCTGGAAGTCATCGCCTGGGAACTGCTGGCGGAGGTGATCCCGCAACGCTGGGCCGTGTCTTTGGCCTGTGTGGCCTGTGCCTACCTGCCTTGGGTGTCATTACGAGTGATCCAGCTGCTGGTGCTGCCCGAACTGGACTGGCCGGAGCGCGCGTCGCGGTCCAGGCGGTCTGCGGCTTTGGATCCACAGCTGGCACGTTTTCGGGTCTGGCTGCGCGAGGGTTATTACGACAAGGCAGGACGCGTCCTGCGTCTTGGCGCCGAGGCGGCGAGTGCCAGTCACGAGCAGCAGCGCGCCTACGTAGACCTGCTGCTGCAGCTCAAGGCACGCGAAGAGCTGAGCGCTTTCATCCCGCGCATCTTCGTGCACCTGTTGCAAGCCGGCGAAGAGCAGGCCTGTCTTGAGTTGCTGGGCAGGGTTTTGCAGATCTGGCCCGATTATTATCCTGAGATGGGAAGCTTGCGTCTGGCGCTGGCGCAATTGCTGCAGCAGCAAGGCCAGTTGCGCGTGGCCTTGCGGCTTTTGCATGCCTGGCATCAGCAGGCGCCCCAGGACCCTTGCATCCCCGAGGCCTATATACTGGCTGCTGATATGTTGGCCAGCCTGCAGCAGCATGGCAAGGCGCGAGCTATGCTAAGGTTTGTGCAGGAGCGCTATCGCCAGCATCCTCTGGCGGCGCAGGCGCGCCAGCGTATGGCGTCCTTGCCGGGGGCTTGAGTTGTGCTCATCAACATGGTGCAAGAGGATAGACTATGGGTCAGGACGTGAAGATTTTGCGCCCCGATGGTGGGCTCTGTGAGGCCTATTTTTCCCCGGCACAGGACGGCCAGGCCGCGATTGTGCTTTTGCAGGAGTGGTGGGGTCTCAATGATCAGATCCGCGCCCAGGCTGACCGCTATGCGGTGGCTGGGTTTCACACCTTGGTACCTGACCTCTATCATGGCCGTCGGGCTCATGACGCTGATGAGGCCAAGCATCTCATGGACCATCTCGATTTTCCGGCGGCGACGGATCAGGACGTTGCCGCTGCCGTGAGTTACCTTCGCTCGCTGGGCTATCGTGTTGGGGTGAGCGGTTTTTGTATGGGCGGAGCTTTAAGCGTGGCCGCGGCTGTACGTTTGCCGGTTGAGGCGGTGGTCTGCTTTTATGGTTGGCCACCACGGAGCTGGATCGATCCCGCCGATATCGCGATACCTTTTCAGGGGCATTTTGCCCAGAAAGATGCCTGGATCACCCCGGCGTGGGTCGATGAAATTGAAGCGGCCATGCATGCTGCTGGACGTCAGGCCGAGATCTTTCGCTATGAAGCGGAGCATGCGTTTTGCAACGAGTCGCGTCCTGAAGTCTACGATGCGATCCTGGCCAGCCTCGCACTGGCGCGTACCCAGGAGTTCTTTCGACGTCATCTGTGCCCTTGAGAGGCGGCCTCGTGCTCACGGGCAAGGCGCTCGTAGTGCTCGCTGAGAAAGCCTTGCTCCTGCTGACGGTAGGCGGCCGAGAGCTCGAGCAGAGCCTTGCCCCAAAGCGCCGAGCTCTGTTTTTGCGTCAGCGCCTTGCGGGTCATCGATTCCGCTTCCTTGAGTTCCCCCAGCCGTATGAGCATGCGTATGCTGGCGACGGGATCGACGCCTGCCAAAGGATCTTGCGCAGGCGTTGCCGCCTGCCGGTGTGCCAGCAGCAATCGCCAAGCCAGCTCTTCATCGTGGTGGGCGAGACGGAGCATACGCTGGCGCAGCGCCAGCGCAGCTTCAGGCGCGAACAGATTTTGCAGGGGATGCAGGGCAAAAAGCAGGCGTCCATCGTCAGGGTGCTGCTCGCGGGCGGCCTGTAGCATCGCGTGAGCCGCCGCCAGCTGCAGGTTGATGATGCAGGCGTAGGCGCGTGTCAGCAGCGCATCGACAGGATCCTCGGCCTTCGGTTCGGGTTCTGCCGCCAGGGTTTTTGATGCGGTGGGCTGGAGCCTGGCTTGGGCGATGAGGCCGATACAGAGGCCCAGCGCGGCGGCGGGCCATTGATCGTTGAGATAGAGCAGGCCGAGCAGGCTGAGCAGAGCGCCGGCCAGGACCGGCAGCCGCGGTAAGGTCAGCGGGCGGGGTCCTGGACGGTAGCTCAGGGGCCCGTGTTCGCGTAAGGCCACGCCCCACAAGGCGCTCAGGGCTCCGCTGGCGCCCAGCAGCAGGCCGGCCTGCTTGAAGTGGACGAGATCCATCACCAAGCCACCCAGTACACCGGCGATCACGCCCAGACCGAGGATGGATGAGGACCCAAAACGCAGCTCCAGGGGGAAGCCCAGCAGCAGCATGCTGAAGGCGCTGAGCAGGAGCAGGGGCAGGCTGGCTTGCAGGGTGAGGGCGGTCAGGAAGGTCATGGGCCGGTACAGGCCGGCTGGGCCTTGGGCGATGCCCCAGCGAAAAAGGATCAGGTGCTGATAGTCCTGATCGTGCTGGGTGCGTAAGCGGTTCCAGCGCTCCCAGGTGGTGGAGTCCATGAAGGCACGACCTTGATCACGCAAATCGGCGACGAAACCCTGGTCAGCTTGCATCTGCCCGACGAGCTCAGGCCAGCGCTGCCTGGTGACGCCGTTTTTGATCGCATCGGCTGCCTGCAGCTGCCCATGGGCCGCCAGATAGGTCTGATAGTAGGGCCATTCCAGCGGCATGATCTGCTGTTGATAAAGCTGCGCCAAGCGCTGTGCTTCTTGTATCGATGGGCGCACCAGGAGCGCATAGAGCAGGGCCCAGAGGACGACCACGGTCAAGGTCATAGGCGCCCCGTAAGGCGATGTCAGTCTCGTTCCGGACATGGGTGCGGGTCCTGTCGACAGGCTTAAGTTGACAGCATATCGATAATTTCTACGATGATATAGACTGCCCGGGCGAGGGTTTTGCTGCAAGCTGATTGTCAGCAGGGGTGGAGCTTGTAATAATCGACCCTCTCCCGCGCGACTCATCATTGTGTACGAGGCCCTGCATGCGTTTGTTGCGTCTTCTTCTTTTGTCGCTGTCCCTGATGGGTTGTAGCTCGCTGATGAGTCAGGCAGGTCGGGGCGTGGCCGGAGATCTCAGTCAGGCTTTGGAAAATAGTGACGATCCGGCCATGGTGCAGGCCGCCGTACCCGCCTATCTGCTGCTGCTCGACGCCATGCTGCAACGCCATGCTGATCAGCAGGATCTGCTACTGTCCGCAGCCCAGCTCAATGCCGCCTACGCCGGTTCTTTCATCGCTCCAGGTCCTCGCCAGTTGGCCTTAACCGATAAAGCCCTCGCAGAGGTGACACGGGCGGTCTGTTTGCGCCGCACCACCTGGTGCCAGGTACGCCAGGAGCCCCTGCCGCAGCTGAGCGAAGAGCTGGCCGTCATCGACAAAGGGGATGTCGCGGCTGTTTTTGCCCTGGCCAGTGTCTGGGCCAGCTGGATACAGGCGCGTTCCAGTGACTGGAATGCTATCGCCGATCTGGCTCGGGTCCAGCTGCTCTTGCAGGCGGTGGATCGCGTTGATCCGGATTTTCAGCAGGGCAGCGTGCACCTGTACCTCGGTGCCATGGAGACCTTGTTGCCTCCCGCTTTGGGGGGGCGGCAAAAAGAGGGTGTGGCTGAACTTGATCAGGCGATCAAGCTTTCGCAGGGTCATGATTTGATGGCCAAGGTCATCCTGGCGCAGCAGGTGGCTCGGGCTAATTATGACCGCCCCATGCATGACCGCTTGCTGCATGAAGTGCTGGCGGCCGATCCGCATGCGCCAGGCTGGACCCTGAAGAACTGTTTGGCACAGAAAAAAGCCTCGGAGCTGCTGCAATCGGCAGACGACTATTTTTGAGATGAGGCGACCTGTCAGGGTGGCTGCGAAGAGAGAGGGTGGATGATGAAAATATGGCAAAGGGCAGCGCTGATCTTGCTGGGTCTGTCGATGATGGCTTCGGCCTCGGCGACGGTCTTACGTATCGCGACATTGTCCCCGGATGGCTCCGCCTGGATGCAGACATTGCGCGCGGCGGCGGCACAAATCAAACAAAAAACAGCCGGCCGTGTCGATTTTCGCTTTTACACCGGCGGCAGCATGGGCAATGACAATACCGTGCTCAGCAAGATACGGGTCGGTGAGCTGGCCGGGGGCGCTGTCACCCTGGCGAGTCTGTCCGGCAGTGTGCCCGATACGCAGCTCTACTCGCTGCCCATGCTGTTCCAGAATGAGGCCGAGCTTGAGCGGGCGCGTCGGGTCATGGATCCGCTGCTGGCCGGCGAGCTGGAGAAGGCGGGCTGGCTGACCTTTGGCTTTGCCGATGGTGGTTTCGTCTACATCATGAGCAGCAAAGCGCCTGTCGCCAGCATCGCGCAGCTGCGCCAGCACAAGGTATGGATTCCTGAAGGTGACCGTTTGTCGGCGACGGCACTGCGCAGTTTCCGGGTGACGCCGGTTCCCCTGTCCCTCGGCGATGTCCTGCCCAGCCTGCAGACGGGCATCATCGATGTGGTCGCGGCTTCCCCTATCGCCACCCTGGCTTTGCAATGGCAGACCCAGGTGCATTATCTCAATGATTTGCCGATGAGCTATCTGCTAGGCACCCTGGCGATTGCGCAGCGTGACTTCCAGAAGCTGTCGCCCGCCGATCAGGCGGTCGTTCGCCAGGTCATGGGTGAGGCCTTCCGCACCCTCGATCAACGCAATCGCCTGGATGGTCAGGCGGCTTATCGGGCCCTGCTGGCACAGGGTGTACAGGTGGTGCATCCGGATGCATCGGCCTATGCAGCGTGGAAGGCGGCCAGCCAGGCGGCCATACAGAATCTGTTGGCTGAAGGTATGATCAGTGCGGCAGGCTGGGCACAGATACGCGCAGCGATCGCAGGCCATCCATGATGGCGAGGCTGGGCTGGTTTTTACGCCAGATCGAGAATATTCTGCTTCTGCTCGCCTTTCTCCTGATGATCGTCGTGGCGGTGCTGCAGATCATCTTGCGCCATACGGCGCAGGGAGGGCTGATGTGGGCCGATGATTTTTTGCGTATCGAGGTGCTCTGGCTGGCCGTGCTAGGCGCTGTCGTCGCTTCCCGGGACCAGCACCACTTGGGCCTGGACATCGCCCAACGCTTTTTGCCGCCGGCTTGGGCGCAGCCGCTGCGGCGGCTGGTGGCGCTGAGTGTTGCCGCCTTGTCGGCGGTTTTGAGTGTTGTCACCTGGCAGTTTGTTCAGCTCGATAAGGACTCGGGGGTTTATGCCTTTGCCCAGGTGCCGAGCTGGATGGCGGAGTCCATCCTGCCGCTGGGCTTTGCCCTCATCAGCATGCATTATGCGCGACATGCCTTACGGGTTCGTTCACGAGTGCACGGATCATGGTTTTGATCATCCTGCTGTTTCTGCTGTGTGCTCTGGCCGGGGTGCCGGTGTTTGCTTTGCTGGCTGGCGGGGCCCTGCTTGGTTATCACCATGACGATACGGCTTTGGCTGCCATAGGCACGGAGCTTTATCGTATCACCCAGACCCCGGTGCTCCTCGCCCTGCCGCTGTTCACCATCGCCGGCTACCTCCTGTCCGAAGGCCACAGCTCTGCACGCCTGGTGCGTCTCAGCCGGGCTTTGCTCGGCTGGATGCCCTCCGGTCTGGCGCTGGTGGCTTTTGTCGCCTGCGCCGCTTTTACCGCTTTCACCGGAGCCTCTGGGGTGACCATCGTCGCCCTGGGGGCTTTGCTGTACCCGGCTTTGCGCGAGGGCGGCTATCCGGAGTGGTTCGCCCTGGGACTGGTGACCACCTCAGGCTGTCTGGGACTGCTCCTGCCGCCGTCTTTGCCTCTGATTCTCTATAGCATCATCGTTCAGCAATTGCCGCAAGGAGCAGGCATCAGCATCGAGCAGATGTTTGTGGCCGGCTTGCTGCCGTCTTTGCTGATCCTGATCCTGCTGGCAGTATTCGGCTGGTTCGTGGTGCGGCGCAGTGCGGTGCCGGTACAGGTTTTTTCCTGGCCTGAGCTGCGCGCTGCCTTGTGGTCGGCACGTTTTGAGCTGCCCTTGCCCTTGCTGGTGCTGGGCGGCATCTATGGTGGCTGGTTCGCGGTCAGTGAGGCGGCTGCCGTCACCGCGCTCTATGCCCTGGTGATAGAAGTGCTCATTTATCGTGACATCCCCTGGCGGCGTTTGCCGGACCTGGCACGTGAAGCAGGGGTGATGATCGGTGGTCTGCTGTTGGTGCTCGCCTGCGCCATGGCCTTGACTAATTGGTTGATCGAGCAGGAGGTGCCCAGTCATCTGTTCGCGCTGATCAATGCCCATGTGCATAGCCGCTACGTCTTTTTGGCCCTGCTCAACCTGCTGCTGCTGGCTCTCGGGGCTTTTCTCGATATCTTTTCGTCGCTGGTCATCATGGTGCCGCTCATTTTGCCGATGGCTGTGGGCTTTGGTGTCAATCCCGTGCATCTGGGCATCATTTTTCTCGCCAACATGCAAATTGGCTATCTTATGCCGCCCATAGGCATGGATCTTTACATTGCCAGTTACCGCTTCAAGCGGCCTATCATTGATCTTGTTCGTGCCACCTGGCCGTTCATGCTGGTGTTACTTTTGGCGCTGATCATACTCACCTATATCCCCTGGCTGAGCCTGGGTCTGCTGGGGCATGGCTGATGTCTGTCGCGGCGCATGTGCAGGAGCTGGGCGCCATGTTGCGCGCACGTCAACAGTGGATCTGTGTGGCCGAGTCCTGCAGTGGCGGCCTGCTGGCTGCGGCGCTGACCGATCTGCCAGGCAGCTCTGCTTGGTTTGCCTACGGCTGGGTCGTTTATGGCAACGAGGCCAAAGAGGGCTGCCTGGGTGTCGATGCAGCTTTGATCGCAGAGCATGGTGCGGTCAGTCTGGAGGTCGTTCAGGCCATGCTGCACGGTGCCCTGCAGCGATCGGGCGCTGATTGGGCCATCGCCACCAGCGGTATCGCCGGTCCGCAAGGCGGTACGGCGGACAAACCGGTCGGTACGGTCTGTCTTGGGCTGGGCCGGCGCGGTCAGCCGGCACGGCTGGAACGGCACCATTTTGACGGTGACCGGCAGGAGGTTCGTCGGCGCACGGTCGAGCGTGCTTTGGCACTGGCCGTGGAGTGCTTAAACAACTGTACATAAGGCCAGTTTTCGCATACACTCTGGCCCTACAACCCCGCCAATGCACGAGGATCACGGCATGGATGAGAACAAGCGCAAGGCCTTAGGGGCCGCACTGGCTCAGATAGAAAAGCAGTTCGGCAAAGGCACCGTCATGCGCCTCGGCGATCACCCGGAGGTGGGTAGTATTCCTGCCGTCTCAACCGGTTCTTTGGGGCTCGACATCGCCCTGGGTATAGGCGGGTTGCCGCGTGGTCGTATTGTCGAAATCTACGGCCCGGAGTCCTCCGGGAAGACCACACTGACCTTGCAGGTCATCGCTGAGTGCCAGCGCCATGGGGGGACGGCCGCCTTTGTCGATGCCGAGCACGCCCTTGATCCCGTCTATGCCGCCAAGCTCGGGGTGCAGGTTGAGGATCTGCTGGTGTCGCAGCCGGATACCGGTGAGCAGGCCCTGGAAATCGCCGATATGCTGGTGCGCTCCAATGCCGTCGATATCGTCGTTATCGACTCGGTGGCGGCCTTGACGCCGCGCGCCGAAATCGAAGGCGAGATGGGCGACCAGCATGTCGGTTTGCAGGCGCGCTTGATGTCGCAGGCCTTGCGCAAGATCACCGGCAATATCAAGCGCTCCAACACCCTGGTCATCTTTATCAATCAGATTCGCATGAAGATCGGTGTCATGTTTGGCAACCCGGAAACCACCACCGGTGGTAATGCTCTCAAATTCTATGCTTCGGTACGACTGGATATCCGGCGTACGGGGTCGGTCAAGGAAGGCGAGGAAGTGGTCGGTTCAGAAACCCGTGTCAAGGTGGTGAAAAACAAGGTGGCGCCGCCCTTCCGCGAAGCGCACTTTGAAATTCTCTACGGCAAGGGCATCAACCGCAGCGGTGAAATCGTCGATCTGGGTGTCAAGATTGGGGCGGTCGACAAATCTGGGGCCTGGTATGCCTATCAGGGCAACAAGATAGGTCAGGGCAAAGCCAATGCCTGCAAGTTCCTGGAAGAGCATCCCGACGTGGCCGCTGCCATAGAAGCGCGCATACGTGAACAACTGATCGGTGATGATTTGCCTGTCGCCGCGGATTCGCATGATGACGTCGAGGCCGCTGAGTTCTGAGGCTTTGCGTGCTCGCGCTCTGGCCCTTCTGGCCGGGCGTGAGCTCAGTCGTCAGGAGCTGGAGCAAAAGCTGCAGGGCGGTGAGCCCGAGCTTGTGCAGGCGCTCCTGGATCAGTTGCAGCAGTGTGCTTGGCAGGACGACAAGAGGGTGGCTGAGCTGGAGCTGCGGGCGGCGCAACAGCGTGGTCATGGTCCTCTGCGTCTGCGTCAGCGTCTGCAACAGCGGGGTCTGGCCGCCGAGCTGATCAGCGCCACCCTGGCCGCCTGGGATATGGAAAGCGCCGATCCTCGCGCGCTGTTGCGGGCGCGCTTTGCGGGTGTCGATGCCCACGATGTCAGGGAGCGGGCACGCATGATGCGTTTTCTGCAATATCGGGGCTACAGCCAGGGCCAGGCGCACGCCCTGGTGCGCTCTTTTTTTCTCGTCGACGACAGCTCATCCTAGACGGCCGGACAGCACCCGGTGCGCACACCGGGTGCCGGGTTCTCTTTGCTCATGGGCAGACAATCACGCTATAATCGGCGTTTTTGTGATGCTTCCGACGCGTGTCGATTGAGAGTTTCCAGGCCTATGAAAAGCGCACAGATCCGTGAAAATTTTCTCAAGTTCTTCGAGAGCCATCAGCATACCCGTGTGCCATCGAGTTCTCTGGTGCCTCAGGACGACCCGACCCTGCTGTTTACCAATGCCGGGATGAACCAGTTCAAAGACTGCTTTTTGGGTCTCGACAAGCGCTCCTACCGGCGCGCTGCTTCAGCACAGAAGTGCGTGCGTGCCGGTGGCAAGCACAATGACCTCGACAATGTCGGCTACACCGCGCGTCACCACACCTTCTTCGAGATGCTGGGCAACTTCAGCTTTGGCGACTATTTCAAGCGTGAGGCCATCACGATGGCTTGGCAGTTCCTCACCGACCCGGCCTGGCTGGGCCTGCCGGTCGATCGTTTGTGGGTGACGGTCTATGCCAGCGACGATGAGGCGTTCGATATTTGGCGGCATGAGGTCGGTTTGCCGGCCGAGCGTATCTTGCGTATCGGTGACAAGGGGGCTCCCTATGTCTCTGATAACTTTTGGGCGATGGGAGATACCGGTCCCTGTGGTCCCTGTACCGAGATTTTTTATGACCATGGCCCCCATATCGCGGGGGGGCTGCCGGGTACGCCCGAGGAAGATGGCGACCGCTATATCGAGATTTGGAACAATGTCTTCATGCAGTTCAATCGTACGGCAGACGGCCAGTTGCATCCTTTGCCGGCGCCTTCCGTGGATACCGGCATGGGTCTGGAGCGCATCTCGGCGGTGATGCAGGGCGTGCACTCCAACTATGAGATCGACCTGTTCAAGGACCTGCTGGCCGCAGCAGCGCTCATACTCGGGGTGGAGGACCAGGGACAGGCCTCCTTGCGCGTCGTGGTGGACCACATACGCTCTTGCGCTTTCCTGATCGCCGATGGTGTCCTGCCCTCCAACGAAGGACGTGGCTATGTCCTGCGTCGCATTATCCGCAGGGCCTGCCGGCATGGCGCCAAGCTGGGTGCCCAGGGGGTCTTTTTCCATCGCCTGGTGGATGCCCTGGTGGCGACGATGGGCGACGCCTACCCGGAACTGCGGCAAAGACAGGCGGATATTGAGCAAAGGCTGTTGGCTGAAGAGACTCTTTTTGCTCAAACTCTGGCGCATGGCCTGAAGGTTTTCGAGCAGGCCCTGCCCACCCTGGAAGGCACGGTCCTGCCCGGCGAACTGGTTTTTCAGCTGTCCGATACCTACGGTTTTCCGACCGATTTGACCGCAGACATCGCCCGTGAGCGGGGTTTGCGCCTGGATATGGACGGCTTCGAACGCTGTTTGCAGGAGCAGCGTACACGTTCGCGGGCGGCACAAAAGTTTAGTGTCGACTACAACCATGCCTTGCGTATCGATCTGGCGACCGAATTTGTCGGTTATGAGCAGGACCGCAGCCCGGCCCGGATCATGGCTCTTTACCGTCAAGGCGAGAGTGTCGCCTCCTTGGCGGCCGGTGAAGCGGGTCTTATCGTCCTCGATCGCACGCCCTTCTATGCCCGCTCCGGGGGGCAGATCGGTGACAGTGGCTATATCGGTGGCCCGGCGGGACGTTTTGAGGTGCATGACACCCAGCGCCAGGCGGCTGCGCACCTGCATGAAGGTCAGGTCGTGAGCGGTAGCCTGTCGGTGGGGGATGTCGTCGAAGCCAGCATCGACAGGGCTTTGCGCGCGCGTCTTCGCGCCCATCACTCGGCCACCCATCTCATGCATGCCGCTTTGCGGCATCTGCTGGGCGCGCACGTGGCGCAGCAGGGTTCCCTGGTCAGTGGCGACAGCCTGCGTTTTGACTTCTCGCATCCGGAAGCTCTCACGGCGCTGCAATTGCAGGCCATCACGCGCCGGGTCAATGAGGAGATCATCGCCAACACCGAGGTGCATACCGAGCTGATGTCTTTGCAGGACGCCAAGGCGCGTGGTGCCATGGCCCTCTTTGATGAAAAGTATGGCGATCAGGTTCGGGTGCTGAGCATGGGTCGCGATGCGTTCTCGATAGAGCTTTGTGGCGGTACCCATGTGCGTCGAACCGGTGACATCGGCTTGTTCAGCATCATCAGTGAGTCTGGTATCGCCGCCGGCGTGCGGCGTATCGAGGCGGTCTGTGGGCTGCCGGCGCTGGAGCGGGTGCAGGATATGGAGCAGGCTCTCGATGCGCTGGCGACGGATCTGAAAAGCCCGCGCGCACGTCTGCATGAGCGTGTGCAGCAGATGCAAGAGCAGTTGCGCGAGTCGGAGCGGGAGCTGGGCAAGCTGCGTCAGCGCCTGCTTGTGCTCAACAGCGCCAGCCTGCTTGAACAGGCGGTGCCGCTGGGTGATGGCCGCCTCCTGACGCTGAAGCTGGACCAGGGCGATGGCAAAGCCCTGCGCGATCTCTGGGAGGCCTTGCAGCCGCGCTTGGGGTCAGGGGTCGCCGTGCTGGCCGCGCATGAGGCGGAGCAAGTCCAGATTCTGGTGGGTGTGAGTCGCGATCTGAGCGTGCAACTGCGTGCCGGAGACCTGCTCAAGCACCTGCTGACACCTTTGTCAGGTCGCGGTGGTGGTCGCCCGGAGCTGGCGCAGGGCGGTGGACAAGGCGCGGCCCTGCTGCCGCAGATATTGGCCTCGGTGCTGCCCTGGTGCCGCCAGGCACTGGGACTTGAAGAGTGAGACTGAGGAATACGGTATGGCGTTGATCGTCCAAAAATACGGCGGTACTTCGGTAGGTTCCCCCGAGCGTATCCAGGCTGTCGCTGAGCGGGTCAAGCGCTGGCGCGAGCAGGGGCATGATCTCGTGGTGGTGGTCTCGGCGATGAGTGGTGAGACCAACAGGCTGATCGCCTTGGCCCGAGCCCTCAGTCATGATCCTGATCCGCGCGAACTGGATCAGATGGTCGCGACCGGCGAGCAGGTCACCATTGCCTTGCTGGCCATCGCCTTGCAGGAAGCCGGTGTGCCGGCGCGCTCTTACACCGGAGCGCAGGTGGCCGTGCTCACCGACTCGGCCTACGGCAAGGCGCGCATCGAGGCGATCGATGATGAGCGCATGCGTGCCGATTTGGCGGCCGGCAAGGTCGTTGTGGTGGCCGGTTTTCAGGGTATCGATGCCGAAGGCAATACCACCACCTTGGGTCGTGGTGGTTCGGACACCACCGGGGTGGCCTTGGCGGCGGCGCTGAAGGCGGATGAATGCCAGATCTACACCGACGTCGATGGCGTCTATACCACCGATCCGCGCGTCGTTCCGCAGGCACGGCGTCTGCAGCGCATCACCTTTGAAGAAATGCTGGAAATGGCCAGCCTGGGGTCCAAGGTGTTGCAGATACGTTCGGTTGAATTTGCGGGAAAATATAACGTGCCCCTGCGCGTGCTCTCCAGCTTTCAGGAGGGCGGCGAGGGAACCTTGATTACTCTGGATGCCGAGGATAGTATGGAAAAACCTGTAATCTCCGGAATCGCCTTCAATCGCGATGAGGCCAAGGTGACGGTGCGTGGCGTTCCCGATACACCGGGTATCGCCTATCGTATTCTGGGTCCGGTGGGTGAGGCCAATATCGAGATCGACATGATCGTGCAGAATGTCGGCGCCGACGGTCTGACCGATTTCACCTTTACCGTCAACCGTGCTGATTATCGCAAGGTGTTGACCGTTCTCGAGCGTATCGCCGGTGAGATTGGCGCCCGTGAGGTCAGCGGTGATGACAAGATTGCCAAGGTCTCGCTGGTGGGTGTGGGCATGCGGTCGCACGCCGGGGTCGCTGCCAAGATGTTCGAAACCCTGGCACGGGAAAGTATCAATATCCAGATGATATCGACCTCGGAAATCAAGATCTCGGTCGTGGTTCAGGAAAAGTATATGGAGCTGGCGGTGCGTGCCTTGCACAGTGCCTTTGATCTGGATGCAGCGGTCGAATGAAATCAGCCTGATAAGACCTGATAGACTTTCATTTTGGTAAAGCTTTGCAATACTGTCATAAGGAGTCGAGGCATGCTCCGCAGGACATGATGATACAGCTTTACCCTCAAGGAGATTGAGATGCTGATTTTGACCCGCCGTGTCGGCGAGACTTTGATGATCGGTGATGAAGTGACCATCACCGTGCTGGGTGTGAAAGGGAATCAGGTGCGTATAGGTGTCAATGCACCCAAAGATGTGGCTGTGCATCGTGAGGAGATCTATCAGCGCATCCAGCGTGAAAAAGATCATGGCGATCACCAGGACATGCTCGACTGAGGGCCGCAGAGCTGACTCAAGGTGTGCTTGACCGTGCGCCTTGGCGTACGCTTGCCCTGCTTGGGGTGAGGCGCAAAAAATAAGACGGCCAGGATCAACCTGGCCGCTCTTGCTCATCCCTGTCCTGTCCCTGGTGTCTGCTGTTCAAGCCTCCTGGCTCTAGGCATCCTGCCTGATCGGGCTCCGCCCCATCGCAAACCTGCATCCTTGTTGATCCTGAGGCATCGTGCCTTCCTGGGGGTCATTATGGCGAGGCGGTGGATCTCAGGACAGATCATCGAGCTGCAAAAAATGTGCGTATTAGCATGAAGCTTTTGTAAGCATAAGCTGACATGGGCGAGCACAGACTCTCAGTAATATTTGCTCGGCGCCCCCTTTTCAAAGCCGATATGCATGGTATGATTGCGCGCTCTAGAAGGTGAGGTGGCCGAGAGGCCGAAGGCGCTCCCCTGCTAAGGGAGTACACCCCAAAAGGGTGTCGGGGGTTCGAATCCCCCCCTCACCGCCAAATCCCAGGCACCAAGCCATTCTTATACGCTGCTCGGGACTGCGTTCTCCTTTCCTGAGGCTCTCCGAGCCTTGCCTGCAGCCGTTTGTGTGGCCGGTAGATCGGTGTGGCGAGGCCAGCGTGCAGCGACGCCCTTGCTGGATGGAGCCTGAGCTTTCCACTATGATGGGCGCGGACGCCGCTGCCGGCTTGAGGCCAGGTGGCTCAATCATCTTGCGCACAGGGAAAACGCTATGAAGGCTCCCGCCTATGATCTTGTGGTATTCGGTGCCACCAGCTTTGTCGGCCAGATTTTGACGCGCTATCTGGCCGAGCATTTCGCGACGGGGAGCGATAGCTTGCGCTGGGCGATCGCCGGTCGTTCTGCCGCCAAGCTGGAAGCGCTCAAGCGGGAACTGGGCGAACTCGGGCAGGGGCTGCCCATCATCGTTGCCGATGCGGCGAGCGCCAGCCGGTTGCAGGCCCTTTGTGCGCAGACCACGCTTGTGGTGTCTACTGTGGGGCCTTACGCGCTCTACGGCGAGCCTTTGATCCAGGCCTGTGCAGAGAGTGGCACGGATTACTGTGACCTGAGCGGCGAAGCGCAGTGGATCAGGAAAATGCTGAACCGCTATGAAGCGGTCGCGCAGCAATCAGGCGCCCGTATTGTCAACTGCTGCGGTTTCGACTCGGTGCCTTCGGATATGGGTGTCTACTTTCTCCAGCAGCAGGCGCAGCGGCAATGGCAGGCTCCGGCGACCCAGGTCAAGATGCGCGTCAAAACGATCAAGGGCGGCGCCTCTGGCGGTACGGTAGCGAGCATGATGAACCTTGTGCAGGAGGCCATGGCCGATCCTGTCGTGCGTCAGGAGCTGATCAATCCTTACTCCATCTGCCCACCTCGCGATGGTGTGAGTGTGCGTCAGCACGCGGTAAAAAGTGCTGAGTACGATGCCGATTTTGCATCCTGGCTGGCGCCGTTCGTGATGGCCGCCATCAATGAGCGCGTGGTACACCGCTCCAATGCGCTGTCGGCACAAGCCTATGGGTCCCAGTTTCGCTACGATGAAGCGCTGCTCACCGGTGATGGCTGGTCAGGCCGTCTGCGGGCTCTGGCGGTGGTGGCCGGCCTTGCCGCCTTCATGGCGGGAGCCGTGGTTCGGCCGGTTCGCGGCATGATGCAGCGCTTCTTGCTACCCCTGCCAGGTGAGGGCCCCAGCCCTGAGGCGCAAAGAGCGGGTCATTTTGATATCCGGTTCTGGGGGCGCACCGAGCAGGGTCAAACCTTGCGCGTCCAGGTCACCGGCGATCGCGACCCCGGTTATGGCAGCACCGCCAAAATGCTCGGTCAAGCGGCGATCAGCCTGGCCCTGGATCGTGCCCGGGCCGGCGTCGAGCCGGGTCGTGGCGGTGGCTTCTGGACGCCGGCCACGGTGTTGGGTGGCGCCTATATCGATCGCCTGATCCGCTATGCGGGCCTGCGTTTTGAGTGCTTATGAGGGGACGGGCGAACAGGGTAGGGGTTTCATCAGCACGACACGAAAGTGCAATATGCCGGCCATAAGATTAAACGGTTATTAAAAACCGTTTAATCAGGAGTATGGCATGTCTAAATCCACGTCTTGGGTACTCGCATCAGGAGCCTTAGTCGCTGTCCTGGTCGGGTGTCATAGCAACTCGACCAGTTCAGGCAACGCTGCGGCGATACTCGCTGCCAAAGGTTCGACTCAGGGCCTGACCTGGAACGCCGACAACACGCCGACGGCGACCCCGATCAAGCACTTGGTGGTCATCTATAATGAAAACGTCTCTTTTGACCATTATTTCGCGACCTACCCCAATGCCAGCAATCCTGCAGGTGAGCCGGCTTTCACGGCGTTGCCAGGGACTCCTGCGGTCAATGGTCTGAGTACGGCGCTGCTTTTCAATAACCCCAACCTGACCAATAGCCAGAATGGTACGGGGGCTTCCAATCCCTTTCGACTGGATCGCTCGCAGGCAGCCACCGCTGACCAGGACCATGCCTATACCGCAGAACAGCTGGCCTTTGACAATGGCCTGATGGACCTTTTTCCCAAGTACACCGGTTTTGGCAGCTCGGGTGGTGCCGGTCCTTTTGGAACCAGTGGCCAGGTGATGGGCTACTTTGACGGCAACACGGTGACGGCGATGTGGAACTACGCCCAGCACTATGCCATGAGCGATAACGCTTATGCCGACACTTATGGACCTTCTACGCCTGGCGCGTTGGAAGCCGTATCGGGGCAGACCAATGGTGTGCAGCTGGTGCTTTCCAACACGCCGCCTTTCAATGCCGCGCCATCGACGAGTAATCCTTATTGGGCCTACTCCTCGTACTACATCAATGATGGCCAGGGTGGCCATACGCTCGTCAATGATGTCGATCCCGCCTACGATGTCTGTTCCAACACCAGCAATACGGTGATGATGACCGGCAAGAATATCGGTGACCTGCTGAATGCTGCCAAAATCACCTGGGGCGGGTTCATGGCCGGATTTGATCTTACGGTGACCAACAGCAATGGCACCACCGGGTGCAAGCGCTCGACCTTCTCCAGTGCCTATAACAAGAATGTGGTGGACTATATCCAGCACCACAACTGGTTCCAGTACTACGCATCGACCTCCAACCCGCAGCATCTGCGTCCGGCGGCCGTGAACGCCATCGGTTATACCTATGAGTCGGATGGTCAGACCCTGGATCCCGCCAATCACGAGTACGATTACCATGATTTTGTCGACGCGGTAAGCGCAGGCAACTATCCGGCCGTGTCCTATATCAAGGCGCCGGCCTTCCAGGATGCTCATGCCGGCTACTCTGACCCGCTGGATGAGCAGGCCTTTACCACCAGCGTCATCAACTTTCTCATGAAACAGCCTGACTGGCAGAATACCGCGGTCATCATCGCCTGGGATGACTCCGATGGTTGGTACGATCACGCGTTTGTCAGCCCGAGCAACGCCTCGCACGACAGCATCGCTGATCAGCTGAGTGGGGCGGGGCAGTGTGGTACAGGTACGGCGATGAACGGGCTGGCGGGTGCGCCGGTCAATGGTCGTTGTGGTCCTGGTGCCCGGCTGCCCTTTTTGGTGATATCGCCCTGGGCCAAGAGCAACTATGTCAGCCACGTGCAGATTTCGCAGTCCTCGATCGTCCGCTTCATCGAGGACAACTGGCTGGCTGGACAGCGTCTGGGCGGCGGCTCTTTTGACGCCACAACCGGCTCGATCATGGACATGTTCAATTTCAGCGCCAGCCCCAACAACAGCCCTTACGCGCTGGATGCGACGACCGGAATGCCCTTGCCCTAGGCCGCTGCAATCCGGGTGCTCATCGGTCCCCCGCCACGGGGCGAGGGACGGTGAGCGGACGGGTGGCGAGATATCCAGGGATCAGGGCTTCCTTGCGTAGATCGCTTGCTGTATAATCCTTGCCCTTTATCAGGGTCTTTGCTTGTTTCTCAGGCGGGGCTTCAAGTTGAGACTGTTTCGAATCGAGGATACGAGATTATGGTGACGATACGTTTGGCGCGCGGTGGTGCTAAGAAGCGGCCTTTTTACCAGGTGGTGGTGACCAATAGCCGCAATGCTCGTGATGGTCGTTTCATCGAACGCATAGGCTTTTTCAACCCTATCGGTGGTGGCAATGCCGAGCGCCTGCGCATCGATGCCCAGCGTCTGGCTTACTGGCAGCAGGCGGGTGCGCAGATGTCGGAGCGGGTGGCTGCCCTGGTCAAGGAACTGCCGGCCGCCTGACGGTGAGCGATGAGCTGACGCTGGGGCGACTGAGCGCAGCCCATGGACTGCGCGGCTGGCTCTGGGTGTACTCGCATACCAGTCCGGCTGAGAATATCTTTTCTTATGGCCCATGGCTTTTGCGCCATGGCGGCGAGGAAAAGAAAGTCGAGGTCGAGCAGTGGCGAACCCAGGGTAAAGGTTGGGTGGTCAAGTTGCGTGGTGTTGACGATCGCAACGCTTCCGACCTTCTGGTCGGCTGGGATGTATGCGTGCCCAGCCATGTGTTGCCCGAACTGCCGGAAGACGACTATTACTGGTCGGAGCTGATCGACATGCGTGTCGGCACCGAGGCAGGGCAAGACTTGGGTTATGTGCACGCCATGATGGAAACCGGGGCCAATGATGTTCTGGTGGTCCACGGGGATGAGCGTAGCCTGGACCGGCGTGAACGCCTCCTGCCCTGGATACTCAAAGAGGTGATCAAGAAGGTCGATCGTGAGCATCGCCAGATCACCGTGGATTGGGATCCAGACTTTTAGGAGGCGGCATGTGGATCGGCGTAGTGACGCTGTTTCCGGAGATGTTCGCCGCTTTGACGGGACACGGTGTGATCGGTCGGGCGGTGCAGCAGGGTTTGCTTGAGCTGCAGATGTTCAACCCGCGCGAGCATGGCCAGGGGGCTTATCGACGGGTCGATGACCGGCCTTACGGTGGTGGTCCGGGCATGGTGATGATGATCGAGCCTTTGCTGCAATCCTTGCAGGAGGCGCGAGCGCAAGCGCAAGAGCGCAGCTTGCGGCCCTGGGTGGTTTATATGAGTCCACAGGGCAGACTTCTGCGGCAGGCGCAGGTCAAGGCGTGGTCACAAGAGCACCAGCGTTTGGGTTTGATCTTGCTCTGTGGTCGCTATGAGGGTATCGATGAGCGCCTGATCGAGATGGCCGTCGATGCCGAGTGCTCGATAGGCGACTATGTGCTCTCCGGTGGGGAGTTGCCAGCGATGGTGCTGGTCGATGCGCTGACGCGCTGGTTGCCAGGGGCCCTGGGTCATGGCGAATCGGCGCAGGAGGATTCGTTTAGTGAGGTCTGGCTGGACTGCCCGCACTATACGCGTCCCCCCAGTTTTCAAGGGCATGAGGTGCCGGCGGTTCTGCTGTCGGGGCATCATGCCGAGGTCGCGGCTTGGCGTCATCGTCAACGCGTCCTGCGGACAGCCAGCCGGCGTCCCGATCTGCTGAGTGCTGTCGAGCTCAGCGCTCAGGAACGTGGCTGGATAGCGGGTATGGTCGAGGACCATACCGATGGGGCCTAGGCCCGTTTTGTGATCTGCATGCGCTTGAGCCTCTGCAGACGTTTGGGAGTGTGTCATGAGTAGCAAGCATCCTCTGATCCAGGAGATCGAGAATCGTCAGATGAAGCAGGGTCTGCCTGAGTTCGGCCCCGGCGATACCGTCATCGTTCAGGTGAAGGTCAAAGAAGGCGAGCGTGAGCGTCTGCAGGCTTACGAAGGCGTCGTCATCGCGATCAAAAATCGTGGTCTCAACTCTTCGTTCACCGTGCGCAAGATCTCCAATGGTGTGGGTGTCGAGCGTTGTTTCCAGACCCATTCGCCGCTGGTCGACTCGGTGGCGGTCAAGCGTCGTGGTGCGGTGCGTCGTGCCAAGCTTTACTATCTGCGTGACCGCTCCGGCAAGGCTGCGCGTATTCGCGAAAAGCTGGTGGCGCGCAACAAGAACGCCTGAGGCGTTCCTGTCGTCGAGGGGGCCGTCAGGCCCCTGTCGCCATGCCTGAGACCCCCGCCGAGTTCCTTCCTTTCCTGCGCCATCTGGCTCTTCTGGGCATGTCCCCGCGTACCCGTTCGGCCTACGTGTCGGATCTGCGTCTGAGCGCCATGCAACTGGACCAAGACCTGGCGCAGGCGCGCGCCGAGGATTTGCAGCGTCTCCTCGCCGCCCGCATCGCCGCCGGTTGCTCGGTACGTTCACAGGCCAGGCTGCTGTCGAGTCTACGCCGCTATTACCGTTTTTTGCTGTCGCAGGGACAGATCCTCGAGGACCCCACGCGTGCTTTGCTGCGCCCACGCATGGTGGCCCAGGTACCGCGTGATCTTTCCGAGGAAGACGTCGAACGCTTGCTGGCGGCACCGGACACCTCCAGCAGCCTTGGTCTGCGGGACCGGGCCATGCTCGAACTGCTCTATGCCAGCGGTTTGCGGGTGAGTGAGCTGGTCAGCCTGCCCGTACAGGCCCTGAATTTGCGCCAGGGTGTGGTCCGGGTGCTGGGCAAGGGTGACAAGCATCGCCTGGTGCCGGTGGGTGCCGAGGCCTTGCGTTGCCTGGAGCTCTATCTGAGCGCGGGACGTCCCGATCTTCTCAAGCAGCATGAAAGCCCTTTTTTGTTTCCAGGACCGTCCGGAAATCCACTGACCCGACAGGCGTTCTGGTATCGTATCAAGGCGATGGCTTTGCAAGCGGGCGTGCGCACGAGTCTCTCGCCGCACACCCTGCGTCACGCCTTTGCCACGCATCTGCTCAACCATGGAGCGGACTTGCGTGTGGTGCAGATGTTGCTAGGGCACGCCAGTCTTAGCACGACCCAGATATATACCCATGTCGCACGTGCACGTCTGCAGGCCTTGCACGCGGCACATCATCCGAGGGCATAACCATGAGGTGGAATCGAATTTTCTGTCTGGGCTTGGCCCTGATCAGTGCGCTGGCGTATGCCGCCGATGGCGCCGAGACGGCTATACGCGCGCGCTTTGCACACAGCTTCCCCGATGTGGTGGTCAACAGCATCCAGCCGGTGGCCGCCCCGGGATGGTATATGGTGCAGTCGGTGGGCATGGCACCGGTCTACGTCAGCGCTGATGGTCAGTACATGCTGCAGGGTGATTTTGTGCGTTTTGTCGGCGACCGTATGGAGGATCTTGGTGATCTGGCCCTCAGTCGCGATGCCCGTTCGCTGCTGGCCCAGGTGCCGGTGCATGACCAGATCATCTTCCCCGCCGTCGGTAAGGTTCGCGCCGTCGTCTACGCCTTCACCGACGTCGACTGCGGATATTGCCGGAAACTGCATGGTCAGATCAAAGCCATCAGTGCGCACGGTATCGAACTGCACTATCTGGCCTGGCCACGCACCGGTACGCGCGGCATCACGGCTCGCAAGATGGCCACCGTCTGGTGCGCCCAGGATCCGCAGGCAGCTTTCAATCGCACCTTGGCCGGGGCGGCCCTGCCCCAGGGCGGCACCGCTTGTGATGCCATCATCCAGCGTGATTATGCTTTGGGTCAGCGTCTGGGCGTCGATGGAACTCCAACACTATTCGATGCCGCCGGACATAAGATAGGTGGCTATTTGAGTGTCAGCGATCTTGAGCAGGCTCTTGGTCTGGCACAGCATTGACGACGGCCGGTGGATTTTTTAATGTGGCGCCCCACGGGCGCTCAAGTATCAGGAATGTCAGGCATGCAGGCGAAGCAGGATGTGGTCAAGGTCGGTATCGTAGGCTTAGGCACGGTCGGTGGCGGGGCCTTTCGGCTCTTGCAGGAAAATGCACATGAAATCGCCCGGCGTACCGGACGCCCTATCGAAGTCGTTCATATCGGTGCCCGTAGCGATCGCCCTGATGTCGATACCTCGCAGGTCAAAGTCAGCCGTGACGTCTTTGCCGTTGTGCAGGATCCCCAGGTCGATATCGTCGTCGAGGTCATGGGCGGCACGACCACAGCACGCGAACTGGTCACCCAGGCCATTCTTGCCGGCAAGCATGTGGTGACTGCAAACAAGGCTCTGCTCGCCGAGCATGGCAATGAGTTGTTCGCTCTGGCGGAGCGCCATGGGGTCTATATCGCCTTTGAAGCGGCCGTTGCCGGGGGCGTGCCGATCATCAAGGTCTTGCGTGAAGGCCTGGCGGCCAATCGCATCGATGCGCTGGCCGGTATCATCAATGGTACAGGCAACTACATCCTCAGCGAGATGCGCGACAAGGGCCGTGATTTTCAGGATGTGCTCAAAGAGGCGCAGGCGCTGGGCTATGCTGAGGCCGACCCGACCTTCGATGTGGAAGGTATCGACGCGGCGCATAAGCTGACGATCCTGGCCTCCCTGGCTTTTGGCATCCCCTTGCAGTTCAGCAAGGTCTACACCGAAGGAATCAGCCGCCTGGCGGTGATCGATGTGGCCTACGCCTCTGAGCTGGGCTATAGCATCAAGCATCTGGGCCTGGCGCGACGCACGCCTGCCGGCATAGAACTGCGCGTGCATCCGACGCTGATCCCCAGCGACCGCTTGATCAGCCACGTGCACGGGGTCAAAAATGCGGTTTTGGTACAGTCCCATCCGGTCGGTCCGACGCTCTACTATGGGGCAGGGGCCGGAGCGGGTCCGACGGCCTCGGCCATCGTCGCTGATCTGATCGATGTCGTGCGTGCCATGCGCGAAGGTCATGGCGGACGGGTCCCCCATCTGGCCTTCCAGCCCGATGCCCTTTACGATACGCCGGTGCTGCCGGTCGAGGCGGTGCACACAGCTTATTACCTGCGCCTGCAGGCCAATGACCGGCCCGGGGTTCTGGCAGAGGTGACGCGTATTCTCAGCGATCAGGGCATCAGTATCGAGGCCATCCTGCAAAAGCCGGCCCATGCCGCAGGTCAGGTGCCGGTGATCATCGTCACCAAGATCGTGCAGGAGCGGGCCATGAATCAGGCCTTGGCCCGTATGGAGGCGCTCGAGGACATCGTCGATCGGGTCGTAAAAATTCGTCTGGAAAATCTGGACGCCTGAAGGTGCAGCGGGAGCATGCCATGGGTTTTGGAAGTCGCTATACAGGTCTGATCAATAAATATCGCGATCACCTGCCGGTGTCAGATGACACACGCATCATCTCCTTGGGGGAAGGCAATACGCCGCTGATACGGCTGAGCAATATCCCGCGTTTGTTGCGTAAAGACGTCGATATCTACGTCAAGTACGAAGGACTGAATCCGACCGGCTCGTTCAAGGACCGTGGCATGACCATGGCGGTGACCAAGGCGGTGGAGGAGGGCTCACGTGCCATCATCTGCGCCTCGACCGGTAACACTTCAGCCGCTGCCGCAGCCTATGCGGCGCGTGCCGGCATCCGTGCTTTTGTCCTCATCCCGGAGGGCAAGATCGCCATGGGCAAACTGGCCCAGGCGATGATGTATGGAGCCATCACTTTGCAGATCCGCGGTAACTTCGATGCCGGTATGGAACTGGTCAAGCAGGTCGCCCAGCAGGTACCGGTGACCATCGTCAACTCGATCAATCCGTTTCGCCTGCAAGGTCAGAAAACAGCGGCTTTTGAGATCATCGAAGAACTCGGAGCGGCGCCTGACTACCACTGCCTCCCGGTCGGTAATGCCGGCAATATCACCGCCCACTGGATGGGGTATAGCGAGTATTTTGAGCGCGGTGTCGTTGTGCAACGCCCGAAAATGGTGGGTTACCAGGCCGCCGGTTCGGCACCTTTTCTGCGCGGCGGACCGGTGGCGCATCCAGAAACGGTGGCCACCGCGATACGCATAGGCAATCCTCAGTCCTGGGACAAGGCCTGGGAACTGCAAAAGACCTCAGGGGGGTGGTTCGACGAGTTGCAAGACAGCGAGATCCTCGACACCCAGCGCCTGCTGGCCATGCATGAGGGGGTGTTTTGTGAGCCGGCTTCGGCCGCCTCGCTGGCCGGGGCTTTGCGTGATATCCGTCAGGGACGCATTCCGGAGGGGAGCAAAGTGGTCTGCACCCTGACCGGGAATGGTCTGAAAGATCCGGATACGGCCATAGGTCAGTGTCAGTCGGCGGTGCTGAAGACCCTGGATGCCAATCTGGCTGATGTTGAGCGTGCCATTCTCGGGCATATGGAGTGATCAGACAGCGGCAAGCGCATGTCGACGCGCAGCACTGGCAGGGGCAGCCAGAGCTGCTGGCACGTCTGTATAGCGCTCGCGGGCTGCAGGCTGAAGATCTGCAGCTGCGTCTACAAGGTTTGTTGCCGCCGCGTTTGCAAGGTATCGACGTCGCCCTTGAACTGCTTCTGGTCGCGCGGCAGCAGCAGTCCAGCGTGCTCATATGCGGTGATTTTGATGCCGACGGAGCGACCGCCACCGCCTTGATGGTGCTCGCCTTGCGCAGCTATGGCTATGAGC
The DNA here is from genome assembly GCA_021804565.1 of Pseudomonadota bacterium. Classification (GTDB taxonomy): domain Bacteria; phylum Pseudomonadota; class Gammaproteobacteria; order Pseudomonadales; family Moraxellaceae; genus JAJZHK01. The sequence goes on along the minus strand of JAJZHK010000005.1, from coordinate 24,077 downwards.
ACGTCGATTTTTGCGTGCCGCATCGGCTGACCATGGGCTATGGCCTCAGCCCTGCGCTCGTCGAGTCCATCCTCGCCGGAGGGGGTGCCGACGTGCTGATCACGGTCGACAACGGCATCGCCAGTTATGAAGGCGTCGAGCTGGCCAAGGCGGCTGGGATGCAGGTGCTCATCACCGACCATCACTTGCCGGGTGAGCGCTTGCCGCCGGCCGATGTGATCGTCAACCCCAACCTGGCCAGTTGTCCTTTTCCGAGCAAGCACCTCGCTGGGGTGGGCGTGGCCTTCTACCTGATGGCGGCTCTGCGCACCCAGCTGCAGTCAAGCTGGCCAGGACGCGACTGGCCTTCGGCGGCGAGCTGGCTGGACTTGGTGGCTTTGGGTACCGTCGCTGATATGGTCAGCCTCGATCGCAACAATCGTATTCTTGTTGAGCAGGGCCTGCAGCGCCTGCGTCGTGGCGCGTGCCGTCCGGGGCTGAAAGCCCTGATCGAGATGGCCGGGCTGACGCCTGAGCGCCTGCAGGCCAGTGATTTGGGCTTCTATCTGGCGCCACGCCTGAATGCGGCTGGACGGCTCGAGGATATGCGTCAGGGTATCGAGTTCCTGCTTGAGGACTCGCCAGAGGTGGCCTTGACCATGGCTGAGGAGCTGGACCTGCTCAACAAGGAAAGGCGTCAGATCGAAGCCAGTATGCAAGCGCAAGCGCAGGCTTTGTTGCCCCGACTCGATCTCGGTGCTGCGCCGCAGCAGAGCGTCGTGCTGTACGATCGTCAGTTTCATGCCGGGGTCATTGGCATACTCGCCGGACGCCTGAAAGAAAAGCACCACTGCCCGGTGGTCGTCTTCGCCGACGCCGAGCAGCCGGGCGAGCTGAAAGGTTCGGCGCGTTCCATGCCCGGTGTGCACATGCGTGATCTGCTCGCCTGGGTCGATGCGCACAATCCCGGTTTGATCATCCGCTTTGGCGGGCATGCCATGGCGGCGGGACTGAGTTTGGCCCGCCAGGGGCTGGAGCGCTTTCGTCAGCAGCTGCAGCGGGCGGTCCAGGAAACCTGCGCGGCTGAGCTTTTCGCCCGGGTGCTGTGGCATGACGGCGCTTTGGCCGCTGAGGATCTCAATGTGGCCACGGCCCGGCTCTTGCAGCGGGCCGGCCCCTGGGGGCAGGGGGTGCCAGAACCACGCTTCATCGGTGAGTTTCTCGTGCTCGAGCAACGGCTGCTGCAGGAGCGTTTTCTCAAGCTGACGCTGGGTCTGGATCATGACAATAGCGTCTTCGATGGCATCTGGTTTCAGCCGGATCTGGGCCATTGGCCAACGACAGCGCGGCGCGTGCGCCTGGTCTATGCGCTCGAACTCAATTATTTTCGTGGACGTGAAAGCTTGCAGCTGCGTATCGAGCGTGCCGAGCCTATCGCTGCCTAAAAGCTGGAGCCCAAGCCAGCCTTGCTATAAAATGCTGCGTTTTGATCGAGGTGCTCATGGAAATCAATCCCTATCTGCTGCGCATCAAGGATCTCGGTGAGCGTTCTTCAGCGCTACGGGGGTATCTTTGACTTCGACCTGAAGGTCGAACGTCTGGAAGAGGTGGTCCGCGAGCTTGAAGATGGCGCGGTCTGGAACGATCCAGGCCGGGCGCAGGGTCTGGGCAAGGAGCGCGGCGCCCTGGAGCTGGTGGTTCATACCCTGCAGGGGGTCGCTGACGACCTGTTCAATGCCGGTGAACTGCTGGATCTGGCGGTCGCTGAAGACGACGAGTCCCTGCTCAGCGATGTCGGTAGCGAGCTCGATGCGATCGAACGCAAGGTCGGCGATCTTGAGTTCCGGCGCATGTTCTCCGGGGAGACTGACGCCTGCCATGCCTTTTTGGACATCCAGGCCGGTTCGGGTGGGACCGAGGCGCAGGACTGGGCCAATATGCTCTTGCGTATGTACCTGCGCTGGGCTGAGCGTCATGGCTTCAAGACCGAACTGCTGGAAGTCACCGACGGTGAAGTCGCTGGCATCAAGTCGGCCACCGTACGGGTTGAAGGCGACTATGCCTTTGGCTGGTTGCGGACCGAGATTGGGGTGCATCGTCTGGTTCGCAAATCGCCCTTTGACTCGGGCAACCGTCGCCATACCTCGTTTGCGGCGGTCTTCGTGTCACCCGAGATCAGCGATGATATCGAAATCGATATCAACCCTGCTGATTTGCGTATCGATGTCTACCGTGCCAGTGGCGCCGGTGGACAGCACGTCAATCGAACGGAATCGGCCGTGCGTATCACCCATTTGCCGACCAATGTCGTCGTGCAGTGTCAAAACGACAGGTCGCAGCACAAAAACCGCGACACCGCGATGAAGCAGTTGAAGGCCAAACTCTATGAGCTGGAAATCCAGAAGCGTCATGCCGCCCAGCAGGCGCTCGAGGAGACCAAGTCCGATATCGGCTGGGGCAGCCAGATACGTTCCTACGTGCTCGATCAGTCCCGCGTCAAGGATTTGCGCAGCCAGATTGAAAACTCCAACCCGGGAGCTGTCCTCGACGGCGATCTCGATGAATTTATTCAGGCCTCTTTGAAGATGGGGCTGTGACTGAGGTGACACTATGAGTCAGGACAAGACCAAGACGGCAGCGGCTGTCGATGAGAACAAGCTGATCGTCGAGCGCAAGCTCAAGCTTGCCGCCTTGCGTCAGGAGCAGGGCATCGCCTTTCCCAATGACTTTCGTCGAGATACACGCAGCGATGACCTGGTCCAGGCCTATTCAGCGTGTAGCGAAGAGCAGCTGGCTGCAGTCGATCAAACTTTCGCCCTGGCCGGGCGCATGATGTTGCGACGGGTGATGGGCAAGGCCAGCTTTGCCACGATTCAGGATGCTGGCGGTCGTATGCAGCTCTACATCACCCGTGATAGCGTCGGTGAAGAGGTCTATCAGTCCTTCAAGCACTGGGATATCGGCGACATCATCGCCGCCACCGGGCAGGTCTTTCGTACCCAGGCCGGTGAACTTTCTTTGAAGGTGAGCCGTTTGCGCCTGCTCACCAAGTCGCTGCGGCCCTTGCCGGACAAGTTTCATGGGATGAGCGATCAGGAGCTCAAGTACCGTCAGCGCTATGTCGACCTCATCATGAGTGAGGCCACCCGGCGCACCTTCATCCTGCGTTCGCAGGTGATCGCCGGGATACGTTCATTTTTGCTGGCCCGGCGCTATCTGGAAGTGGAGACGCCGATGATGCACACCATTCCTGGCGGGGCCGCGGCCCGGCCTTTCACCACCCACCACCATGCCCTCGATATGCCCCTGTTTTTGCGTATCGCCCCGGAGCTCTATCTGAAGCGTTTGGTGGTCGGTGGCTTCGAGCGTGTTTTTGAGATCAATCGCAATTTCCGCAATGAGGGCTTGTCGACACGCCACAACCCTGAGTTCACCATGATCGAGTTTTATCAGGCTTACGCCGACTATCGTGATCTCATGGACCTCACCGAGCAGATGCTGGAGCAGCTGGCGCGTGACATCCTCGGCTCCACCGAGCTGCCTTACGGGGAGGAGACCTACTCATTTGCGGCGCCTTTTGCGCGACTGACGATGCGTGAAGCGGTGCTGCGCCAGCACCCGGATCTCGGCGAGACAGGCGTCGATGATGTGGCGAGCCTGCGCAACAAGCTGCTCAGCCTGGGTTTTTCCGTCAAGCCGGAGTGGACCTGGGGCAAGTTGTTGACCTATCTGTTTGAAGAGACGGTGGAAACGCAATTGCGTCAGCCAACGTTCATCACGGCCTATCCTGCCGAGGTCTCGCCCTTGGCGCGACGCCATGACGAAAACCCGGCGATCACCGACCGTTTTGAGTTTTTTATCGGTGGCCGCGAAATTGCCAACGGCTTTTCCGAGCTCAATGATCCTGAAGATCAGGCCGAGCGTTTCCTGGCCCAGGTGCGTGAGAAGGAAGCCGGGGACGATGAGGCCATGCACTACGACGCCGACTATATCCGCGCCCTCGAGTACGGCCTGCCACCGACCGCCGGGGAGGGCATCGGCATAGACCGGCTGGTGATGCTCTTTGCCAATGCACCGAGCATCCGCGATGTCATCCTGTTTCCCCATATGCGCCCTGAGGCCTAACCCTCGAGCTTAACATGGCCTGGGAAAATTCGACCCATTTATAGAGAATTTTACAAAAAACCGCACGCAGACTGACACAGAACCTTCATGTTCCATTACAATCGCCTGCCTTTTGCCGGTATTGGCAGAGGTGGGCAGGTTCGCCTGCGCGTTGGGCAAGGTTAGCGTCCTTGCTTCACCCGTCCAACCAGTCAGACAACATGAGGGTTGACCATGCAGATAGGGATAGCCACCGAGATCACTCCAGGCGAAACCCGCGTCGCGGCAACGCCGGAAACGGTGAAGAAGTTCGTGGGCCTGGGTTATCAGGTTCTTGTGCAGTCCGGAGCCGGTAGCGCCGCCAGTTATGTGGATGCCGCCTATGCTGAAGCCGGAGCGCGCATAGTCGCCGATGCTGCCAGTGTCTACAGTCACTGTGATCTTATTCTCAAGGTTCAGGCGCCTGATGCCGCCGAGACCGCGTTGATGCAGCGTGGAGCCATCGTGGTCGGCATGTACGCCCCAGCGACCAATCCACATCTCGATGCCTATGCAGCGCAAGGCATCACCTGTGTCGCCATGGAGCTGATTCCGCGCATCACCCGCGCGCAGAGTTCGGATGTCCTGTCATCGCAGGCCAACGTTGCCGGTTACAAAGCCGTGCTGATGGCGGCCAATGCCTATCAGCGCATGTTTCCTATGCTGATGACCGCCGCCGGCACGGTCAAGCCGGCCCGTATCCTCATCCTGGGTGTCGGTGTTGCCGGTTTGCAGGCCATTGCGACCGCCCGCCGTATGGGGGCCGTCGTCGAGGCCTCGGACATGCGTCCGGCGGCGCGCGAACAGGTGGAGTCGCTCGGCGGCAAGTGGCTGGATGTGCCGATGAGTGAAGAAGAGAAGGCCAAGGCTTTGGGGACCGGTGGTTACGCCTGGGTGCCCTCGCCGGAGTATGTGCGTGATCAGGCGGCGGTGGTCGACAAGGCCGTCAGTGCCGCCGATATCGTCATCACGACGGCACTCATCCCCGGACGCAAGGCGCCGGTGCTGGTGCGTGCAGAGACGGTGGCCAAGATGCGTCCCGGTTCGGTGATCGTCGATATGGCGGTGGCCTCAGGGGGCAATGTGGAAGGCAGCGTGCTTGATCGGACGGTGCTCACCGACAATGGCGTCAGCATCCTCGGCGTCGGTAATATTCCGGCCACCGTGGCGACCGAGACATCGGCTCTTTATGCGCGTAATCTGCTCAATTTCCTGCAGCCGCAGCATGATAAGGACAGCGCCAGTTTGAAGTTGAACCGGGAAGATGACATGGTCAAGCCCACCTTGATCGTTGATCAGGGTCAAGTTCTCTACAAGAAGCCCAACTGAGCAGGAGGTCGTCATGCATCCCGTGTTGCAGGCCGTACAGTCGGCCGCAGATGTTCCCTTCGTGAGTGTGTTCACGGTTTTTGTGCTGGCTATTTTTGTCGGCTATTACGTGGTCTGGAGTGTCACACCAGCCTTGCATACGCCTTTGATGGCGGTGACCAATGCCGTGTCCGGCATCATCATCGTCGGCGCCATGTTGCAGAGCGTCAGCATCCAGGGTCAGAGCATCACCCCGACCTCGATACTCGGCGCCTGCGCGGTTCTTCTTGCCAGCATCAATATTTTCGGTGGCTTTGCCGTGACCGAGCGCATGCTGGATATGTTCAAGAAGAAAAAGAAATAAGGGAGAGCCTCTATGCAAAACTTCGCTCAGTACGCGGATTGGGCCTACCTTGTCGGTGCCATCCTGTTTATTTTGACCCTGCGCGGTCTGTCCTCGCCGACCTCGGCGGTGATGGGTAATCGTTACGGCATGCTGGGCATGGGCCTGGCGGTGCTCACCACCTTCTTTCTGGCCCACAACCCGAATGTGCTGATGATCGTCGCGGCCATGGCCGTAGGTGCCGCCATAGGCATCTATCGCGCCCGTACCGTGCCGATGACGCAGATGCCAGAGACCGTGGCGATGATGCACTCCCTGGTCGGTCTGGCGGCTGTTCTCATCGCCCTCGCGGCTGTTTTTCATCAAGGCATGCAGCACGATACGGTTCATCGTTTTGAACTTTTCGTCGGCTGCTTCGTCGGCGCGATCACCTTTACCGCTTCGGTCATCGCCTGGGGCAAACTGTCGGCCAAGCTTGCTGCCCGCCCGCTCAAGGGAGTCTGGGTCAAGCCGGTGCAGGGGGTGCTCTTCCTGCTCATGCTCGTGCTCGGTGCCAACTACTTTGTCAGCGAGGATGTCCAATCCTTCCTGGGTATGACGGTGGTAGCCCTGGTTTTTGGTTATTTCTGGATCGCTCCTATCGGTGGTGGCGATATGCCGGTGGTGGTCTCGCTGCTCAACTCCCTGTCCGGGTGGGCAGCTGCGGGGATCGGTTTTACCCTGAACAATTCCATGCTCATCATCGCCGGCTCCCTGGTCGGCTCCTCCGGTGCCATCTTGTCCTACATCATGTGCCGGGCGATGAACCGTTCCCTGCTGAACGTGCTCTTTGGTGGCTTTGGTCAATCTGCGGCGGTCGCTGACATCGCTGATGCGGGCGACCGTACCCACCGTGCCGGTTCTCCCGATGACGCCGCTTTTCTGATGGCCAATGCCGATAGCGTCATCATCGTTCCCGGCTATGGCATGGCACAAGCGCGTGCGCAAAATGCCGTCAAAGAGCTTGCCGATGCCCTCAAAGGCAAAGGTGTGACCGTGCGTTATGCCATACACCCGGTGGCTGGGCGTATGCCGGGACATATGAATGTCCTGCTGGCTGAGGCCGACGTGTCCTATGAAGAAGTCTTCGAGATGGAGTCCATCAACAGTGACTTCGCCGCCACCGATGTGGTGCTGGTGATAGGCGCCAACGATGTGGTCAACCCGGCGGCCAAGGACAACCCGGCATCGCCTATCTACGGCATGCCTATCCTTGAAGCGGCCAAGGCCCGTACCGTCCTGGTCATCAAGCGCTCCATGGCGACCGGCTATGCCGGCCTCGATAATGATCTTTTCTATCTGGATAAGACCATGATGATCTTTGGTGACGCCAAGAAGGTCGCTGAGGATATGGTCAAGGGTGTACTCGGCGGCGGACACTAGAGCTTCCCGATATCAGGTCCCAGTGCACCGGCTGCCTGCGGTGCCAGGGACCGTGACGGGCACAGGCTCTCAGGCTTGTCGTCGATGGGGGGAAGACTCTGACACGGCAGACGATTTAGCGGCGTAGCTGCCTGATGACATCAATACCAAGGCCCGTGGCGGCTGCCATGCCGGCATCATCCATCGCAGCCGGCAACTGGCGGGCTATGTTCAATCGAGCGGTCTGTTCGCCTTGCTCTCGGCCTTCCTCACGACCTTGCTTCAATCCCTGCTCCTGCCCCTGAGACCAGGCCAGGGTCAGGGCTGCGCGTTGATCGCGAATAAACATCTCCCGCTTTTCCTGGATGTCCAGTTCTTCCTGGCTCAGACCGGCGCGATTGGCAATCTTCAGGGCGTGACGCAGTGCAGGTTCAGTGTCCAGTGTCTTCGGCACGGCCTTCAGGTCAGATGCATGTCTGAGAAAATAAAACCACCGATCGAGAACGCGCGACAACGGGGTCTCATCCTTGTTGAACTTGGGCAATTCGGCAAAGATCAACTGCAGGTCATCGATATATAAACCACCCTCTTCACCTCGCAGCTTGAAGCTGTTGACGACCCCCGGCGCCTCCTTGAACATGACAAAATCGGTCAGGGTTACGGCGATGACGTCGGCCAGCAGGCGGTAAGACTGGCCCTCAACAACTTGACTGGAGTAGCTCTTGCAGGCGTTGTACAAGACCCGCTTCTCAAAGCCCTTGACGTTCAGCACCTGCATTTTGATGATACAGTTGCGCCCCTGTTCATCGCGCGCCCTGACATCGACATAGTTCTCTTTCATGCCGACAACCTTCGGCGCGAGGTAGGGATCGATGATCTCCACCGCTGCAATCTGCTAGGGTGACTTCAGATCCAGGATGGCATTGAGAAAGGACAGCAGAATATCCTCACTCTCCGCAGAGCCAAAGATTTTTCTTGAAGGCAAAATCAGTGCGTGGATTCAAAAAACGCATGATGAAGGCATCCCCGGGCCAGAGCAGGTGACAGCCGCAGCAATCAAGGGGTCAGGCTTTACAGGAGCACAGTGGTCGATGCGCTCTGATCTGGTGGGTTCAGAGATATTTACATGGGAAAATTTCCCATTTAGACTGAGGGGGTCAAGTCAGGATGCAGGGTTGTCCTGGATGACTTCCTAATCGCTGAGGGAGTGCATGGAGATGAAAATGTCGTATGGTTCTTTCAAGTTGCGTTATCTGGGCTTGAGTCTGGGGCTGGCTTTGAGTGCTTGTGGCGGTGGCAGCAGTTCTCCGGCCACCAATGGTACGATGGATATGGCCGTGACCGATGCTCCATCGAATAGCTTCAATCATGTCTGGGTCACACTGAGTGGAATTGCCTTTCATACGGATGCCAATGCCACTTGGGGTGCGTCTACGCCAGGGTGGCTGAGTTTCAATTTGCCGACGCCGGTCACCATCGATCTGGCCGCTCTCAATAATGGCATCATGAACAATGCCATTTTCTCGCAACTGAGCTTGCCAGCTGGCACTTACAAGCAAATCCGGTTCTTCTTTCTCTCCGATACCGATACACTCAGTTCCTCGGCTCAGGCCCTGTTCGATAACGAGACTTCACCCCAGCCCCTGCAGTGGAATGATCAGGTGGAGTACACCAATGCCCAGGGGCAAGTCAGTGAATCTCCCCTGGAGATCCCCTATCCAGTGCAGGGTATACAACTGCAGGGCAGCTTTACGGTCACCCCGGGTTCGCCACTCAATCTGGCCACCGACTTCAATCTGGACAAGATCATCGTGCCGTTTCGCTCAGGCCAGACCCAGTCTTTCACGATGAAACCTGATTTGGCCTACTTCGACTTGAGCCAGTCTGGCGGTATCACGGGAACGGTCGATAGCAGTGCGCTGTGCAGTGGCAGCGTGCCGGCGAGTTCATGCGCCTTCAATTTATTCGTCCACGCCGAACAGATCAGTGCTGATGGCAGCCGTTACAGGGATATACGGAGCACACGTGTTGATCCCAAGACGGGTCAGTTCACACTGGCTCCTCTGCCCAAGACCGATAGCTCAGGCAACCCGGTCAGCTATGATGTGGTGGTCCGAGGTCGTCAGATGCAGACGCTGATGGTGACGGGTGTGCCTGCTGCGGGGGCCTACTCCGGTGTGGCCCTGACGGGTGCCACGCAGATTTCTAGTACGCCTTTACCCATCACGATCGAGTCGGAGTATGCTGCACAGATGGGCGCACCTTTGGCTCCCTTGACCGCAGGCAATGTCATTTTTGAGCAAACCCCCGGCAGTTCCTCATTGCCGCATGAGATTCGCTGGACGAATACCGATCCTCTGACCGGAGAGTTGGGCAGAGCAGGTCTTGCGCCTTGGAATCAGGCGTTCTGGCTGGTCAACGCCGATCCGCAAATTGCCGCTTATAATCCGGGCGGCCTGAGCTTTAGTGCGACAACGCCGGTGGAGGGCAATGGTGCTTACTCGGCCATCGCCAACGAAAGCGCATTCTACAACTATGGCGGCAGTGTCAGCCTGAACTCCAGCAATGCGCTCAATTTCATCCTGCCTTCTCCGCAGATCATCAGCCCGGTCCAAGCCGGCAGTGTCAGCGGTACGATCGCCTTCGCAGCGGCCTTGCCTGGTAATTACACGGAAGGGCAGATCGTGTTGGCGCGCTTTGCGCATATCATTTCGGCGATCCCGATCAATTTTGTGGCCTATGGCACGCAAAACTACACCTTTACCGGGGTAGGATCAGATGTGCCAAGTGCTTACTACTATGCTTACGTGCGTCTTGATAATTGCAACACGAGCGCGGCGCATTGCACGCACAAATACTACCCTGTATCCGGCTATGCCGATCTTCGCACCAGCACTTCAGTGTCCGGCATGAATATCAGCCTGTAGTCGCTTCAGGGCGTCAGTTGTCTGGGATTTTGATGAGTTCAATATTTTGGATGAGGTGTATCATGAAACAATCGAAGGTTCTGGTGGTGACCCTGATGTTTGGTCTGGCAGGATGGGTGGGTCCTGTGCGGGCTGACACATCCTGGCAGCAAAGCCATCCGCGACGTGAGCAGGTCAATCATCGACTGGGCAATCAGAATGACCGTATCCATGACAAGGTACAAAATGGCCAGATGAGTCCACAACAAGCACGGCATCTGCATCATGAAGATCAGCGTATTCGTCAGGAGGAGCAACATATGGCACGCCGCGATGGCGGCCATATCTCCCGGCATGATCAGGCGCGGATCAATCGTCAGGAGAACCACGTCAGCGAACAAATCAGTCGTCAGTAAGGCCGATGGGGACGATCAGGTCGAGTGCGACTTGGCTTGATCGTCCCCTTGGCGTTGTTCTGAGCCGCTGCTGCATCAGCAAGAACCCCCCTGCCCCATGGGGTCAGGGGGGGCGCTGTTTAAGAAACCAAAGGCGGCTCCTCATCAGGCTTTGCGGGAGCTTCTGGCGCAGTCGGGCCTGAGCTGACTTCCACGGATTCAAGGGGTGGCGCGCTGTTTGGGGCGCGCATTTGCCGGCGACGTTCGCGCGGATCATTGGCTGCGCGCCGGGGTTTGGGCACCTCGTTCACCGTCGTCTCCAGCGTGGCTGGCGTCGGCAGCGCAGGGCTGGCCACCGGTTCGGGCTGGGCGGCGGGCGCAGCAGGGCTCGGCGTATGGTGCTCCTGGCTGAGTGCGACAGGCGGCAGCACCGTCTCGACCGGCGGCACTTCAGGCACAGCCGCAGCCGGCCTGCTCTCCACCAGCATCGGGGTGCCTTCAGAGATCAGCGTCGCATCACGTTGACGGGGCTCGCGCTCACGTCTTTCGCGCCGCTCACGGGGCGGCCGCTGACGCACTTCCGCAGCCGGCTGCTCGCCGCTGCTGCCAACAGCGCTGAAGTCCTCAGCGCTGGGGGCGGCGGCAGGAGCACGTTCCTGGCGCGGACGTGGCGGGCGCGGCGGTCTTTGCTGCTGACCCTGACGGCCTTCCTGCGGAGCCGCTTTTTCTGCTCTTTCGCTGCGTTCAGGACGTGGTTCCTGACGAGCCTGCTCGGGATGACGTCCTTCACGCGCTGGCGTACGCGGGCGATCACCACCGCCGCGCGCAGCGGGATGGCGACGAGCGCCACGCTGGCCTTCGGGGGCGCTCACGACCGGGCTGGGTGCCGCAGCAGGGGCGGGGGCTTCCGCCTTGATGGCGAAGAGCTTGCTGAACCAGGCCATGAAGCCGGCTTTCGTCGGTGCTTCGCTCGGTGCGGCGACGCTGCTCGATTCCGTACTGATGGAGGGGCGCTGTACCATGGACACGGCAGCCTGGGTGCGTGGCTGCAGAGGCTGCAGGGTGTCGATGCCTTGCTCCGGTGCCGGCGGCTGGATGTTTTCAACCAGACGGAAAGAGCTGATGTTGCCTTCCTCGATTTGGTCGTCACGCAGACGCTGTACATCGTAATGCGGTGTTTCCATATGCGGATCCGGCAGCACGACGATACGCACGCCGCAGCGCAGTTCCAGCTCGGTGAGCACGGCACGCTTTTCATTGAGAATGAAAGCAGCCACGACGACCGGCACACGGGCTCTGATCTCGGCAGAGCGCTCTTTGAGCACTTCCTCTTCGATCAGACGCAAGATGGACAGTGACAGCGAGCGCACGTCACGGATGACGCCGGTGCCATGACAGCGTGGGCAGACCAGGCCTGAGGTTTCTTCCAGCGACGGGCGCAGGCGCTGACGTGACAGTTCAAGCAGGCCGAACTTGGAGATGCGCTGGGTCTGGATGCGTGCGCGATCCACCGCCAGGGCATCACGCAGACGATCTTCCACGGCGCGCTGGTTGCGGACCGGGGTCATGTCGATGAAGTCGATGACGATGAGGCCACCGATATCGCGCAGGCGCAGCTGCCGGGCGATCTCGTCAGCGGCTTCCAGGTTGGTGTTGAGCGCGGTCTCTTCGATATCGCCGCCTTTGGTGGCGCGTGCTGAGTTGATGTCGATCGAGACCAGGGCCTCGGTGGGGTCGATGACGATCGAACCTCCCGAAGGCAGCTTGACTTCGCGCTGGTAGGCGGTCTCGATCTGTCCTTCGATCTGGTAGCGGTTGAACAGCGGCACGGTGTCTTTGTAGAGCTTGATGCGGCTGGCCAGGTGTGGCATGACCTTCTGCACGAAGTCCATGGCCTGGTCCCAGGCCGGCTCGCTGTCGATGAGGACTTCGCTGACATCATTGCGCAAGTAGTCGCGCACGGCACGGATGACGACATTGGACTCCTGGTAGATCAGGAAAGGCGCACGGCGCTCTTCGCCGGCACTTTTGATCGCCGTCCACAAGGTCATCAGGTAGTCAAAGTCAGCCTGCAGTTCTTCAGGCGAGCGACCCACGCCGGCGGTGCGCACGATGATGCCCATTTCCGGGCTGATATTGAGGTGCGCCAGGGTGTCCTTGAGCTCCTGACGTTCTTCGCCCTCAACCCGGCGCGAGATGCCACCGGCGCGCGGGTTGTTGGGCATCAGGACCAGATAGCGGCCCGCCAGGGAGATGAAGGTGGACAGGGCTGCACCCTTGTTGCCGCGCTCTTCCTTCTCCACCTGGACGATGATTTCCTGGCCTTCCTGGAGCTGCTCACGGATGTTGCCGCGGTTGTCCTTACCGCCTTTCATGTATTCGCGGGCGATTTCCTTGAGCGGCAAAAAGCCATGCCGTTCGGCACCGTAGTCGACAAAAGCCGCTTCCAGTGAAGGCTCGACGCGGGTGATGATGCCTTTATAGATATTGGCTTTTTTCTGCTGGCGGGCCAGGTGCTCGACATCAAAGTCATAGAGCTTTTGCCCATCAACCATCGCAACCCTGATTTCCTCATGGTGCGTGGCGTTGATCAAGATACGTTTCATAGTGGACCGTCAAAGATAGATGGCCTGGGCGACGGCAGTAGAACTTGGGGCGAGGCGACAAGCGGCTCATGCCAGCTGTCGTGCATGTTGTCGGCCCTGGTTGGGGCACGGAGATCGGCGTTCGTCAAATCGGCGCACGTCCTCAGCCGCCCGGCTTGGCCGGTGCGGGCACAAAATTCCTCGCCTCGTTCGTCTGTCGTGCAGACGCCAGGCATGATAGATACGGCAGCTTGGGGGCTACCACCCTCCGCATCTCGTGCTGCCCGTAAACACAGGCGACCTTAAATCTTTAGGTCCAAGAGCCTGGTATTGCGCTGGCGCACGAGCTGCCCGTTTCCTTATACTGGAGGCGGTTCCTTGTCAGACATGAAAGATCTGCTGGGCAAGGATCTACGCTAACGGGCCACAGGATGCTAGCACAAACTTTCTGTTGCGCCAAGTTTTTGTCGTTTATTTCTATGAAATTCAAGGGGTTTCAGGTGAGTGAAGGGCTCCAGGCCAAGCACGTCGTGGTCGATGAGGGGCATGCAGGGCAGAGGCTGGACAATTTTCTGCTCGGACAGCTCAAAGGCGCACCACGAGCGCTCATCTATCGCATCGTGCGCACCGGGGAGGTGCGTGTCAATCGCGGCCGGGCACGTGTCGACCTGCGTTTGGCCTTGGGTGATCGGGTCCGGGTGCCGCCGCTGCGGCTGGCCGCCAGCACCCTGCCAGCCAGCCCTGGACAAGAACTGGCGACCCATCTGCAGTCGCGTATCCTCTTTGAAGACGCCGGCCTGCTGGTCCTCGACAAGCCGCACGGGTTGGCGGTCCATGGCGGCAGTGGCGTCCAGCTGGGGGTGATCGAGGCCCTGCGGGCGCTGCGGCCGCAGTACAAATTTCTTGAGCTGGTGCATCGACTCGATCGCGATACCTCCGGACTCTTGCTCGTGGCCAGCCAGCGCCAGGTCCTGCTCGCTTTACAGGCGCAGCTGCGTGAAGAGCACATGTTCAAGCGCTATGACACGGTTCTGGTCGGGGAGGTCAAGGGGCGCCGGCATCGTGTCGAGCGACCCTTGCATAAGTATGTCTTGCCCTCCGGTGAAAGACGGGTACGCATCGACCAGCAGGGTAAAACGGCGCGCAGTGACTTCCAGGTGCAGGACGTCGTCGGTGGACTGAGCTTTGCCAGCGTGCGTATCCATACCGGGCGCACCCACCAGATCCGTGTCCATGCGCAAAGCCTCGGTCATCCGGTGCTCGGTGACGACAAATACGGTGACGCCCGGATCAACGCCTGCTGGCGAGAGCAGGGGCTGGCGCGACTTTTTTTGCATGCCGCTGAACTGGAGCTGCAGCTGCCTGGGCGCGGCAGCCTGCATTTTGCTGCCCCCGCTCCGGAAGGCTTTCTCGACTTGCGCGCCAGGCTGGGGGTCTCGCTATGAAGCGCTTGCTGATTTTTGATTGGGACGGGACCTTGATGGACTCGACCGCGCAGATCGTGCAGACCTTGCGTTTGGCCGCCCAGGACTGCGCCATGGCGGTGCCCGAACCGGCGGCAATTTTGCACATCATAGGTTTAAGCCTGGATGTGGCGATGGGCATCCTGTTTCCCGCCAGCAGCGAACAGCAGCGGCAGGACCTGATCGCGGCCTACGCGCGCCGTTTTGTCGCCGGCGATGGTGGTCAGGCCGGTCTCTACGAGGGGGCGCGGGACTTGCTCAGCGCCCTGCATCCTCAGGTCGACTTGGCGGTGGCCACCGGTAAAAGTCGCCGTGGGCTCGATCGGGTCATGCAGGAGCAGGACGTCGCAGCCTATTTTCGGGTCAGCCGTTGCGCCGATGAAAGCGCTTCCAAGCCGGATCCGCGCATGCTTTACGACATCCTCGATGCCCTTGGGCATGAGCCTGAGTCGGCGATCATGGTCGGCGACACCTGTTACGATCTGGCGATGGCGCGGGCGGCCGGTATGCCGGCTATCGGTGTGAGCTGGGGCGCGCACGAGCGGCAGCTGCTGCTGGCGGAAAAGCCACTTTGCGTACTGGATTCCATGCGGAGTTTGCGTCACTATCTGCTGGACGCTGTAGGCGGGGGATAATCAGATCATGAGTCGTGATGCATGGGGTCATCAGTCCGACCAGGAAAGTATTCCTGTCGGTGGGTTGGAGCGTGTCGCCATGGCCCTGCTGGCTGAGCAGCGTCGGGCGCGTCGCTGGAGAATTTTTTTTCGGCTGGTCTATATCTTTCTGCTCGTGCTGATCGTTGGCAGCTTGTTGCCGAAACGGCTGGAGAGTGGCAGCCTGGGGCAGGATTTCAGTGCCGTCATCAATGTCGATGGGGTCATTGCCGATCATGCCGATGCCAGCGCTGATCACATCATCGCCGGTCTCGATGATGCTTTTGCTGATCCACACTGCAAGGCCGTCATCCTCAAGATCGATAGCCCGGGCGGTAGCCCGGTGCAGGCCGATCAGGTCTATCGCGAGATTCGCCGTTTGCGGCGTGAGCACCCGCAGCGCAAGGTCTATGCGGTGATCGGCGATATCGGCGCCTCGGGGGCCTACTATATCGCTGCGGCTGCCGATGAGATCTATGTCAGTCCAGCCAGTATCGTCGGTTCGATCGGCGTCATCATGGACGGCTTTGGTTTCCCCCAGGCCTTGCAAAAGCTCGGTGTCGAGCGGCGAGTTCTGACGGCAGGCACCCATAAGGCGATAGGCGATCCCTTCTCGGCGGTCAAGCCGGATGAACAGGCCTATCTGCGCGCCGTGCTCGAGCAGGTGCACCAACAATTCATCGCCGCTGTGCGTGAAGGGCGTGGCCAGCGTCTGCATGTCGATGCCAATACCTTTTCCGGTCTGTTTTGGACCGGTGACCAGGCGGTGCAATTGGGTTTGGCCGATGGTTTTGGCAGTGCTGCTGATGTCGCCAGGCAGATCGTGCATGCGCCCAATCTGGTCAACTTTACCCATGAGGGCAATCCTTTTGACCAGGCCGCCAAGAAGATGGGTCTGAGCGCTGCCGAAGGTGTTTTTGCCGGTCTACAGACCCTCGCGGCCAGCCCGCATCTGCGCTGACCAGGCCAAGGCGGCGTGGGCGGCGGCGTGCGCGCTGGCCCATGCTGCTGTCAGCAGATAGCCTCCGGTCGGAGCATCGAAGTTCAACATCTCCCCGGCGCAGAAAACCCCGGGCCAGGATTTGAGCATGAAGTTTTCATCCAGGCTGCTGGCGCGAACGCCACCGCTGCAGCTGATGGCTTCCGCCAGGGGGCGCAGAGCGCTGACCTGCAGGCGCAGGGCTTTCAGACAAGCGACCACCTGGGCGTCATCTTTCCACAGTGCGCGATCGAGGTGATCGCGCACGAGGTCCATTTCGACCGCACGCAGACCGGCTTTGCGCCAGCGGTTGCTGAGGCTGGTTTTGCTCGCCTGTGCCTGCAGCTTGCGTAACAGGTCGGCGCTGCTCAGTTGCGGACGCAGGTCGAGCTCGATCGTGGCTGAGCCCGTTTCGGCGAGGGCTTGGCGTAGGGCGGGTGACAAGGCGTAGATGGCGCCACCTTCGAGCCCGTAGGTGCTCATCAGCAGGTCACCGCGCTGGCTGAGTCCTGCGATGTTGACTCGACAGTCTTTCAAGGCTGCGCCACGATGATGCTGCCAGCTGCTCGTGAGCTCGATCTCGACGCCGACATTGCTGGCTGCAAAAGGCGCGCAGGCTTGTGGCATATGTGCGCTCCAGTGGCCGTCGGTGCCCAAGCGCGGCCAGCTGGCCCCGCCCAGAGCGAGTATGCAGATATCGGCGTGCAGGTCGAGGTGCTGTCCGACGGTATTTTGCAGCCGATGTCCTCCCTGCTCATTGCGTCCCAGCCAGCGGTGACCGAGCAGCCAGTTGACGCCTTGTGTGGCGAGCCGGGCTTTCCAGGCGCGTAAGAGTGGGGATGCTTTCATCGTGCTAGGAAAGACACGGCCCGAGCTGCCGACAAACGTATCGACGCCCAGTTCATGGAGAAACTCGATGAGCTGCTGCGGACCAAAGCTGCGTATCGCCGTGAGCAGGGGAGGGTAGTCGGTCTGGTAGCGCTCGAGGAAACGCTCGAGGGGTTCACTGTGGGTGACGTTCAGTCCGCCGATGCCGGCACGCAGCAGTTTGCGCGCAGCGCTGGGCATATGGTCGATAGCAGTCACCCGACAGCCCGCACGGCTGAGCAGGTCGGCGGCCATCAGGCCGGCGGCACCGCAGCCTATGACCAGGGCGCTGCGTTCAGATGCTGAAGGGGGCATGCCGTATCAATCCGACATAGACGCCTTCAATGACCAGCTTCTCACTGGTGATGAGCATGGGCTGGTAGGCGGCGTTGGCCGGCAACAGTTTGGGGATGCCGTTCTCATAGTCGAGGTATTTGACCGTGACCTCTTCGTCGATACGGGCGACAACGATTTGTCCCTTGCGGGCGATCGAGGTCTTGTAGACGGCGATGAGATCGCCTTCAAGAATGCCTGCATCTTTCATCGAGTCGCCACGCACGCGCAGGAGAAACGTCGGTGATGTGGCAAAAAGCCCTTTCGGGAGAGGAACCTTCTCATCATGCTGTTCGATGGCTTCAATGGGCAGTCCAGCGGCCACCTGCCCAATGAGCGGGATCCACTCGATGTCCTGTTCGTCAGGCGGCTGCGCTGGCTCCGGGTCGGTCATTAACAGCTGTATGCCGCGCGAGCGGTCAGGGTAAAGATGGATATAGCCTTTTCTTTCCAAAGCGCGCAGATGATCAACAGCGGCGGTACGTGAGTTGAAGCCGAAGCGCAGGGCGATTTCTGCTCGCGTCGGCGGGATGCCGTCACGTTCAAGATTGTCGCGTATGAATTCCAGAATCTCAGCCTGACGCAAGGTAAGCTGACGCATGGCGGGCTCCGTAGGGCATGGCGAGGTAAGAAGCACAGTCTATAGAATGACTGAACTCATGTACAGTTGTTTGGCGCTTATGGTCGATCGTGGCTGACGAGGTGTAAAGATCAAAGAAAGGCGTCATCGTTCGCATTGTCGAACTTGCTGCTGCATCTCGCTGGTGACAGTCGACGTTATCAGCTACCTTAATGCACATGCTTGAGTTTGAGGACGAGGCGACATGATCGACTACCATTTTACCTTTGATGACGGTCTGGAGTTGACCTACAGGGTCGATACGGAGCGCCGTTACGATCCTCGCCAGGATGCCGTCGATGCGCCGGCGTGGACGCGTCTGGAAAATAATCGCTGCACCAACTGTCCCTTGCAGGCGAACGAGTACAGCCATTGTCCGGCGGCGGTCGACCTCGATCGGGTGGCGCGGGATTTTCAGCATCTGCCTTCGTTCACCAAGGCCCTGGTCAAGGTCACCACGCCCGAGCGTGAATATGTCAAGCGCGCCAGTCTTGAGGAGGGTGTGCGCGCATTGATGGGGCTCATCATGGCCACCAGTGCCTGTCCTATCTTTTCTGAATTGAAGGCGAATGCACACAATCACTTGCCCTTCGCTTCACAGGAGGAATTCATCATCCGTGCGGCCTCGATCTATCTGCTCAAGCAGTATTTCATCATGCACGAGGGCGGTGAGCCTGATTGGGAACTGCGAGGCTTGGTGCGCATGAATGAGCGACTGCAACTGGTCAACCATGCGTTCTGGCAGCGTGTCGTGGCCGCTTTTCAGAACGACTCCAATTCCAAGGCTTTGCTCAGTTTTTTCAATATGTCTTCGAGCATGACCAGTTCCATCGATGCCCAGATGGCCAGGGTCAAGCATATTTTTTACCAGGGAGAGGGCGCTTGAAGGCCGCCTGGGCCGTTTCCTTACTGATCATTCTCTACCTCGTTGCCCAGTGGCTGATGCTCAGACCCCACCCTGAAGACAGGCGGCGCATGCGGTTGCGCGAACAAGCTCAAAAATCCGGATGGCAGGTGCGTTTGCTGAAACCTCCCGCGTGGTGGACGACGGCGCCAGCTCTGGTCGCTCGTTACAGCTGGCCCTGTCCGCAGCAGGCCTTGCCGCGCTGCCGCTTTCTCCGGGATGCTGAAGGGCGCTGGCAGGCTCTGCCGGCAGGGCCGGTGCCGGCCCTGCTGCAGCGGCTGCGGGCTGAGCTCTTGTCGGCGGTGGAGTGTGAGTCAGCCTATCTGCATGTGTATTGGGATGAGAGCGGTGAGGCGTCGGATCTGGCCCCTTTGCCAGCCCTGATCGATGAACTTACATCTTCAGCTATTGACCACATGAGTTAAGCTGCTTATATATGCGGCCTATTTGCCCTGTGCCTGATTGGAATCACAATATCTATGGGAAAGTCTCTCGTTATCGTCGAGTCCCCGGCCAAGGCCAAGACCATCAATAAATACCTCGGTTCACAATACGTTGTGCGCTCGAGTGTCGGTCATGTGCGTGATCTGCCGGTCAGTGGCCAGGGCGAGAAGTCCACGCCCAGGAAGGCGGCACCCGCTGACTTGTCGCCGGAGCTGAAAGCGCAGCGAGCCCTGGTGGCGCGTATGGGGGTGGATCCCGAGGACCACTGGAAGGCGCACTACCAGATTCTTCCGGGCAAGGAGAAGGTGGTTGAAGAGTTGCGTCGCCTGGCCCAAGAAGCCGATACCATCTACCTGGCCACCGACTTGGATCGTGAGGGAGAGGCCATCGCCTGGCATTTGCGTGAGGTCATCGGCGGCGACCGTGAGCGCTATCAGCGGGTGGTTTTCAATGAAATTACCAAAAACGCCATCACCGAAGCCTTTCGCCACCCGGGGCGCCTGAACCAGGATCGTGTCGACGCGCAGCAGGCGCGGCGCTTTCTCGACCGGGTGGTCGGCTTCATGGTCTCCCCCCTGCTCTGGGAAAAGCTGGCGCGCGGCCTTTCGGCCGGCCGCGTGCAGTCCGTGGCGGTACGCTTGATCGTCGAGCGTGAGCGCGAGATCGGCGCTTTTGTACCGGAAGAGTACTGGGAGGTTCATGCCGACACCCGTGGCGAGGCCGGTGATGCTTTACGTCTGCAGGTGACCAAGGAAGGCAAGCAGGCTTTTCGTCCGCTCAGCAAAGCGCAGGTGGAGGTGGCGCTCGAGCGCCTGCGGCAGGCTGAGTATCAGGTTGCTCAGCGTGAGGATAAGCCGACCCGTACGCGTCCTGCCGCACCTTTTATCACCTCGACCCTGCAGCAGGCGGCCAGTACACGTCTGGGTTTCTCGGTCAAAAAAACCATGACACTGGCGCAGCGTCTGTACGAGGCCGGGCATATCACCTATATGCGTACCGATTCGACCAATCTCAGCGTCGATGCCGTCAGCGCTTGTCGTCAATATATACTTGAGCATCTGGGCGCCGCTTATGTGCCCGAAAAACCTGTCAGCTACGTGGCCTCTGACAATGCCCAGGAGGCTCATGAGGCCATACGCCCCTCGGAGGTGTTCGCCGAGCCGGGCACGGTGAGCGGCTTGGAGCGCGACGCCGAGCGATTGTATGAACTGATCTGGCGGCAGTTTGTCGCGTGTCAGATGCCAGATGCGCAATATCTGTCGAGTACCTTGACGGTGCAGGCGGATGTGTTCGAACTCAAGGCGCGCGGTCGTATCCTCAAGTTCGATGGTTTTACCCGCATCCTGCCACCCGCACAACGTGATAAAGAAGAAGTGACGCTGCCCGATATTGCGGCCGGCGAGCGGCTCACGCTGCGCGAGCTCTTGCCCAGCCAGCACTTTACCAAGCCGACACCGCGGTACACCGAAGCCACCCTGGTCAGGGAACTGGAAAAGCGTGGCATAGGCCGGCCGTCGACCTACGCAGCCATCATCTCGACGATACAGGAGCGTGGCTATGTCAAAGTCGAGCAAAAGCGCTTTTATGCCGAGAAAATGGGCGAAATAGTCACCGATCGCCTGGTGGAGAGCTTCACCAATTTGCTGGACTATGACTTCACCGCTCATCTGGAAGATGAGCTGGACAAGATTGCCAAGGGGCAGATGCACTGGGAAAAGGTGCTCGACGACTTCTATAGCGATTTTCGTCAACGGCTGCGCAAGGCGGCTGATGCCGAGGGGATGCGCCGCAATCTGCCGACGGCCACTGATATTCCTTGCCCCATCTGTGCGCGTCCGATGATGATCAGAACGGCGGCGACCGGGGTTTTTCTTGGATGCTCAGGTTATGCCTTGCCGCCTAAAGAGCGCTGCAAGGGCACCATCAATCTGTTGCCCGGCGATGAAGTGCTGGCGATCGACGATAGCGATGAAGAGGGCGAGTCCCGTGAGCTGCGCGCCAAGCGTCGTTGCCCGGTCTGTCAGGCGGCGATGACCTCCTACCTCATCGATGAGCATCGTAAGCTGCATGTTTGCGGCAACAACCCAGACTGCAACGGTTATGTCGTCGAAACCGGACATTTTCGTCTCAAAGGCTACGACGGACCGGTTTTGGTCTGTGACAAGTGCGGCAGCGAAATGCAGCTGAAGACCGGCCGCTTCGGCAAGTACTTCGCCTGCACCTCGGCCAGCTGTGGTAACACCCGCAAGCTGCTGCGCAATGGCGAGGCGGCGCCGCCCAAATCTGCGCCCATCGCCTTGCCGCATTTGCGCTGTGCGCGTGCCGATGACCATTTTCTGCTGCGTGATGGCGCGGCCGGCCTTTTTCTCGCCGCCAGCACCTTTCCTAAGCATCGCGAGACGCGGGCCCCCAGTGTCAGTGACTTGCGTTCGGTCGCCGCGCAGCTGGATCCGAAATACGCTTATCTTCTGGATGCACCTGAGTTTGATCCTGAGGGTCGACCGGCGGTACTCAAGTTTTCGCGGAAAACGCGCGAGCAGTATGTGGCGAGTGAGGAGCAAGGCAAGGCCACCGGCTGGCAGGCCCACTATCGAGATGGGCAGTGGCAGGTCAGCCGGAGCGGGAGGACGGCATGAACAGGGCAAGGCGTCAGGCGTCGATAGGGCGTACGGCAGAGAAACTTTATCATGCACAGCTGCATCTAGAGGCCTGGGCAGCTCTGCAAACTGACGAAGAGCGTTTCAATCGCGAGGCCTGGGCTATATCCTATCAGGAGTCGGTGCTGCTCCACCTGGAATTGGCCTGGTTGTCTTTTTTGGCTGAGCTGGCGGAGTTTTACAAGCTGGACAGGCCGCGGGATCTGGCCGATCTTGAGCGTATGCTCAAGGCGGCGGATATCGTCGCACCGGAGTTGATCACCTTGTCCGAGCGTTGGCAAGAGCGCGGTGATGATTTGCATGACCTGCAGGAAGCGTGGTCGTCTTTACGTGTACCCCCCGCCGAAAATGGTAAGGATACCCGGCCATCTGCACCTGCCATGATCGCGACGGCGCAAGAGTCCCGAGGTCCGGGCTTCGATCGTCTCAGCCAGTGGTGGCGGGCCTTGCGTGCGGCTATTGAGGCTGGGCGACAGCAGATGCAGGAGTGGTAATCGTTCAGGAGTGCCTGATTTTGCTGAAAGAAGAGAACGCATCGTCCTGGCTTGAAATCGTTGAAGTCGCGCCAGGCCAGATCGAGTTGCGGCGCGAGCCGCAGGAAGAGTCCTTGGCGACGACCGAGCCGCTGTTGCGCATGCAGTTTTCTCCCGACGCCCAGCTCTTGTTAGGAGAGCATTTGGGTGCTGTCACCCAGGCCATGATCGCGGCAGGCTTGCAGGCCGCCGGTGAGTTGCAAAGGCGGATGCTGCAAGGTGAGGGTGGCGAGGCTCGTCTGCTGCACTGAGTTGATCTTCAGCTAGACTGTGCAGGTCAGAGCGAGAGTGGAGTAGGTGGCATGTTCGACAAGAAAATGCCCGAGGCTTGGCGCGTCTTGCGCATACAGTCTGAGTTGGTCGATGGCATCGAGCACCTCGCCAAGGTGGGGGCGGCGGTGAATATTTTTGGCAGCGCCCGCCTGCCTGCGCAAAGTCCCTACTATCAACAGGCGGAGTCGTTGGCGCGCATGCTGGCACAAGCCGGGATCCCGGTGATCACCGGCGGCGGTCCTGGCATCATGGAAGCGGGTAACAAAGGCGCCCAAGGCCACGGCCGGCTGTCGATAGGCCTCAATATCACCCTGCCCGCTGAGCAGCGCCCTAATCCCTATCAGGAGCTGGGTCTCAGCTTTCGTTATTTCTTCGTGCGTAAATTCATGTTTATCAAGCACGCCATCGCCTTTGCCATTTTTCCCGGGGGCATGGGGACACTGGATGAGCTGTTTGAGGCCGTGACGCTCATCCAGACGGAAAAAATCGAACCCTTTCCTATCGTCATGATCGGTCGTGAGTATTGGCAGGGCCTCCTGGACTGGCTGCAGCAGACGGTGTTGATGCAGGGTTGTATCGCCGCTGAAGACCTGTCTTTGTTTCAGCTGGTCGATACGGCCGAGGAGGCCATGCACATCATCGGCCATCATTACCGCTCCTATCAGCAGGAGGGTGACGCGTGAGCGGCCAGGATCGCTATTTACGGGTGCGCGCGTCTGATCAGACCTTGCACTGGATAGAGGCAGGCCGTAGTGTGCGCATCAGTGCCTGTTCCACCGCGCTGCGTGGCCTGGGTGAGCAGCAGGGCAGCCAGCAGACCCCACGGGGCTGGCATCAGGTGCGTGCCTGCATAGGCGCAGGGTGCGCTGTGGGCAGTGTGTTCATCGGACGCCGGCCGACCGGAGAGATTTGGTCGCCTGAACTGGCCGTACAGTATCCTGAGCGCGACTGGATACTGACACGTATTCTCTGGCTGAGCGGCCTGCAGCCGGGTTTCAATCGCTGGCGTCAGGTCGATAGCATGCGTCGATACATCTATATCCATGCGACCCCGCCCAGCGAACCGGTGGGGGTGCCGAGGTCGCATGGCTGTATACGGCTGCACGATGAGGACATGATCGATCTTTTCGAATGGGTGCGTCCGGGTTGCCGTGTCGATATCGTCGAGGCTTGAAAATAATCGTTGACATGCCTGTGGATGTCCCTATAATGCGCCCCCACACGCTGTTGGGTGCTTAGCTCAGCTGGGAGAGCATCTCCCTTACAAGGAGAGGGTCGGGGGTTCGATCCCC
>JAJZHK010000041.1 GCA_021804565.1 Pseudomonadota bacterium | reverse complement strand
CTGATCGCCTCGCGTGCCGCTTCATCCTCATCCAGGCCAAAGTGACGGCAGACCTGCTCATGGGTCAAACCCTGCCCCGAGGCTTCCAGCACCTGCATGATCAGCTCGCGACTGGGCACAGGACTGTCATACTTCGCCGCCTCGCGATCCGCATGGGGGTCGCGCCAGTTTTTATCATGCTTGTTCATCGGTGCCTCGCAAATTTTTTCCATGGTACTCGAGAACGCTTGACATTCCCACCTTTGATCAGGAAAATGAGCGCCCTAACGCCGAGGTGGTGAAATTGGTAGACACGCTAGTTTCAGGTACTAGTGGAGCAATCCGTGGAGGTTCAAGTCCTCTCCTCGGCACCATACAAAACACAAGGCCCTGATGATTCAGGGCCTTGTCGTTTCTGCGTCTCAAGCACGGGCAAGCGCCCGGGTCGCTTAAACTGCCCGATGATAGACCTGGGCATGCCCCACATCCTGAAGCAAGGCGCGATCCAAACGTGCGACATGAATCTCTATCCACCAATGACGCACACTTTCGACCTCCGAAGGCAAGGTATGCATCCCAAGCTGCGACAGCCAGGTCAGCATATAGGCATGCTGGCGCTTATGTAAAAGGCGCAAGGATTTCTGATCATGCCCAAAAAAATCCATGATCGACTCTTGATCATTAAGCACTGGGCGTAATTTCCAGATCAATTCCGATTTCTGCTTGTGCAGCAAACTTGAGCGGCGCTGGCGGATAGACTCTGCGATATCATTCAATAGGATAATCGTCGACTGCTCGGCTCTGTCCCAAGCCATGATTCCTGTACGCCAGTACACCGAAGCCAGACTGGTCATGTGCTCCTCCTCTGTCGAAAGACCCAGTAACAGGGCCCTTCCTGTTGACAACATGGATGCAGCGTTGCGGGTTGAAGATGCGCCTGCGATCATGCCGGGACCCTGCTGACGACATCGCCGTCCAGGCTCACGGCCTCGCCAGGGCACCCTCTCATCATGCGCAGATTGCCAGCCCGCTCAAGTGAAAAAGCCTCCTGGCGGGTGAAATAGAATTTAGTTAAATCGGGCCATAGAAAGTTTCTGCCAGGGTCATTTTTTGTATTTTTGTTAAGGTGTCTGTGATCGCCTCGCCGCTTTTCGGTGGCCTTTGATAAAAACATATGGAAACGCCGGTCGACGCTGACATCCTGGCGAAGCTCACCGCCAACATGATGGCGTGATTGGTCAATGCAGCACACGCTGCAGTCAAGACCCAGGCCCAGCCTGGGCCTAAAGTGCCTCGCTCAAGCTCGCAACGAGAAAAAGGAGGCTCCATGCACATTCAAGGTCGACGCGTACTGCTGACGGGCGCCTGTGGCGGACTGGGCAGGGCCCTCGCCGCTGCCCTGCAGCAGGCTGGTACCCAGCTGGTCCTGAGTGCACGGCAGAGCGAGCCTTTGCACCAGCTGGCCGCCAGCCTGCCGGGATCGTTACCTATCGTGGCTGATCTCAGTCTGGCGCAGGACATCGACGCTCTCATCGAGCAGGCGGGCGAGATCGATATTCTTATCGCCAATGCCGGACAGGCGGGTACCGGTGAACTGGGCGACTGGTCGACGGCAGCGATCGACAGCTGCCTGGCCGTCAATTTGCGCGCGCCGATACTGCTTGCACAAAAGCTGCTGCCGGGCATGCGTGCGCGTGGCCGTGGCCACCTGCTGTTCATCAACTCGGTGGCCGGCAAGATGGCCTCCCCCCTGGCTTCGCTCTACAGCGCCAGCAAATACGGCTTGCGTGGTTTTGCCGACAGCCTGCGTCTCGATCTGCAGGGCTCAGGGGTGGACGTGACGTCGATCTTTCCGGGCCCTATCCGTGATGCCGGCATGTACGCCAACAGTGGCGCACCGATTCCACGAGGCGCTGCCTGCCCCAGCACCGACGAGGTCTCTCGACGGGTCATCCGTGCCCTGGAGCGACGCACCATGAATGTCGATGTCTGCGCGCGGGCGATGCAAATGGGCATCCATATCGCCCACTTTTCACCCACCCTGAACGCTCGCCTGCAAAACCTGCTCGACACCCGCAGCAAGGCCGCGAGCTTCGCCCGTGGACACCAGCAGCGCCAGGTCGGCAAACGACCGTCCTAACCCTATCCCCGGCCCGAATGGATGCCCTATCCCACCATGCCCTACATCCGCTTACGTGACGGCGCCGAACTCTATGTCCGGGTTCTCGGCCAGGGCGAACCCGTCCTGATTCTTTCCGGACTGGGGATATCCTCCAGGTTCTGGTTACCCTTCATCCTGCCCAGGCTGGGCAGCCACCAGTTCTTCATCCCGGACTTTCGTGGGGTGGGGCGCTCATCGTCGGTCGCACTCAAGCCTCAGGATATCTTCCAAAGCGGTATGGAAGATGCCCAGGATCTCGTGGCGCACTTCAAATTACGCCGACTGGCCCTGATCGGCTATTCCCTGGGGGCAAGCACCGCCTTGCACTGGCAGCACAACGCAGACTTTAGCGCTGTAGAGCGCTACCTGCACATCGACCAGAGCCCCTGCATCGTCAATCAGCCCGACTGGCCTTATGGCCTATGGGGCGATGAGCAGGATCGCTACTTCTTCCTGTTGCGCCAGCTGAGCGAGCTTCTGCATCGACATCCAGAGCATCCGCACATCGCCGATCTGCCCCTGGACCTGCGCCGACGGGCGCTCGATCTTCTCGGCCGTGTACTCGCCCGGGCGGCAGCCAGCCCATGGCTGCACAGGTTTTTCCTGGCGGCGGCACGAACCCCGGGCCTGCTCAGGCGCCACGCTCTCCTGCGCTGCCAGAATCTGCGCATCACCATCGAGTCTTATCTCCATGCCCCCGACTACCGCGCCAGCCTGTCGCGTTTCCCGGTGCCGGTCAGCGTCTTCATCGGCGCCCGTTCGCCCTTGTACGCGGCCGCAGGTCAAGAGGCGATAGCCGACCTGGCACCGCGCGGACACAAGGTCATATTCACGCACTCAGACCACATGCCGCCGGTGCGCGAGCCCATCCGTTTTAGCCGGGAGCTGCAGCATTTTTTGCACGCCAGCTCCTCAACAGGTCTATGCTGGAAGCCATGAGCCCGCATCCCCCTGCAGACCTAGGTATCAAGCGCATCTATGCCGCCTATGCGGCTGCTGATGGCATGCGTGTTCTTGTTGACCGGCTCTGGCCACGTGGCGTCACCACCGCCGGCGCCCATCTCGATCGCTGGATGAAGTCCCTGGCACCCAGTGCCGACTTGCGCCGCCGCTACCATAGCGGTCTGCTCAACGCCACGGCTTTTGCCCAGGCCTATCGCCAGGAACTCGCCGGGGAGAGCGCAAGAAACGACGCCCTCGAGCTACTTGAGCAGGCTGAGGGACGCCGTCTGACCCTGCTCTACGCCAGTAAAGACGGCGAGCAGGGCCACGCCCGTATCCTCTGCAGCTATCTCCTCGACCTGGCGTCGCAGCGCACCCACTAGGGTGCCACCTTGCGCTTGATCGCCTGCGCCCAGGGCCGTGGCAGATGCTCGAGGTGACGCAGCAGATGCGGCAAGAGTTTGAGCTTGATGCCGGTGAACTCATTGGGAATGAGAGCTTCGATCAGGTGCGGACCGGGTGTCGCCAGGCAGCGCTCGAGCTCACGAATGAGATCCTCGCAGGTGCGCACCCGCACACTGTCGACCCCCATACCCTGACCAAGATGGACAAAGTCGAGCGCCGGCTGCTGCAGATCGAGCTGCGCACGCGCCTTCTCCGCGGATTTGGCACCGGCGACAGCCCCGACGCGTTGCAGTTCGACGTTGAGGATGGCATAGGAGCGGTTATTAAGGATCAGGGTGGTGACGTTCAGTCGCTCACGCGCCAGGGTCCACAGCGCCTGCAGGGTGTACATGGCGGCACCATCACCGATGAGCGCCAGCACCGGACGATCCGGGCAGGCGATCGCAGCGCCCACCGCAAGCGGCAAACCCTGGCCTATGGCGCCACCGGTCAAGGTGAGAACGTCATGGGCGGGCGCACCGGCGCTCCACATCGGCAGGCTGACGCCGGAAGTCTGCGCCTCATCGACGATGATGGCGCGCTCTGGCAAGAGATGGGCGATGATCTGACAGGTCTTTTCTGCGCTCAGATGCGCCTGCGGCAGGGGTGGACGCTGCGGCGCCTGCAACTGTGGCGCCTGGTTCATGGCGCCCAGGCGCTCGGCCAAGGCGCGCAAGCTGGCGATGGCATCCTCATCCAGGCGAGCCAGCTCATGCACCTCACAGCCGCTCGGCAGCAGATCGCTCTTCTTGCCCGGATAGGCGAAAAAAGACACCGGCGACTTGGCATCGACCAGTATCAGGTGGCGCACCCCCCTGAGCTGGACGGCGGCCATCTCCGCAAAATAAGCGAGACGCTCGACATGGGGCAGCCCGGCGCCACGCGCGATGCGGGCAGGAAAAACCTCGGCCAGCAGGCGCACACCGCGGTGGGCGGCGATGCGGGCCGCCAACTCCAGCCCCTCACCGTAGAGTGCGGCACCGCCGAGGAGGATCAAGGTCTTGCCAGGATGCGCGCTGAGCACGCCGGCGATGGCCTGCAGCCGGTCGGGGCTCACCTGCGGCCGTGCCGGCACCGGCTGCACCGGAGCCACCTGGGCACCCTCGCTCCAGGAAACATCCGCCGGTACGATCAGGGTGGCGATCTGGCGCGGCGCTCCCTGACTCACGGCGATCGCCTCAGCGGTGTCCGTGCACAAGGTCTGCGGGCTTTTCACGGTACGCACCCAGGTCGAGACATTGCGCGCCACCGTCTCGATATCCGACTGTAGCTGTGCGTCGTAACGCACATGGTAAGTGGCGTGATCACCAACGATATTGAGGATGGGCACGCGTGCCTTGCGCGCATTGTGCAAATTGGCCAGGCCATTGCCGAGACCGCAACCCAGATGCAAGAGTGTCGCCGCGACTTCCCCGCTCATACGCGCGTAGCCGTCAGCGGCACCGCTGGCCACCCCCTCGAAGAGGGTCAGCACGGCGCGCATACCCGGCTCGCCATCGAGTGCCGCGACGAAGTGCATCTCCGATGTGCCCGGATTGGTAAAACAGACTCGCACCCCGGCCTTGACCAGGGTCTTGAGCATCGCTTGTGCGCCATTAAGCATGAGCATGTCCTCCTCGGGCTATCATCCTTTCACCAGGTCGCGAGCTGCTGCCCTGGCCGTCAATATACAGGCTGGCAAAAAAGTTCCTTCCAGGGAACGTTGACCACAGCTGCCACCGCCGCCAAAACCTGCCGCCTCACCGACCGCATAAAGGCCGGGGATCACCTCGCCGGCAGCATCGAGCACCCGACTGTGCAGGTCGGTCTGCAGACCGCCCAGACTCTTGCGGGTCACCAGCTGCTGGTGGATGGCGATGTAAGGACCGCCGCCTTTCGTCTGCAAAGGCGCCGGCTTGCAGGTGCGCAGCCGATCCGGACCCCACTGGCGGGCATGGAGGATACGCCGGATCTGATCGTCATTGTGCAAGCGTGCAGCGCCTTGGAAATTGGCGTCGAATGCATCCACCGTCGCCTGCAAGGTCGACGCCGTGACGTCGTCAGTGCCGGTCAGCGCATTCATCCGTGCCGCCAGTCCAGTCAGGCTGGCATCGACCAGAAAATGCGGGCACTCACGCTGCATCTGTCGCACCAGACGATGGTTGCCACGCAAGGTCTCCCAGAGAAAGGCCAGCCACTGCCGATCGCGTATGCGCTGATTGTGCTCGGCGCCGGATATCGCAAACTCGCGCACGGCGATACGCCAGTTGAGCAAGGACCAGGTGTAAGGGCGCTCCAGCGCAGCCACCCGCTGGCAGAGATCATGGGTGTCGAAGCCGGTGACCAAAGGCTGCGGCCCGATGCGCTCGCCACGGTGGTTCAACCACAGCGCGGACTTGCAGGGTATGGAGGACAACCCATGACCGTCGAAGTGCGGCTGCGGATGCGGAAAACCGGCCGCATAGTTCCACATTTCGCCGACATGCGTCAGGCGTGCCTGCTCCTGCGTCTGCGCCCAGCGATGCAGGCGACCATCGGCGTAGGGATGGGCACCATTGAGCATGGTCACCGGCTGCGGCCGCTCCGTCGGCCAGTGCTCGCGCACCATCTCGCTGCTGCCATTGATGCCGCCCATGGCCAGCACCAAAGCGGGTGCCTGCAGCCTCAACTGCTCGCTGCTGGTCTCGGCACAGGCCAGGACCGAACGCAGGGTGCCGGCCTGGCGTTCTATCGCCGTGACCCGGTAACCGCAGAGCAGGGTCAGTCGGCCCGACTGCGCGGCCTTGGTGAGAGCCTCCAGCAGGCAGAGGATGAGCCGCCGGGACGTCCCCCACAGCACATGATAGCGCGGCAGACTGTTCCCCTCGCCGTAGAGACCACGTTCGACCCAGTTGACCGCTGGCAAGAAGCGCAGGCCTTCGCGACGTAACCAGTCATAGACCTGGGAGCGGCTGTTCTCGACATAGTAAGACGCCCATTGCCGAGGCCAGTACTCATGCTCCGCCAGTTCACCGAAACGCAACCAGTCGCGCAAGGCAATCTCGGGCTGGTCAGGAATGCGCATGCGCGCCTGTTCCGGCGTACCGACCAGGGCCATGCCGCCAAAAGCCCACAAGGCCAGACCGCCCAGACGTTCTCGCTGCTCACGCTCGACCAGAATGACCTGCTGCCCAGCACGCAGACATTCAAGCGCTGTGACGATGCCGGCCAGCCCCCCACCCACGACGACGACGTCCGCCTTGTGTTGCTGCACCATAGCTGTGTCTCCTCCTTGTCAGAGCACCAGCATAGCGTTTAAATGAGCCCATGATTTGATCTTGGAGGACAGAGTACTTGATAACAGAGGCCAGTGTCGCCCAGAGCTGGGTGCAGACCGTCCTGGCCGCCGGCGAAGACTATGGGCTCAGCCGCGAACTGATGCTGCGTACCGCCGGCCTCAGCCTCGAGGAGTGCCGTCTTGAACGCTGGCCTATCGACCACATCACCCGCCTGTGGCGGGCGGTGGCCCACCTGAGCGCCGATCCTGGCATGGGGCTGACGGTAGGGCGCCGGGTCGGTCCGGCCAGCATCAACATCGTCAGCTTCATCCTGCAATCGGCCACCAGCCTGCGCGATGCCTTGCTGCGCGTACAAAAGTTTCAGCGTCTGATCTCCGATGGTGGTCGCCTGCAGCTGCTACCGGCCGGCGACGCCGCTTGGCTGATCTACCATCCTTGCCAGGGCGAGCTGGCTTTCAGTCATCATCAGATCGAAGCGGTGCTGGCCGCCCTGGTCAGTCTCAGCGTACGCCTGAACAACACCCCCCTGCAGGCCCGCCAGGTCTGCTTCAGTCATGCCCGCAGCGCCCCCCTGGAACGCTATCGTGCCATCTTCAGGGTCGAACCTTGCTTTGAACAAGCCTTCAACGGCCTGCTCATCGGCAATGAGCACCTTGATCATCCCTGGCCGCAGGCCGACGTCCATCTCGCCGCCGTTCATACCCAGATCGCCCATGCACGCCTGCAAACCCTCGACAGCGACAAACCGATCAGCCTGCGCGTGCAGGCCTGGCTGAGCAGTCACCCGAACGCGCCGCGAGCGAGCCGCCAACAGGCGGCGCAGGCGCTGGGCCTGAGCGAAAAAAGCCTGGCCCGCCGCCTGCAGGCGGAGCACACCCACTTCAGCCAGCTGCTCGATGAACAGCAAAGGCAACAGGCCTTGCACTGGGCGGCACACAGCGACATCAGCTGGAGCGAGATGGCCCACCGCCTGGGCTACAGTGATCTGTGCGCTTTTCATCGCGCCTTCGTGCGCTGGACCGGTCAGACCCCGGCCGCCTGGCGTCGGCAAAAAAACTCTAGATGACCGGTCTAATTCGAGTTAGACTCGATGCATCTTCAGAACCAGGACACCTCCCATGCTCAATTTTGAATTTCGCAATCCGACCCATATCGTTTTTGGTCAAGGCACCCTGCCACGTCTTGACGGTCTTGTGCCCGCCGATGCCCGCGTCCTCCTGCTCTACGGGGGCGACAGCGCTCACCGCCACGGCACCCTGGACCAGGTTCGCCAGGCCTTGGGACAGCGCCATGTCGAAGAGTTCGCCGGCATCGAAGCCAATCCTGAGTACGACACCCTGATGCGCGCCGTACAGCAGGTACGTCACCAGCAGCTGAATTTTTTGCTGGCCATAGGCGGCGGCTCGGTGATCGATGGCAGCAAATTTGTCGCCGCCGCCAGCCTCTACGACGGTGATCCCTGGGAGATCCTGACCCATCATGGCAGCGTCCTCAAAGAAGCCCTGCCTTTAGGCTGCGTTTTGACCCTGCCCGCCACCGGCTCCGAGATGAACAGCGGTGCTGTCATCACCCGCCGCGCCCTGCAGGCCAAGCTCGCCTTCATGCACCCGGTGGCCTATCCGCGTTTCTCGGTGCTCGACCCCTGCCTGAGCATGACCCTCCCCGCGCGTCAGGTCGCCAACGGCATCGTCGACGCTTATGTGCATGTCATGGAGCAATACCTGACCTATCCTTGTGCCGCACTGCCGCAGGACCGTTTCGCCGAAGGGCTGCTGCTGTCCTTGATCGAGACCGGACCACAGACCCTGGCCCATCCCCATGACTATGACGCCCGTGCCAACCTGGTCTGGAGCGCCACCCTCGCCCTCAATGGGCTGATCGGTGCCGGTGTTCCTCAGGACTGGTCGACGCACATGATCGGTCATGAACTGACCGCCCTGCATGGCATCGATCACGCCCGCACCCTGGCCATCGTGCTGCCTGGCAATCTGCAGGTGCGCCGTGAGGCCAAGCGTGAAAAACTCTTGCAGTACGCAAGCCGGGTATGGGGCCTGGACGATGGCGATGCCGACACGCGCATCGATGCGGCGATCAGGTCGACGCGCGAGTTCTTCGAGAGTCTCGGCGTGCCGACCCGGCTTGGCGACTACCAGCTGGGCGCTGCGCACGTCGACACGATCGTAGAGCAGCTGCAAGCACACCAGATGACCCAGCTCGGAGAAAGGCGCGACGTCACCCCGGAGCTCAGCCGTCGTATCCTGATGGCCTGTCTGTGAGCAGGCCACGACCATGACCCAGCTCGAGCAACTATGGCAGGCGCGTTACGGCCGGCTGCCCGACCATCAGCCGGCCGCCGAACTTGCCGGCTTGCTGCAGCATCGTTCGGTGCGCGCCTGGCTCAACCGCGAAGTTGGCGACGGAGTATTGCGCGATGCCATCGCCGCCGCCCAGTCGGCTTCGACCTCTTCACACCTGCAGGCATGGAGTGTCATCGCCATCCGCGATCGATCCAGACTGCGCCGCCTGGCCGGCTGGGCCGGTGACCAGGAACACGTCGCCCAGGCCCCCCTGTTCCTAGTCTGGCTGGTCGACTGGTCACGTCTGCAGCGCATGGGCGCGCGGGCTGAGCAGCCCTGTGCGGGGGTGGACTTCCTGGAAGGCTACACCCTCGGCGTCATCGACGCGGCCCTGGCGGCGCAAAACGCCAGCGTCTTTCTCGAATCCCAAGGACTCGGCATCGTCTATATTGGCGGACTGCGCAACCAGCCTGAGGCTGTCGCCAGCGAACTCGCACTGCCACCCGGCAGCTTCGCTGTGTTTGGCATGTGCGTAGGCTATCCTGATCCGGCCCAGCTGCCGGCGATCAAGCCGCGCCTGCCGCCTGAGCTCATCCTCCACGAGGAGCGCTATACGCCGGGCGCCGACGAAGACCGCCATATCGCTGCCTACGATCAGCTCATGCACGACTATCAAAAAAGCAGCGACAGGCCGTCACGCACCTGGTCCTTGCAGTCTTTGGCGCGCATGCGCGACGCCGGCTCACTCACCGGCCGCCATCGCCTCCGTCAGGCGCTGCTGCATCTGGGTTTTCAGCTGCGCTAGACCGGCCTGCTGCGCGATCGTTCAGCTGAACATCTGACGTGCATGCGGTGCCTGCGAGTAGGCGATCATATCCAGCTCGCTGAGGATGCGGTCGAGGGTGCGCGAGATCAGCGCGGCGTTGCGCACCATGCTCAGCTTCGGCCAGGTGCGCCGGCGTCCGGCGACGATCAGGCGCTCGACATCGCCGGGAGCGTAGTCATAGATGGCATGTGCCCAGCGAAAATCACGATTATTGATCATGATATTGATGTCGCCGAGATAGCTTTGATCGAGCATGGCGATCAGATAGGACAATTGTGCCGCCAAGGCTCGACCGCGGCTGCCACGACGAGCGAGCATGCGCTCGAAAACGGCGAGCATCTCATTGGCGACACGTACCGTGGACTCGGAAAGTACGCTGCGTACGCCGCGTACCTGGCGGGTTTTGACATCCTCGACAAAAGGCACGACCACCGGGTTGATCATGCTGACGATGAAGTGATTGACGCCGTACAAGCGGGCCATGCGCTTGGCGGGCAGATCACTGGACAAGGAACCATCGACCCAGCGCCGCCCCTCCAGATAGGGCCGCGGCGCGCCATCGAAGCCGCGTGCGTAGAGGCGCTCGGGCGGCAACATGCCAGGGATCGCGATGGAGGCGGAGATCGCTGAACGAATATAGACATTGGGCGAGGTGATGGCATTCATCAGGCGCGACAGCTGATGCCGTTCTGCAGGCGACACCGAGATATTGATATAGCGGCCGGTCTTCTCGAAGGCGTCCTGAAAGGTCATGTCCTGCGGGATGATCTCATCGAGCACCAACTCACGTATGGCCTTGACCTCGGCCGGCGACACCCGCCCACGCATGGCGTCGAGGATGCGAGTGCGGGTCGGTTGATGGTAGCGCTTCGACTCAAAATACCCGGAACCCAACTCAGCGTCGGTCAGCATACCGAGCTGGGCCGCCACGATGGCCCCGGCGCTGGAGCCGGAGATCACCCGCGGCAGCAGGTCATGGTCGATGAGCTCCTGCACCACACCGTGATGGAAATAGATGAGACCGGCACCCCCACTGAGCAGGAGCGCCGAGCGCCCATAACAGTGACTGGCACGGCGAAAAAAGTCGATCTTCTCCGCCCGGGAAATCACCTGTTCCGGGCTGCGATGGATGAAGTCGAGGGCGGTGGCGATGGTCCCCACGTAGTCATCGATCAGTTGCTTGGTACCGCAATAGGCTTGGCTGTAGAGCACCGGACGGCCCATGCCGCCCATATTGCCGTGCACCCCTTCATTGAGTGCGTAGAGCAGCTCCTGGGCATGCCCGGCCTGCATGCTGGCGCTGAGCTTGTCATGACGGGCCTTGATCTCGCGATAGTCGTACAAGGTGGTTTCCGCCGTCGCTTGCCAGACCACCGCACCCGACTGCCGGTCGTGCAGTTGCGCCAATTCCAGCCAGTCGGCATAGGTACAGGCCTGCTGCATGGCACGTTCGATTTCACCCAGACTCACTGCGGCACGCGTCATGACCACCACTGGATCACCTCCATCGACTCATTGCTCATGTTCTTCGCACACTCAGGGCTGCAGTTGCAGTGGCCCTCCCCGTTCCAGGGCGCGCTGGTAGGCGGGCCGCGCACGCATGGCGTCGACATAGGCCTGCAGACGCGGATAGCGCGCCATCACCTCAGCCTGTGTCGCCAAGGCCTCCATGACAAAGCTCATCTGTATGTCAGCACCACTGAGCTCGGCACCGGCAAACCAGGTGTGCGTGCTCAGCCAGTCATCGATATAAGCGACGATCTGCTGCATATTGGGGTCGATGAACTGGCGACCGACCTCCTGGGCGATACGTTTGGCGATAGGGCGTACGAAAAAGGGCATGGGTCCGGTTTCGACCTTGCGAAACACCAGCTTCATCACCAGATAGGGCATGACGCTGCCCTCGGCAAAATGCAGCCAGTAACGGTACATCTCATAGGCGTCACTGCCGGCCTGCGGGCGCAGACGGGCGCCACCATAGTGATCGAGCAGATACTCGATGATCACCGCTGATTCGGCGACCACCCGCTGGCCATCGCTGATCACCGGCGACTTACCCAAAGGATGGACCGCACGCAAGCTAGCCGGCGCCAGCATGGTCTTGGGGTCGCGCCGATAGATGCGCAACTCATAATCGACACCCAGCTCTTCAAGCAGCCAGAGTATGCGCTGTGAGCGCGAGTTTTCCAGATGGTGAACGACGATCATCGGTACTCTCCTGAGAAATCGAGGGGCAGGTCGGCGCCCAAGGCGACGAGGGGCATGCCATCGATGGCAAAATCCAGACGGCTGTCATCAAACATATTCATCTCAGGCGCCAAAATCTTGACATAGCGATCGAAATAGAGGACCTGCTTGAGCAAAAGCGCGAAAGCGCGCGGAAAATGGATGCCATGACGCTCGCCGACCGCGACGACATCAAAGAGCACGCGATTGATCTGCCCTTCTTTGACGTCGCCCATCAACAGATCATCCGGGTCGACCCCGTTGAAAGCTTCGTAAATGCCCCGCAGGTCGGCGCTCAGATGCTCGACATCCACCGCGTGGCGGGTCATGCCTATGCCCGCCATGCTGCGTGCCATCAGATCGAAATCACCACCGCCCAAAGCATCGACGAAGCCCATGGTCGCCTTCCAGGTGGACGGTGCGATGCGGCCGACGATCCCGAAATCGATGAAAGCGACACGTCCGTCGGTGAGCACCATGAGGTTGCCCGCGTGCAGGTCGGCGTGAAAACTCTCACACTGGGTCAGACTGGCAAACCAGGTGTTCATCGCCGTCACCAGGGTCATGGCCGGATCACGGGTGTACTTGCGGATGGACTCAAGATCGGTCAGCGGGACCCCATAGAGTCTTTCCATGGTCAACACCCGCCGCCCCGAGGCCTCGGTATAAACCTTGGGCACCACCACCTTGTCATTGCCGGTGCGCTGCAAATAGGCCTCAAACTGACGGATATGGGTGGCTTCCTTGAAGAAATCGACCTCATCCATCATGCAGGACTGGATCTCCTCGATGACCGCGGCCAGCGAAGCGAACTTCATCTTGGGAAAAAAGCGCTCGAACAGCCAGGCGCAGATATAGAGAAAATTGAGATCGGTGACGAGGATGCTGGCCACCCCGGGCTTTTGCACCTTGATGACCACCGCATCACCATTTTTCAGGCGCGCTCCATGCACTTGCGCGATCGAGGCCGAGGCCAGGGGCACAGGGTCGACCTCGCTGAAGACCGCATCCAGCGTGCAGCCCAGATCCTCCTCGATCACCGGGCGCAAGAGCGCGAAGGGGAGCGGATCGGTCTTGTCGAGACAACGCTGAAATTCCTCGACATAGGCCTCGGGAAATAAGGAAGGGGAACTGGCAATGAACTGGCCGAGCTTGATATAGGTCGCTCCCAGGCGCTCGAACGTCTGCCGGAGCAGACGCGGTGTCGAGGGCCGGTCACCGAGCATCCAGCTGAGCGCCGTCTGTCCGAGGACGCGGCCGGTCTGCCCCAGCCGCAACATGCCCTTGAGCGCATTGGCACGCGTCACATAGCGATTGTTGATCATCCCTGTCTCTCCTGTGCGCAACCCGTGCATTGCGGATCGCGTTTGACCCGTAGCACGCGGACCTCACCTTGCCTGGCATCATACACCAGAAAGCGTCCCGCCAAAGTTGGTGCTGCCTGACTCAGCAGTTTGAGCGCCTCCTGCGCCATCATGGCCCCCATCACCCCGACCAGGGGGGCGAAGACCCCATTGTCCGCACAACGCAGGTCGGCACCGGCAAGATCGGGATAAAGGCAGCGATAGCAAGGCCCATCGGCCAATCCAAAGACGCCGATCTGGCCTTCCCAGGCGATGGCTGCAGCGCTGACCAGCGGCACCCCGGCGCGCACGCAGGCGAGATTGACCCGGTCGCGTGTCGCAAAATTATCGCTGCCATCAAGAACCAGATCGACGCTGGGCAAGATCGATGCCAGCCAAGCGGCATCGGCGGCATGAGGGTGGCGCAGCAGTTCAACCTCGGGGTTGAGGTCCTGCAGGCTCAACGCCGCCGAATCGACCTTGCTCATACCCAGGCTCGACTGACGATGCACGATCTGTCTTTGCAGATTGGACAGATCCACCGTGTCGCCGTCACACAGAATCAGTCGCCCCACCCCGGCGGCGGCCAGGTAAAGCGCTGCCGGTGAACCGAGGCCACCCAAGCCGATCAGCAGCACCCGTGCGGCACGTACACGCGCCTGCTCGGCCGCTCCCCACTCCGGCAGGAGCAGGTGCCGGCTGTAACGCAGCAGCGCATCGTCATCCATGCCAACACCCCCAGGTCATGCGTTCATGGCCGGCCAGATCACAGCGACTCGCCACGGCCGTCCAGCCGGCGCCGCGCAGTCGCTGGCGCAGGCCGTCTCCCTGTCGCCAGCCATGCTCGAGCAAGAGCCAGCCGCCACGGCGCAGATACCCAGGCGCATGGTCGATGATATGGTGCAGGTCGGCCAGACCCGCATCGGCAGCAACCAGGGCGCTACGCGGTTCATGGTGCAGATCAGCCATCTCCGTCTCATGCGCGGCGATGTAAGGAGGATTGGCAACGATCAAATCAAAATGCCGGCCCGGCAGGGGTTCATACCAGCTGCCGGCGAACAGGCGCACCCGCCCGCCGTGCTCGGCAATATTGTGCGCCGCCACCGCCAGGGCGTCCTCACTGCGCTCGACGGCACTGACCTGCCAGTGCCGTCGCTCGTGCGCCAAAGCACAGGCGATGGCGGCGCTGCCGGTGCCCAGATCGACCACCTCGGCGGTCTCTGGCAAGGGCAGCTGCAAAGCCTGCTCGACCAGTTCTTCGGTCTCCGGACGCGGCGCCAGCACCCGGGCATCGACCTGCAGGCGCAGGCCACGAAAAATTTCATAACCGCAGATATAGGCCAGCGGTTCACCCGCCTGGTAGCGCTGCCAGCCGGCGAGCAGACGGGCTTCCTGGTCGTCGCTGAGCTCACGATCCGGGTCGGCATAGAACCGGCTGGCGTCGAGACCGAGCACCTCGAGCAGCCACAGGCGTGCCGCCTGCCGCTCATGCGGCGCCGCCTCCACCTGCCGGCGCAGCCACTGTGAGCCGAGCATCAGTCGGCCTCGGCGAGGGCCGCCAGCAGGTCGGCTTGGTGCTCACGCTGCAAGGCTGCCAGCAATTCGCCCAAATCCCCATCCATGATCTCCTGCAAAGCGTAGAGCGTCAGGTTGATGCGATGATCGGTCACCCGACCCTGGGGGTAGTTGTAAGTGCGGATACGTTCCGAGCGATCCCCGGATCCCACCAGATCGCGACGCAGACTGGCGGTCGCTTCATGTTGCGCTTTTTGCTGGGTCGCCAGCAGGCGCGCTGCCAGCAGGCTCATCGCCCGGGCGCGGTTTTTGTGCTGCGAGCGCTCATCCTGGCATTCGACCACCGTCCCGGTCGGCAGGTGCGTGATGCGAATGGCCGAATCGGTCTTGTTGACATGCTGCCCGCCGGCACCGCTGGAGCGGTAGGTATCGACACGCAAATCGGCCGGATTGATCTCGACATGGGTGATCTCTTCATCGACCGGCAGTATGGCGACGGTGCAGGCGCTGGTGTGGATGCGCCCCTGGGCCTCGGTCACCGGCACCCGCTGCACGCGGTGCGCCCCTGACTCAAACTTCAGCCGGCCAAAGATGCCCACGCCTTGCAGTTCGGCGATGATTTCCTTGTAGCCGCCGTGCTCGCCTTCGCTGGCCGACATGACCTCGACCCTCCAGCCCTGGCGCTCGGCGTAGCGGCTGTACATACGAAACAGGTCACCGGCGAACAGAGCCGCCTCGTCGCCGCCGGTTCCAGCGCGAACTTCCAGATAAACGGCCGCCTCATCACGCGCATCCACCGGCACCATGGCGTCGAGCAGCGCCTGCTCAAGCGCCGGCTGACGGGCGTCTATCGCGGCGATCTCCTGTTCGGCCAACTCACGAAAATCAGCCTCAGCACACAGCCGCTGCGCCTCTTCACGCGCCTGGGCCTGATCGCGCCAGAGTCGCCATGCCTGCACCAGCGGCTCCAGGCCGGCTCGCTCGCGTGCCAGCTTGCGAAACTGTTCAGGCCGCGCCAGCACACCGGGATCGGCGAGCAAGGCTTCCACCTCTTCATGCCTTTCGACCAGTTGTTCGAGCTTGT
Organism: Pseudomonadota bacterium; assembly: GCA_021804565.1. Classification (GTDB taxonomy): domain Bacteria; phylum Pseudomonadota; class Gammaproteobacteria; order Pseudomonadales; family Moraxellaceae; genus JAJZHK01. The sequence continues at coordinate 5,381 of JAJZHK010000041.1, read as the reverse complement.
GCAACAGCGAAGGCTTGATCAAGACGCCTCATCTCCAGCATCGAGGCCCAGCAGCTGCAGACCGGCCTGCAGCCGTGACTGGTCACCTGCTGCCGCCCAGTCGCGCAGCACGACGCTGGGCTGGTGGGTAAATTTATTGGCCAGGGAGCGCGACAAGCGCTCCATCAGCTCGGCCGCATCATGGCCGTTGGCCAAGCCCTGCAGGGCCTTCTGCAACTCGCTCTGGCGCCAGCTTTCGACCTGCGAACGCAATCGGCGCACCCCATCGATGGCCGCCTGCTCCTTGCGTTGACGCATGAAATCACGCGCCCGCTGCACCACGATGTGCTCCGCCTCGCCAGCGGCGGTCTCGCGCGCCTTGCGATTGTCTTCGATGACGTGCATCAGGTCGTCGACACTATAGAGATAGACATGGTCGATATCAGCCACCTCCGGCTCGACATCACGGGGGACGGCGATATCGACGATGAGCATGGGCTGATGCCGACGTTTGCTCTGCGCGCTCTCGACCATCCCCTTGCCGATCAGCGGCAAGGGGCTGGCCGTCGAGGTGATCACCAGATCGCTATGGGCCAAGGCGGCGGGAAGCTCATGCAAACTTATGGCCTGGCCTTGCACCTCGGCGGCCAGGGCCGCCGCCCGCGCTTGGGTACGATTGGCGACGATCATCTCGCGCACCCCCTGCTCGCGCAGATGACGAGCCACCAAGGTGATGGTTTCACCGGCGCCAACCAGCAAGGCACGGGTTTCCCCCAGGTCCGAAAAAATCTGCCGAGCCAGGCTGACCGCAGCGTAGCCAACCGACACCGGATGTGCGCCCACCTGGGTTTCACTGCGCACCTGCTTGGCACAAGCGAACACATTTTGGAACACCCGATCGAGCTCACCGCCCATCGTACCCGCCTGCTGTGCCTGCTGGTAAGCAGCCTTCATCTGCCCGAGGATCTGCGGCTCGCCGAGAATCATCGAGTCGAGACCGGCGGCGACCCGCATCATATGGCGCAGCGCCTCCTCCCCTTGCCAGACATAACTGACCGGCTGCAATTGCGCCGGACTGAGCTGGCGCTGCTGCGCCAGCCACTCGACCACATCGTGCATCTGCAGAGGACCCAGGGCGTAAAACTCGGTCCGGTTGCACGTCGACAGGATTGCCAGCTCGCGGACCGGCAAGGACGCGCAAGCATGACGAAGGCCAGCCTGCAGCTGCTCACCTTCAAATGCGATTTTCTCGCGCAGATCGACACTCGCCGTCTTATGATTGATGCCTAGGGCCAGCAACGCCATGCAGGTGTGGCTCCTTCGCAGTTCACCGAAAGGCCGATTTTCCTTCATTGTATCGACAAACTCAACGTGTCATCTTGATCTGGATCGACTAGGACTGTTTTTATAGGCTTGCTATGATGGCCATGAACTCGACGAGCACCCTACTGATGACACCACAGCGCTTCTCTGTCCTGACGACGCTTTGCATCGCTCTGTCGGCTTGCATGAGCGCACCGCCCTTACCGCCACCGGCGCCCGTTCAGACCGCTCCTGCGCGCCCGATGCCGGCGGACACCCTGCTCGGGCTGCTGCAGGCTGAACAGCTGATCGATGCGCATCAGCCGCAAGCGGCACTGCCCATCTATGAGCGCGAGGCGATGCGCACGCGCGACCCTCATATTCTCGAACGCGCCACCCGTCTGGCCATCGTCTGCCGCCAGGACGCCAGTGCGCAAAAGCTCGCGCAGACCTGGCTGCAGAGCGTACCCGGCAATCTGCAGGCGGAAAGTTCACTGGCCGGAGCGCTGTGGCGCCAAGGTCAGTTCGAAGCGGCCGGCAACTACCTTCTGCATATCCTGCAAGCGGCCCCCGATACCGGCTTTGAAGACCTCACCCTCTACCCCGAACAGCCGCAAGCGCAAGAACAGGCTCGTCTGCTCGCCACCCTCGATCGGCTGATCCAGGCCCTGCCGGACAACCCTCAGCCACGCTACGCACGCGCCTTCTGGCTGGCACACCATGGCGATATCAAGCGGGCGCACCAGGATTGCGAGCGCATCATCGGCGACCACCCCGATTTTCTGCCCGCCTACCTGCTCGATGCCCGCCTCCTTGAAGGCGAGAACCGCCTGACCGAGGCCCTGGACACCCTGCAGCAAGCCGTCAAAGAACATCCTGACGCCTACCTGGCGCGGCAGACCATCGCCGCCTTGCAACTGCGTCTGGGCCATCCCCTGGAAGCCGAGCTCAGCTATCTGCAGCTGGCCCAGGACGTCCCCGCCGATGGCGACTTCTGGCTGGCTCATGCCCTGCTCGCCCTGCAGAACCAGCACGAAGCCAGCGCCCGCAGCTCTTTGCAGCGGCTGATCAGCCTCGGCGAGCATCTCAACGATGCCAACTACTACCTCGGCCAGATCGACAGCAAAAGCCACCCACAGCGCGCCTTGCAACACTTTGACGCGGTCGAACCCGGCGCCGACTATGTGCCCGCACAACAGGCGGCTGCCAATCTGCGGGTGCGCCTGGGCCGGCAGGAAGAAGCACTGCAGCACCTGCGCGATGCAGCCATCGCCCATCCCGAGTTCGCCTCCGACGCCGCGGTGATGATGAGCGACATCTTCAGCCTGCAAGCTCGCTATCGCGAAGCCGCCGCGACCCTCGATGCACGCCTGGCGCAGGATCCGCATAACGCCGACCTGCTCTACAACCGCGCCATGATCGCCGTCGAACTCAACGATATGGCACTGTTCGAGCAGGACATACGCGCCGTACTCGTGCAAAACCCGGAAAACCCGGTGGCACTGAATGCCTTCGGCTACACCCTGGCGGAAAAATCGATACGTCTCGACGAGGCGCGCACCTACATCGAACACGCCTTACGTATCAGCCCTAACGATCCGGCCATCATCGACTCGCTGGGCTGGGTCAAATATCGTCAGGGCCATATCGAGCAGGCCTTGAGCGATATACAAAAAGCCTGGGACATGAGCCACGACGATGAGATTGGCGCCCACCTCGGCGAACTGCTCTGGCACCAGGGCCACAGGAATGCCGCGCGCAAGATCTGGCAGCAGTCCCTGCAACAAGCCCCGGACAGCCACTTTGTCCTCGATGTCGAAAAGCGGCTGGGCGCTGAATGAGGCCTCTGCGTCGGCGTCACAGCCTCCTCGCCGCGCTGCTCCTGCTGAGCGCCTGTGCCAGCCCTCCGCGCCTGCAGCCGACGGCGACGTCGCAGCCCTGGCAAGCGTCCATGGCCTGGCTGCAAAACTGTCCAAGCTGGCATCTGGAGGGCAAAATGGGGGTGCGCCTGGAGCAGCAGGCAGGCTCACTCTACGTCGACTGGCAAGATGACGGGCAGCACTGGGATCTGCAGGCCAGCGGCCCCCTGGGGCAAGGCGCCGTGCACCTCTATGGCGACGCCGGTGCGGCCGTCCTCGATCGTGGCCGGGAAGGACGCAGCCAGGCCGACAGCCCGGAAGACCTGCTCGCCCAGCAACTGCGCCTGCGGGCACCGATCTCCGCCTTGCGCCTATGGCTGCGCGGGCGCCCTGAGCATCTGCCGGCACAAGCCCGTCTCGATCGTGAGGGGCGCCTGCAGGAACTCGACGATGGCGTCTACCGCATCGAGTACCAGCATGACCCTCAAGATGCGCGCCACTTGCCACGACGCATCCACGTCCAGGGTCCGCAGCTGAACATGACCTTGGTCATCCACCGTTGGACCTTGCCTGCGAACTGCTCCTCATGACCCTCAGCCTACCGGCACCCGCCAAGCTCAACCTGTTCTTGCACATACTCGGTCGACGCCGCGATGGCTACCATCGACTGCAGACACTGTTCCAGTTTCTCGAATACGGCGACAGCCTCAGCTTTAGCCTCGCCGAGGGCCTGCACCTGAGCTGCAACCAGGAGGAACTCTGCCGCCCCGACAATCTGGTGCTGCGCGCCGCCGAGGCCCTGCGTCAGCATAGCGCCACCCAGCAAGGCGCCACGATCCATCTGCACAAGCGCCTGCCTGCCGGGGGGGGTGTCGGCGGCGGCTCGTCGGATGCGGCCACCACCTTGCTCGGCCTCAACCATCTGTGGCAGACCGGTCTTGATCTCGACACCCTGGCGCGCATCGGCCTGGGCCTCGGCGCCGATGTCCCCGTCTTTGTCTATGGCCACGCGGCCTGGGCCGAAGGCATAGGCGAGATGCTCAGCCCGGTCAGCGGCCTGCCCGAGCCCTGGATGCTCGTCCTCACCCCCGCCGTTCAGGTGGCGACGGCGAGGATTTTCCAGGCGCCTGCATTGACACGCGACACATCCGCCATTACATTATCGGCCTTCCTGACTCAGGGCGGGCATAATGACTGTGAAAACACCGTCTGCAGCCTGTACCCTGAGGTAAGATCAGCCCTTGCATGGCTGCGTCAGTTTGACGCTGCCGCCATGACCGGCACCGGAGCCTGTGTCTTCCAGGCCTGTGCCGATCAAGAGCAGGCGCTACGCCGACTGGAGCGTGCGCCTTGCCCAGGCTTTGTTGCAAGAGCTCGCGTCATCTCGCCTCTGGCAGAGGCCATGGCGCGGCTGTAGGGCGATCGACAGGTCAGGTTTAGGGGCGTCGCCAAGCGGTAAGGCAGCGGGTTTTGATCCCGCCATGCGGTGGTTCGAATCCATCCGCCCCTGCCAGTTCCCTCGTTCTAGCAGGTAGCCGCAGCATGCCCAACCTCGTCGTCTGTACTGGCAACGCCAATCCCGAGCTCGCCAAGAAAGTGGTCAGCCATCTGCATATTCCCCTGGCCTCGGCACAGGTCGGGCGCTTCAGCGATGGCGAAATTCAGGTCGAGATCAACGACAATGTGCGCGGCAAAGATGTCTTTATCGTGCAATCCACCTGCAACCCCACCAATGACAACCTCATGGAACTGGTGGTCATGGCCGACGCCCTGCGTCGTGCCTCGGCAGGTCGCATCACCGCGGTGGTCCCTTATTTTGGCTACGCCCGCCAGGATCGCCGGGTCCGTTCGGCACGTGTGCCCATCACCGCCAAAATCGTCGCCGACATGATCACCACGGTGGGCGTCGACCGCCTGCTGACGGTCGATTTGCATGCCGACCAGATTCAGGGTTTCTTCGATATCCCGGTCGATAACGTCTACGGCTCGCCCGTGCTGCTCGCCGATATCGAGCGCCAGCGCAGCGACAACCTGATCGTGGTCTCGCCCGACGTCGGTGGCGTCGTGCGTGCCCGTGCCGTCGCCAAGCAGCTCGACGATGCCGACCTGGCGATCATCGACAAACGTCGCCCCAAGGCCAACGATGCCCAGGTGATGCACATCATCGGCGATGTCGCCGGCCGCGACTGCGTGATCGTCGATGACATCGTCGATACCGCCGGCACTTTGTGCAAGGCCGCC
>JAJZHK010000081.1 GCA_021804565.1 Pseudomonadota bacterium | reverse complement strand
ATGTCGCCGAGATCATGTTCATGCGACATATGGTTCATGTCGGCGATGAAGCTCTTGATGTTGTTGCGCATGGTCTCGATGTTGTCGTTGATGAACGCCTTCTTGCCCGGGAACTTCTCCAGCGGCGCATCAAAGTTGCCCTCACCAAACTCCTTGATGCAGGCCATCGCCTTCTTCTTCACCGCGATATGACCGAACACCATACCATTGACGCCACGCGCCATCGCCGCAAAGTCGCCCTTGAAGTGGCCCTCATCCATTTTGACATCGATGTCGCCGAGATCATGTTCATGCGACATATGGTTCATGTCGGCGATGAAGCTCTTGATGTTGTTGCGCATGGTCTCGATGTTGTCGTTGATGAACGCCTTCTTGCCCGGGAACTTCTCCAGTGGCGCATCAAAGTTGCCCTCACCAAACTCCTTGATGCAGGCCATCGCCTTCTTCTTCACCGCGATATGGCCAAACACCATGCCATTGACCCCTTGGGCCATGCTGGCAAAATCGTTCTTGAACTGGGACTCATCGATTTTGACATCGATATCACCGGCATCATGTTCGCGCGACATCCGGTTCATATCAGTGATCAACAGCCTAAGAGCCGACTGTACGGAGGCCACCGCCGCCATCACACTGCTGCGATCCTGGGCCTGCACGCTGATCTCGGCGCTCAGATCGCCTTCCGCGAGACGACGCGTCGCTTCCTGCAACAGGATCGGCTCGGCCCCGAGCTGTGTCATCAGACTACGCAGGATGCCATAGCCGAAAGCCGCCAGCACAGCCGCCAGCACCAGCACCATGGTGATGAGAGTATTGAGCATATGGCTTTGTGAGGCATGTCCTGCCTCGACAATCGCGCTCGCATCGGTCGCCCCGATGGACATCAGCTGGGCAACCGTGCCATCGGCCGCGGCGTATTTGCTGGCTGCTTCGTCGACCCCACGCACATACGAGGCGAGGAGTTCAGCCCGCCCTGAGGCGTTGGCCGCCTCGAGGTTGGACATCTGATCGATCAAACCACGGTTACGCGTCGCTATGGATCGATAATCGTTCAGCGCCGTTTCCAATTGCGCCCACTGCTGCTGCTCGGCAGCGGAGTGTTCAAAATGGCTGAACTTGGCCTCTCCAGAGGCCACATCCTTCCATCCTGCGTCGACCGCCTGAGCCTGCCCCATCAAGCGCCCCGTATCGGTGTGGCCTATGGCCAGCTCCGTATAAGCCCCGAGCAGGTTTAAGCGGACATTTTGCAATCCTGTACGCAACTGTGAGAGCGCCTGTAGAGACGACATCTCATTGTTACCCACTTGGTCGAAGATCAGCTGATCACTTTCAAAACCATGGAAAGTGATGATCGCCATCAAGATCAAGGAGGCTAACGCCACACCGATCAAAGACAGCAGTTTATACCGAACTAACATATTACTCATGATACACCCTTGGCTTCTGGCTTCTCGTGAACCCGTATTGGCTGCTATGGGCCTGCCTGATCGGCAGCCCCCCCCTGTGATTGTTGATGGCCCGGTCAGGCCCCCGTCAGTAAACGTTCGCGTGCAACCCCACCGCCTTCCGACTGGTGGGTGCTGAGACGCACCAAAGACTGTACGTCGAGAATCAAGGCCACCTCTCCTGAACCCAGAATGGTGGATCCGCTCAAACATCGCTCATTACGGAACAAAGCCCCCAAAGGCTTGATCACGGTCTGAAACTCCCCAAACAAATGGTCGACGACCAGACCTGCGCGACCACCGACGTGTCTGACCACCACCACATTGCGGCGACGAGGGGGGGCATCCTGGTGATTAAAAAGTACGCGCAGATCGATCAAAGGCAGAACTTCACCGCGAAGATTGAGGAAAGCCATGGACTGTTCGGCGTTCGACAGCTCGACACACTCGACCACGGCATCGAGAGGCACCACGTAGGAGGCATCGGAAACACCGGTCAGGAAGCCATCGATAATGGCCAAGGTCAGCGGCAGGCGGATGGTAAACACCGATCCTTTGCCTTGCTCACTGCTCACCTCGACAGACCCGCGCAAGGCCTGCACGTTCTTGCGCACCACGTCCATGCCCACACCGCGACCGGAGATGTTGCTGACATGATCGGCCGTGCTGAAGCCTGGCTCAAATATCAGGTTGATGATTTCTTTATCACTGAGCACCTGGGTGGCATGGATCAGCCCCTTCTCCACCGCCTTGTCGTGCACTCTCGTGGTATCGATACCGCGTCCGTCATCGGCGACTTCGATGACGATACTGCCGGAATCGTGGCGTGCCGAGAGGGCGACGGTCCCCATGGCCGATTTACCGCAGGCCAGGCGTTCAGCAGAAGGCTCGATCCCATGATCGATGGCATTGCGGATCAGGTGCATCAGTGGATCGGTGATTTTCTCGACCACCGACTTGTCCAGTTCGGTATCACCACCGCTGACCACCAGATCGATGTCCTTGCCCAACTCCTTGGCAACATCACGCACCACCCGATAAAAGCGACGGAAGGTTTCGCCAATTTGCACCATATGCAACTGCAAGGCAGAGTCGCGGATGTTTTCGACCAAGCGGCCGAGCAGCGAGGTCGCCTCGACCAGCGCCGTTTGTCCTGACTGACGCGCCAGCAGGCTGGCTGAAGCGCCGGCGATCACCAGCTCACCGACCAGGTCGATCAGCTGGTCCAGTTTGTCGGCTCGCACACGGATCAGGCGGGCATCGACGGAGGCCTTGTCCTTGACCTGCTTTTGGCGACTCACCGCCGCATCCACGATCTCCGGCTGCACCACCTGCTGACGCACCAGAATTTCCCCCAGGGGGGGCGCAATACTGCCTTGCTCGGCGACCGCATCCTGGCCACGCAGGCCTTGCGCCAGCTCATCCGGGGTCAAGGCCCCTGCTCTGACCAGCATTTCCCCCAAACGCATCTGTTCTTCAGGCAAGTCCGCAATGCGATTCACGAAGTCCCCAACCTGTGCGGAGGGCGGCAGGATGCTGAGCTCGCAGTCGTCACGACAAAACATGAATACTTTTTCGATGGCTTCCTTGCCCACAGCACTTTGCAGCAACACATCAAAACCGAGGTAGCAGCTCTCCGGATCCATGGCCTCGGCAGCCGGCAAATCATGGCTTAAAACATGAATCTGGCGTATCTCCCCCAACGTGGCGAGATGGCGCAGAAAGGCCAAGGGCTCCATGCCATTGCGCAGGATGTCTTTGCCAAACATCACCCGGATCAGCCAGCTATCTTCAGCCGACGGAGCATGCTCGACATCCAGACTGCCCTCCTGACGCGTGCTCGGTGCAGGATGATCGCCATGGTGGAACTCCTTGAGCATCGCCAGGACCGCATCCGTTTCAGGCTGCAGCTCTGGATCAGCCTCAAGCTGGCCCGCTGCCACCTTGTCCAGCATCACACTCAGATGATCGCCGGCGCGCAGCAAGGCTCCGATCAGACTTTCCGATATGTCCAGGCGGTGGGTGCGCAGATCCTCGAGCAGACTCTCCAGGACGTGGGTAAAACGCTCCACATGACCCAGGTCGACGACCCCCGCCCCACCCTTGATGGTATGCGCGGCGCGGAAGATGGCATGGATGGTCTCGTCATCCCGATTGCCCTGCTCCAAAAGCAGCAGACCCGACTCCATGGCTTCCAGGAGTTCATGCGACTCCTGTATAAATACGGTGTAAATCTCATCCATGGCCTTGCTCCGATTCCGCCAGCAGAACCAGGGGATCACCAAAAAATGCCGCCAGATTGAGGAACTCAAAGACCGAGACGACCGCCTCAGAGTGCGCCACGATGTGCAGCTCATGCTGCTGCCGCAGGCTCTCTTGCTTGGCCAGCATCAACAGCTGCACGCCTGCCGTGTCCAGATCATCGACCGCAGAGAGATCAAGCTCGACGCGATCATGCTGGTGCACCGCATCGACCAGAGCCTGCTTGAGCGCCGTAGCCTCATAGATGTTCAAACCACCTTGCATAGACAGCCGAACCGTAGCTTCGCCGCACGTTTCCTGATGGATCTCCATCATCACCCCTTCCGCACTTAGCGCAGCACCATCCCCAAGGTTGCAATCAAGTCTTCCGCCGTGACAGGCTTGACCAACCACCCACTCGCACCCGCCGCCTTGGCTTCGGCTCGCTTGGACTGCTGCGATTCCGTGGTCAGGAAAAGAATGGGCATGAATTTATAGCTGGATAGCTGACGCACCTTCTTGATGAACTCGATACCGTTCAGCCCCGGCATATTCAGATCGGTGATGAGCAGATCAATCTTTTTCCCGGCCTGAAAGAGCCGCATCGCTTCCTCGGCACTGCGTGCCTGCTCAACCGCATACCCCGCCTTGAGGAGGATGTTGGAGACCGACAGCAGGATCGTTGCCGAATCATCAACCAACATAATTGTTCGCATACACAGCCTCTAAACTTTTGACCCGCACACCCGAACAGCTCATTTTTTAGCCTAGCCCGGCTTTGACAAAGCGTAGTGAATAGAGGACCGCTCTTGATGCACATCAATTTATGCAGCGAATCCTGCACTCATACACGTCCCCGGCATGGCGCCAAGTGGACGACTATGGCCAGCGCAGCCACCCAGAAAAGCACGCCGCGCACCCGACGGGTGCCCTAGCGCACGCCTGAGGCGATGTGTGGGGAAGCCCTCAAACCGCACAAAGCCGGCAAGAGCAGCACTGGCATGAGCACCTATGCGCCACGCCGCACAGACCTGAGGCATCATCAAATCAAGAGGTAGCGCATGATCCGCACCACAGATGAAGACAAGTTCAGCCTTGCGACCGACCCACGCCCGTGGCAGCGAGGGCCTGCGCGGATGGGTGACCCAGGCTTTTATTTATGATCACCCAAACAGCGCCGCTTCCCCTGAACTGGCCACCTCCAGCAACCGGCTGTCGGTGGGATAGGCCACCGCCTTCTCCATCACCGTGGTATCAACGATGACCTGCTCAAGATCGGTAGGCGTCACCGCTTTCATGGAAACGGCAGCTTCAATGGTTTTGGCGAGCATCTCTTCAGCTCCGGCCTCACTCAGCTGCTTGCGAAACTGAACCAGTTTGGTAGGGTCACAAGGAGCACAATGCTCGAAGTATTCGCTGCCACAGAAATACTGCCAGGCGGGACTTTCTGCGTAACGAGCACAGACGCCTTCGTCAGACTCGTTGTAGGCGTGTTTGAGGTACAGCAGGCCGATCATCAAGCGCAGGGGTAAAGCCGGTCGACCTGCGGCACTCACCTTGCCGCCTCGGCTTTGGACACTCGATCCCAGTAAATCTTCCCGGGGCTCTTCCTCGACGGGCGTGGCTTGGCGATTCTTGCGCAAGGCCTCCTCCAGGGTTGTCCACGGCATGCGGTCAGCAAGGATCACCAGGGGGTGCCGAGGATCCAGCATAGCATCCAGTCGACTACGAAAAAAATCCGGCGTTTCCATGCCCAATGCCCTCAAAAACTCCCAGAAAGTAAGGGTTATTCAATCAAAATCTGAGGAAAATTGCCACAAAAAACATCAATAAAATCATTAAAAACAATCAGATAGAGATTTTTCAGGACCGACTACTTTATCTTGGCCATTAG
>JAJZHK010000080.1 GCA_021804565.1 Pseudomonadota bacterium | reverse complement strand
AACGGGGCGGTCACCATGTCCGCCCCGTCGTTGCAAGTGTGATCGGCAGTTTGGGTCAAAGATTTGAACAAAGTCCAGACCATGGTCCATCGTTGGGATCTTGACCCAGCGAGATGGTTCCATCCGTTCCATTCACTGCGGCATAGTTCACATAGAAAGTGCTGATGTTGTTGAGATAGAATCTTGCAGCCACTGTCAGCATGTAATTTGACCAGATTGATCCATTGTTGTACCCGTCGATCACAACCTGTGCGCTGGCCCCGAGGGGATTGGCTGCAAAAGGTGGAATGATGCTGGCGGTGCTGAGGCCATTCGGTCCGGCTGCTGTGGCGATGTTGTTCCAGGTAGCGAGATGATATGCAGAACCAAATTGACTGGCGCAATCTGCGGTGATTTGCTGTGCTGTCGCGCCGCTACCATAAACGCCACTGGTGGTTTCAAAAGGACCACCGGAGGGCGATGGAAGTGTCAATGGGGTTCCCGATAGCAAAGCGAAAAATTGCGTGTCGCTGCCACGAGTGATACCCATCGCTTCGCCGTTTAATAGAATGGTTTCACTATAGGGGTTGGTGTCGCCACATGTGCTCGAACTATTTGGTGAAAGATTTAAACCTGAGCCCTGGATGGTATAAGTGCCAGTTTCACTGCAGGCTGGCGTTGAACCTATGGGGCCCTGTGTGTAGGTATAGGTATTGTTGTTGATGCTCAAGGTTGAGTTGGACGATGAGGCATCAATGGTTTGCCCATTAGATAATACAGTCATCAGCTGCCAGACTTGACTGCTGCTCCCGATGGTTTCTGGCTTGAACAGCTGCAGGCTGAGGTCGATATTGGTGCCCGTCAAGGTCAGGCTATTGGCCTGGAGCGAGACGCTTTCACTATAAGGGGCGCTTTGACCACAGGAACTGCCTTGCAGCGGCGTCAAGGTGAGGTTGTTGCCAGATAGCGTCCATGTTCCAAATTCGCTACAGGAAGAGGAACCCGCCGGTACGGCATAAATGGCATAACTCGAACTTCCCAAAACCAACGATATCTGTCCTTTGCTGGAATAGCTGGCCCAGGTGCCTTGTACGCCGGTCGAGCTGCTGCCGCTGGTATTGCTTGAGGTTTGTGTGGCGCTTGAAGATATTGCTGCACTTCCGCCACCGCCGCCACCACATGCGGATAATAAGGAAACAAGAAGAACAACGGTCGAGCGATTCCATTTCATAAGCCGTTCCTTTATCCCGGGCAAGATCAGTAAAGTAAAATCTTATTTATTATCTATTGTGACAGCCTTGACTTGCGTCAATGTTTTTATGGTCTGGGCTGCTGACGGTCATGTTGGGGCGAGCTTTTCCGCCATGCTCAGACGAGGTGGCCTTCGTGCCCGCGTCGTCATCGCCGGACTCTGGCCACCGCGTTGATGGAAGCGTAGAGGGTCCCAAGGTTGCGTGCGGCCGACCGGATATCGGTGGTGGTATCAACGCAAGCGGCGCCTCGACTTTGCCCGGGCAGGCGTCTTATAATGTGGCGCTGCGCGTCGCGCCGGCATAGCTCAGTTGGTAGAGCAGCTGATTTGTAATCAGAAGGTCGTGGGTTCGATTCCTACTGTCGGCACCAGTAAAAACCCGCGTCAATCCTAAAGTTAGGGCGTCATCCGCAGAAGGACTGGCGGAGATCACGATCGTGGCCCCATCGGATCGATCATCCTTGTTGTAGCTCTGGCGCATGCTGCTTGTCAGCAGCTTCGCTCAATCCCGCGCTTTCGCCTGCACCTGCGCCATGGCTGGGGCGGGCGCCGGTTTGTCGGCCGATGTGCAGGTACGCGCGCGAGTGACCGCGTCCGCCTGGGCCGGGGCGCTCCCTTGCGCTGTAGGTCGGCCATCAAACGATCATTAACGCACGATTTTTTCAGTTTCGTGAGCGGGTTCCTGATCTAGCGGTAAGGCTTGGCCACCGATGTTGGTCATGACGCGGTTGATCACATCGATCTGCATGAGCTCATCATCATCGAAGGTATCAAGTTGGTCGCCTTGTGCGTCGATCAAGACGATCTTGCTGGTATGCTGGAACTGGCCATCGGCGCGACGATGCCAGCTGATGCCTAGTACGGCTGCGAGCATGCCGAGGTCGCCCTTTTCGACGCGTGCCAGGGTGAACAGGGGGGCCTGCAAGTGGCGCTCTGTGGCGAGTTGGTGCAAGCGCGCCGTGGTGTCGTGCCGGCTATCGAAGCTGATCAGCAAGACCTCGGGCTGTGGGCGCCCCTGGTGGATGAGGAATTTTTGTAGATGCTGCAAGGAAGCTATCTGCATCGGGCAGGACTGCGTGCAGGAGGCATAAAACATGGCCAGGAGATACGGATGTCCAGCGCGGCTGGCAAAACTGAAACGCTGTCCATCTTGATCGCTCAGCTGCAGTGGCGGCAAGGTGTAAAGCGAGGAAGTCGGCAGCGCCTGCGCGGTGATGATCAGCAGCGTGACGCACAGGCTTAAAAGGTATCGTGGCATCAAGGTGTGCTCCGTGGGCGGACACAACGAAAGGTGATCAGGCGATCGCCCTGGCGGAGATCACGCGATTGTAAGGCGCTGGCGCGCAGGATGAGTGCGTAGTCTTGTCGGCGATAAAAGGCGAGGGCGGCACCGCCACACAGACTGAGGTTGCTACCCGTCTCAGGAGCGCGCGTATCGGCGGCGGGGAAGAGCGCAGCTTGATCATCCAGCCACTCCCATAAACCGTCGTAGAGGCCATGGATGCCTTGCACCGTCGTATGCATCTGGGCGCGCGTGGCGATGCGCCCTGTGGTACGTGCCAGAATGCGCTGTAGATGAGCCGCGTCCATGCGTGCATCCTGCTGATCACGGCTAGCGGCGGCAGCATACTCCCATTCGAACCAAGTGGGCAGACGCGCATGTTCGCTAGCGCAATAAGCGCGCGCCGCAAACCAGCTGACTTCGGTGACTGAGCGCTGCTTGGCACCGTCGGCGGGGGCCCGATCAGCTTGCGGCCAGGCGGAGAGATAAGGCGGGCTGGCGAGCAGGGGCGAGACACGGTCACGTCGCCAGCGGCGATGATGACGCAGAAAATTTGCCATTTCGCTCTCACTCACCGGCCAGGCGCGCAGATCGAAAGCGGCAATGTCAGGTGTTTCGGGTCGTCCCTGTGGACCGGCCAGAGCGCTGACGAAAGGCCCACCTTGCAGCTCGACATAAAGAGGCTCGTCGGCGCGGGTCACGGCCAGCGCCAAGAGTCCGACAAGGGCGAGCAGAATACGTCTGGCTTCAAGGCTGAGACTGACGCACCTTGCCGACCTCGGCGCTGTCGATGCTGCCACCACGGTTGTTGAAGCTATTGAGGACATAGGTCAACACTCCAGCGATCTCATCATCGCTCAGCTGTGGTCCGAAAGCGGGCATCTGTGACTCATAACCCGTGTTGTTGACGGTGATATGGCCACTCAAGCCGTGTAAGACGATGGAGATGGCGCGATGCGGATCGCTGTTCAGATAATCTGACATGGCCAAGGGCGGAAAAGCGCCGGGTAGCCCCATGGCATTGCCCTGATGGCAGGCGGAGCAGATCTGTGTGAAGACGCGCTTGCCGATGGCCATGGGATCATGAGCGGCGCTGGGTAGAGGCTGTGTTGCCGGCTTGGTATTTTGGCCATGATAGAGGTCAGGACGGGCGGGCCCATCGACGCGTAACTGTGCCAAGGCGCCTTTCATAAAGGCGCGGGTGATGGCGTGGTCGACGAGCAGATAAGTACCGGGGACGAGCGTGGTCAGCTCGATGGTGCTGGCATCGCCAGGCGGAATGAGCGTCGTCTGCACATTGTGGTTGAGCAGACTACCACCTTCGCTACTGACGCTATCGAAGATCTGGCCGATGATGTGGAAGCTTGAGCTCAGGTTTGGGCCACCATTGCCGACGAACAGGCGCAGATGCTCGCCTGTTTTGCTGTACAGGGCATGCTCGCCGTTGAGGGCATTCTCGCGGCCATTGAACAGAACGTAGGTGGGCTGTTCATCGAGCAGTTTCTGTGTATCGAAATTCTGCAGCCCGGGATCGTGGTAATGTCCCTGGGTATAGAAGTCGCCCTGCATGACATAGTACTCGCGATCGACCTTGGGTAAGCCGGCAGCGGGTTCGACCAGGATGGTGCCATACATGCCATTGGCGATGTGCATGGGCACCGGGGCGGTGGCACAATGATAGACGAACAAACCGGGACGCATGGCCTTGAAGGTGAGGATGCTCTCATGACCGGGGTTGGTGACCGTCATCGCAGCACCGCCACCCGGCCCCATGACGGCGTGCAGATCGATGTTGTGCGACATGTGCGAATGCGCATCATTGCTCAGATGCAATTCGACGGTGTCACCTTCGCGGACGCGGATCATCGGCCCTGGAACGCTGCCGTTGAAGGTCCAGAAGTCATAGCGGACGCCATCCGCCAGATCCATGACCTTTTCTTCGGTGCGCAAATGCACGACGACGGTGGTGGGGGTGTGGCGGGTGATCGGCGCTGGGACGGCTGGTGGCGCGACCAGAGCCTCTTCGATGACGCCAGACGAAGGCTCGGCATAAGCGCTGAAGGCACAGGCCATGAGGCCGAGCAGAAGGCAAGGGTACGGACGAAAACCGAACATGGCGGAACTCCCGGAGAATAGCGTTGGGTCAGATTATAACATGCATTATACATGCATATTGACATGGATCATGCACGCATCGCGACGCATCTACCGATGCTATAAAACTTATGCCATATTCGACCATGACGTCATGAAAGTGTTGTTGAGCTCGGTGCGAGAGCGATGTCTGGGGGAGAGCGATGAAAATGTCCATGCGTACCCGGTCGTTCCTCATCTTATTGCCGGCGCTGATCATCGCGCTTCTGCTCTGGCGCGAGCGCGCTCCGGCCTACACCGACGTGCTGCATCTGTATGGCGATGTCGACATCCGTGAAGTTGATCTCGCTTTTCGGCAAGGCGGGCGTTTAGCGGCGATGCTGGTCGATGAAGGCGATCAGGTTCATGCCGGCCAGCTGCTGGCAACCCTCGATGCGACGCCCTTGCGTGAGGCTCTGCTGGCGGCGCGCGCGACGACTGCCCAGGCGCAGGCACAGCTGCTCGTCCTCGAACACGGCAATCGCCCGCAGGAGATCGCTGCTGCCCGGCAGGAGGTAGCACAAGCGCAGGCGATCGCTGTCAATGACGCTCATGAATATCAACGTCAACGCCTGTTGCAGACGGATGGCACGAGCAGCTTGCGCCAGATCGAGGCGGCGCGCGCCGGTCGTGATGCCGCACAGGCGCAGTGGCGGGCCGATGTCGAAAAGTTGAATCTGCTGCTGGCCGGTGCCCGGCGTGAGGACATCGCTGCCGCCCGTGCCCGCTGGCAGGCAGCGCAGGCGACGCAGGCGCAGGCGGCGACGGCCTTGGCCGATACCCGTCTCTATGCACCGGCGGATGCACAGGTGTTTTCGCGAGTCCTCGAGCCCGGCAGTATGGTGGCACCGAACACGCCGGTCTATATCCTCAGCCTGCGCCAGCCGGTCTATGTCCGCGCCTATGTTGGCGAGAGCGATCTTGCCGTCATGCAGCCTGGGCGTGCGGT
>JAJZHK010000040.1 GCA_021804565.1 Pseudomonadota bacterium | reverse complement strand
CCATCCGCATGAGCGGGTGACGCGAGCACAGATTGCCCAGTCCTACGACATCTCCGACAACCACCTGATGAAGGTGGTCAACTGGCTGGCGCGCGAGGGCTTCATCACCACCGTGCGTGGCAAGGGAGGCGGTATCCATCTGGCGCGGCAGCCGGCAGAGATCTCGATCGGCGAGGTGGTGCGCCGCAGCGAGGCCGGCTCGGCGCTGGTCGAGTGCTTCGATCGCGAGAACTCGAGCTGCCGCATCGAAGGCGCCTGCCTGCTCCAGTCCGCCCTCGCCAAGGCGCTCGAGGCCATGTACGCGGTGCTCGACCGCTATACGCTCGCTGACATGCTGCAGGCCCCCGAGCAGCTGGTCACCCTGCTCGGCTTTGAACATCACGCCGCCTGAAATTTGATCTGTAGCATTTTTTTCTCAGATAGGCAGGGAAGGCCTTGCCATGTCCGCCGCTTGTGACTATCACTAACTTGTTTGTGAATTTTATTTCATTATTTCACACAAGGTCGTGTCCATCATGAACAAGCTCTATCCCCTCAGTGTGCTATCCCTCTCTATCTGGCTGGCCGCTTGCGGCGGTGGTGGCGGTGGTGGTGGCAGCGCCGCCACAGGGCCTTCGATTTCCGGGGTGGCCGCCAGCGGCAGCCCGATCACGCCGGCGATGAACGGTACGGTGACGCTCAAGGACGCCTCGTCGACACCGCGCACGGTCACCGTGGCCACCGACGTCAACGGCAACTACAGCTTTAGCGCCGCACAGCTGGCCGGTCTGAACGCTCCCTTCATGCTCGAGATCAGCTACCAGGTCGGCGGGGTCACCTACTACCTGCACTCGGCAGCCACCGCGGCCGACCTCAGCTCAGGCAAAGCGACGATCAATATCACCCCCCTGACCGATCTGGTGATCGCCAATGTCGCCCACCAAATCGCCCAGAATGTCTTCAACAGCGGCAACTTCTCCAGCATCCTGACCAGCTCGGCCCTGGCGGCCGGCGCTAGCGCCCTGGCGGCGCAGCTGCAGCCGGTGCTCGCCTCGGTCGGCGTCAGCGCCTCGGTGGATCTGCTGCACCAGTCCTTCCAGGCCAACGGCCAGGGACTCGACGCCGTCCTCGACGCGCTCAAGGTGACCATCGATCCGACCACCCTGCAAGCCACCGTCACCAACCGCCTCAATCAGCAGGCCATCGTCGACGACATCACCCAGGCGCCGACGGCCAACACCGCGGTGCTGAGTACGACCGGCAGTGTCGCCCTCAGCGATCTGCAAGCCATCACCCTGATGCTGCAAAATCTCAGCAAGGAGATGGCCGCCGCCAGCTCGGCCAGCGACCCGGCGCTGCTGGCCTATTTTGATACCAGCAACTTCACCGACAACGGCAACAGCCTGGCCAAGTTCCTGCAACAGGTCACCAGCACCCCGGCTGTCGCCGGCGGCCATCTGGTCATCAGCAACGTCAGCCTCAGCGCGGTGCCGAGCTGGGTAACCACGGTGCCCTCCGGGGCAACGGCCTATCTGGCGCACTTTCAAACGACGATGAACAAGAGCCCCGGTGAGCACGAATTCGTCATCTACAAAAATGCTGCCGGTTCCTGGATCGCCTTGGGCAACCAGCGCATCATGCGCACTGCGGTGCAGGCCATCGCGGCGCAGAACAATGTGGCGCAAGCGACCGGCATCAGCACCTCCAGCTGCTCGGGCCTGCTCATCGACATCGCCGACAAAGGTGGCAACGCCGGCGTCAGCTACGCCACCATCAGCGGCCCTGGGGTGCCCAATGGCTTGATCGCCTTCAACGATGGCAGCGGCCTGGGTGACAGCTTCCAGCTGTCGACCGCGACCTACCAAGGCACCACCACCACCGCCTTGGCGAACAGCCAGAGCTGCTACTTCACCCAGCTGCTGGCGCTGACTGACAGCACCATCGGCGCGGTGCCGGCAGGTTCTGCCTACACCATCGCGCTCTACAACGACAATGGCACACCGACCAATTTGAGCGATGACGTGCTCAAGGCGACCTACACCGTGCACCTGGCGGCGCAGCCCCTGCTGTCGACCCAGCTGAGCGGGGTCTTTGCCAGCCAGCCTGCGGCGACACCCTCCTTGCTCAGTGCCGCTGCGGCGGCGGCCGGCAGCGCCGCAAATACGGCGACCTTCTCCTGGACGCCACCGACGGTGACCGGCCTCTACGCCACCGACCTGTGGATCTGGGTGTCCAACGCCAGCGTCACCAACCTTGGCGTCGACAAGAACCTTGCGTCGACCGACACCTCGGCGAGCATGGCGGTGCCGACCCTGAGCAATCCCAGCAACGGCGGCGGCACCATCGAGTACACCGACGACAGCTACCGGCTGTACTGGACCTCGGTCAGCTTCTAGACGGCGCGGCTGGATGCCGGGGGGTGGGGATGCTAGAATGCCCACCCCCCAGCTGCTTAAGGATAAGCCCTTGTCCCTGCTACAGATCATCATTCTGGCTGCCGTGCAAGGCGCCGCCGAACTGCTGCCGGTGTCGAGCTCAGCCCATGTCATCGTCGCGGAAAAACTGATGGGCCTCGACCCGACGGCACCGGCCATGACCTTGCTGCTGGTCATGCTCCACACCGGCACCATGTTCGCCGTCATCACCTACTTCTGGAGCGCCTGGCGGCGCACCTATTTTTCCAGCTGGGCGGCTTTCAAACAGCAGGCCGCCTGGGTGGTGCTCGCCACCGCGGCGACCGGCATCGTCGGCCTCGGCCTGCTCAAGCTGATCAATCACCTGATGCTGCCCAGCCATCCCCACTTCGAGATCGAGCAGCTCTTTGGCAACACCCGTATCATCAGCATTGCCCTCGGCCTGGCCGGTCTGTTGATCCTCGCCGCGGCGCGTCTGCCCGAAGGCCAGGGCCGCGAGCCAGGACCACGAGGGGCCTTGTGGATAGGCCTGGTGCAGGGCTTGTGCCTGCCTTTTCGTGGGTTCTCGCGTTCCGGAGCGACCATCTCCACCGGCCTCGTCTTGGGTCTGAACCGGCGCTCTGCCGAGGAGTTCAGCTTTGCCCTGGCGGTGGCCCTGACCCCGGTGGTCATCGTCAAGGAGCTGCTGCGCCTGCTCAAAGCGCAAGGCGCGGCCTTGCACAGCGCCGGCGCCGTGCATCTTCTCGCCCCCTCGCTGCTCGGCATGCTGTTCAGCTATATCGCCGGTCTGCTCGCCTTGCGCTGGCTGTCGAGCTGGCTGGAGGCAGGACGCTGGGCCTATTTCGGGCTCTATTGCCTGCTCGCTGCCGCTGCGGTGGCCTGGCTCTGAAGCTTAAGCTCAGACATACTGGCTGACGGTCAGCCCCTGACCGTTGAGGGCCTGACCCTGCTGGCTGAGGTTCTGCTGCAAGTCCTGCAGGAAAGTACCGAGCTGGCCGCTGGAACCCGCTGAGCTGCTGCCCAGGGTTTGGCTGAGCGCCTGAAAGCTTTGTTCGAGCGGGCTGAGCGCAGCGCTGCCTTGGGTCGATGCGTTCAAGGTCTGACCCGAGACCTGACTGATCAGATCGGACAACTGTGTCTGGAAGCCGCCGTAGTTGCTGGTCGAGCCGGCACTGCTGGTGCTGCTGCTCGAACCGTTGAGCGCGGCGAAGAGGTTCTGCATGAAAGTCGCCAGCGCCTGCTGGGCACCGGATCCGCTGGTGCTGGCTGACACGGAGCTGCCACCACTGCCATCACCATCACCGTCAGCGCCTGAGGAAGAAGCCGATGAACTGCCTGGCGACAGATTCGCGACATTGAGACCGGCCTGACTCAAGGCGCTGAGCAAGCTCTGCAGCATAGCTCCACCGTGTCCATGGTGATGGCTGGACACCATGGGCGGAGCCGCCGCCTTGCTGACACTCGAGCTGGAGCCGAGTGAGGTGATGGCGTTCAGTCCAGACTGGACGGGATTGAGTGCCGGGTTGAGAAGCTTGATGTTCATCTTGGTACTCCTGAGCCTAAGACCCTCGCTTGGCATGCAAGGCATGTACCAGTCTGGCGAAATACTTAAACTCCTTTATTGACAACATGTTATGACATTGCTTGGTTTTTGGGGCGGCCACCGGATGCCTTTGCCGGCTTGATCTTTCCGCTTGGGCGGCAAAACCCTGGCTCAGGGAGCCCGGCAAGGGTTTGCGGCCACATGGCGAGCCTCAGATCACGCCAAGGACCCACAGGAGCGCCCTGTCTATGGCGTTCATCCCCTCGTCATCGAGACGGCCCAAGGCTTGGCTGATCTTGGCGCGCGGCAGCGTCGAGAGCTTGTCCACCATGACTTGCGAGAGAGAACGCAGGCCATGGGCCGGGGTCGGTTCCACGCTGACGCGGAACACGGCATTGCGCAGGTCGCGGGTGGCCGGGCACAGCACGACGCTTTCCAAATCGGCGAGCACGTCTGATGAAGCGATCAAGGCCGGCCATGAAACCGTCACAAGCTCGCCGCGCTGCATCACGCCCAAGCCTCAAAAAGCCGACGCCTGAGAAGCTCAGGCTGGCGCTCCTTCAAAGCTCCTCGCGCAGCATGCCCATGAGCACGACATCCTCGTAGCGACCGGCGATGTAGACCGCCTGGCGCAGGCTGCCCTCGCGGATGAAACCGCAGCGCTCATAGAGGCGCAGGGCACGGGTGTTGCTGGCAAAGACGTGCAGGGTGAGCCGGCGCAGATTGAGGTGCTGCCAGGCGTAGGCGATGCTCAGCCGCAAGGCGTCCTCGCCGTAGCCACGGCCACGCTGGGCCGGATCACCGATCAGCATGCCGAGGACGGCGCTACGGTGGATGGGATCGATATGCCAGAACAGGACGTAGCCGAGGATAGGCGAGGACGCACTCTGGCGCAGGGCAAAAGCCAGACGCGCCGGATCCGGGCTGCGCGCAAACCAGAACTCCTCCTGCTGGCGCCACAAAGGCGGCCGGTAGGCCTCGCTATAGCCGGCCAGCTGAGGGTCGTCAGCCCAGCGCAGCAGGGTGTCGAAATCCGCCGGCAACACCGGCCCGAGAGCGATCTTGTGACCTTGCAGCATGCTGCGCCTCCTAGCTCGTCGGCCACCTTTGCAGCAGCGCGCGCAGCGCCAGGGCACGGTGGCTGAGGCTGTTTTTGAGCTCGGCGCCCAGCTGCGCCGCCGTCTTGCCCAGACTCGGGATGTAAAAGTGGGGATCGTAGCCAAACCCCCCCGTGCCGGCCGGGGTGGCCTGAATCTGGCCTTCCCAGTCCGCCTCGGCGATGAGCGGACAGGGATCCTGGGGATGCCGCAGGAGCACGATACAAGCATGGTAGCGCGCGACCCAGGGCGGCGCATGCGCCTGCAACTCAGCGATCAGCTTGCTGTTGTTGGCGGCGTCGTCGGCCGCCGGTCCGGCATAGCGGGCGGAATACAGACCCGGCGCCCCCTGCAGGGCATCGACGACGATACCGGAGTCGTCCGCCAGGGCCGGCAGGCCACTGTGCAGGCTGGCATGACGGGCCTTGAGCAGGGCGTTCTCGACAAAGCTCGCCGCCGTCTCCTCGACACTGCTGATCGCCAGATCGCTCTGCGCCAGCACCTGCACCTGCAGGGGCGCGAGCAGCTCGGCCAGCTCACGCAGCTTGCCAGGGTTGGCGCTGGCCAGCACGATGCGATCAAGCATGGCGGGTCACCCGGTAGATCGCCACCTCACCGAAGAGGTTGGGCCACAGGCGCATCAGGGGGCTGCTCGCCTGCTCGCCGTTGACGGCATGGCGATCGAGCACCACCAGGCCATGGGCGGCGCACAGGGCATCGAAATCGGCGAAGGTGCAGAGATGGATATTGGGCGTGTCGTACCAGTGGTAGGGCAGCGCCTCCGACATCGGCATGCGGCCGCGCAAGGACAGGTACAGACGGGTCTGCCAGTAGGCGAAATTGGGGAAGGTGATGATCGCCTCCCGTCCCACCCGCAGCATATCGAGGAGCAGGCGATCGGGCGCCTGCACCACCTGCAAGGCCATGGTCATCACCACCGTATCGAAGCGCGCGTCACCAAAAATCTGCAGTCCGGCATTGAGGTCGTGCTCGATGACATTGACGCCGCGTTCGACACAGCGGCGTATGCGCTCGGCGTCGATCTCGACGCCATAGCCACGCACGCCGAGGCGATGGTCGAGGTGGGCGAGAAGATCGCCTTCGCCGCAACCGAGATCGAGGACCCGCGAACCCGGCGCGATCCAGCGCTCGGCCAGCATCAGATCGAGACGCATATCAAACCTCCACCCCTTGCAAAAAGGCGGTCAGCAGCTCGATATAGCGCGGCACCGGCAGCAGGAAGGAGTCATGCCCCTGCGGTGCATCGATCTCGGCATAGCTCACCGGCTTGTCGGTGGCGACCAGGGCTTCGACGATCTCACGTGAACGCGCCGGCGAAAATCGCCAGTCGGTGCTGAAGGCGATCACCAGGAAGCGGCTGCGGGCCTGCGCCATGGCCTGCTCCAGGCTTTCAGCGTGGTCGCGCGCCGGATCGAAGTAGTCGAGGGCACGCGTCATCAGCAGATAGGTGTTGGCGTCAAAGTAGCGCGAGAAAGACTCACCCTGGTAGCGCAGGTAGCTCTCGACCTGGAACTCGGCGTCGAAGCCGTAGTGAAAATGACCCGATTTCAGGTCACGGCCGAACTTGGTCTTCATCGCGTCATCAGAAAGATAGGTGATGTGACCGACCATACGCGCCAGGATGAGGCCGCGGCGCGGATAGGTGTCGAAGTCATAGAAGCGGCCGGCATGAAAATCAGGATCGGAGAGTATGGCCTGCCGGGCCACTTCATTGAAAGCGATGTTCTGCGCCGACAGCTTGGGGGCGCAGGCGATGAGCACCACATTCGCCACCCGTTCGGGAAAATCGATGGACCACTGCAGCGCCTGCATGCCCCCCAGGCTGCCGCCGATCACCGCGGCCCAGCGCTGGATACCGAGGCGATCGGCCAGGCGGGCTTGTGTCTTGACCCAGTCCTTGACCGTCATCATCGGGAAGTCCGGCCCAAAAACCCGTCCTGACTCGGGGTTGAAGGAAGCCGGCCCGGTCGAGCCATGACAGCCGCCGAGGTTGTTGAGCGCCACGACGAAGAAACGGCGCGTGTCGATAGGCTTGCCCGGCCCGATGCAGACGTCCCACCAGCCCGGCTTGTTGTCCTCGACGCTGTGGTAGCCGGCGGCATGATGATGGCCGGACAGCGCATGACAGATGAGGATGGCATTGCTGGCGCTGGCATTGAGCTCGCCATAGGTCTCGTAGACCAGATCGTAGGCACTGAGCACCCTCTGGCACTCCAGCGCCAGAGGCTCGATGAAGTGCGCCGTCTGCGGCGTCACCAAACCCACCGAATCCTCCGGGAACACCCGTGCCATGATCACACCCACCTCGTCAAAGCCTGAAGTCTACCTTGTGGCTTCCTGCATCGCCAAGGGGGAGGACCGGCAAGCTGCACAAAAGAACCCGCTTCAACCCTTGTAGTAGACCGACTGCAAGCTGCTGGCGAGCAGCTCGCCATCGGCGTTCCACAGCTGCGCCGACTGGTCGAAATAGCCACGGCGGAAACCCTGGCCGCGCGCCCGCGCCAGCAGGTGCTGGCTGCCGGTACGGGCGAGCGTCTCGGCGGTGGCATGAAAGTGTGTGCTCAGCGCGATCGTTCCGGCGATGCCGAGCTGCTGCTGACGGATGAAGCTGCGCGGAAAAAAGATGTCACTCATGGCCAGCAGCGCGGCAAAATCGAGCGCTCGGGGCGGCTCGTCGCGCACCCAGAGCAGGCTGCTCGTATCCTCGCGGGGCTGGCCATCGAGTTTCAGTTCGCCTTCGATAAAACGCATATCGTAAGCCCCCAGCCAGCGCGGTCCGACATCCAGACGCTGACGTGGACACTGCGCTGCCGCGGGCACCTCCGGCCTGGCCTGTTCCTGCGCCGTCCAGGTCTCGTGCCGGCGCGCGAACACGGCACTGGCATAAACCGCCACCTGGCCGTCCTGGATCAGCTGCGCCTGGGCGTGTGTGGTCGAGCGATTGCTGCGCAGGCACTGGGTACGGATCTCAAAAGGTGTCGCGGCGACCGGGCCGGCATAGTTGACGTTGACACTCACCGGCTCGCCCTGGGACTGCGTCTCCTGCTGCAGGGCATGCAGCATGGTCGCCGCCAGGATGCCCCCGAAAGGCCCGACCATATTGTCGTAGACCGGCGAGGTCTGGCCCTGCAGGGTGTGCTCATCGAGTCTTTGCAGTTGCAAGGCTTCATCAAAAGGATGTGTCATCGTGACTCCAGCGCTTTTAAGCGCACCGACAGATATTGATGCTCAGGGGTTCGCAACGTATCGATATCATAAGGCAAGCGCAGACCATCGCCATCATCGTCCTCGACCTCAAGAACCCCCACAGATTTCAAGACAGTCAGGGCGGCATTATTCCACCGATGTTTCGAGCAGCAGTACCGTTGTACTCAGGTAAAGATGACTCGGCAGCTAGTCTCCATGTGCACTGGCTGAAACAGTCAATTCTTGATGTAGCCTGAGTATCGTTGTCGTAACAATAGATTGCAGTAGAACGGATTGATACGGCATAACATATTTGTTATCAACATGGCTATGGAACATGTGATCTCTTACTACAGTGAGACCGTGCTTGAGGATATTCTGGCACTCCCTGATACGTTGGCGGCGCGCTATGTCGTTCTTACTCGACGCATGGTCGCGGTTGGGCCCAATCTGGGAGAGCCACATACCCAAGCCATGGGGAATGGGCTGTTTGAGCTACGCCTCAAAGGGGCTGAAGGGATAGCCCGAGTGTTTTACTGTACCTGGTAGGTAGGAAAATCGTTATGTTGCACAGCTTTGTGAAGAAGTCGGACAGGACGCCTCTACGTGAGTTGGAGGTTGCGGTGAACCGACTAAAGGCGGTGAAGCATGAAGACGCATGATGAGCTTATTCAAGTGCTGATGAGCCGCGACGGTGTTAAAGCGGAGGTTGATCGCATTGAGCGGGAAGAATGTGAGTTGCTGGATGCCTTACTGAAAGCTCGGCAGGAGGCTGGGTTGACCCAGGCTGAATTGGCTGTGCGCATGGGGACTCAAGCACCTGCTGTTGCCCGGCTTGAAAAATCACTGGCAACTGGCAAGCATTCTCCATCGGTGGCGACCTTACGCCGT
This sequence comes from Pseudomonadota bacterium, assembly GCA_021804565.1. Taxonomy (GTDB): domain Bacteria; phylum Pseudomonadota; class Gammaproteobacteria; order Pseudomonadales; family Moraxellaceae; genus JAJZHK01. The sequence continues at coordinate 12,616 of JAJZHK010000040.1, read as the reverse complement.
TATGTTCAGGCATGTGGTAAACATCTGCATTTGCAGGTCTGCTGATCTCTGCAAAAAAGGGGCTGGCGCTGTTGTAGTGCAATTATTTTAAATCGCTCTCAATAAAAACAGTGTGTTACAAGCCTTGACGTCGAACTCGGGAGGACCGGGATCGGATGAGAGCCTGGATGGAAGAGGCACTGCAGCAGGGGCTCGAAGCTGAGATGACCCATGTGTCGGTGCCGAGCCCAGCGAACGCTCTCAGGGACACCAGGGCGGCCGGCCACGATGAGCGTGGACGGGTGACTCGCATCGGCAAGCTCGAGTTGCGCGTACCCGCAGACCGCAACGGCCTGTTCCAGAGCGCGCATTTTGAGCACTACCCGTGCTCGGAGAAGGCGTTTGTGGCCGCACGGGCCGAGACGCAGGGCCGATCTGATCGACGAAAACGGCGGCCTTATTCAGGCTGAACAGGCCGCAGGCGATCGAGCTGAAAGCGCTGGCGCAGCATCTTGTCCAGTCTGGCGGTCGGCAGCAGTGCCTTCATCCACGGCATGATGCGACTCTTGTTGCCCAGGCGCAGGATAGGCGGACAGCTCGGCGCCAGCAGATGACGGCTGAGCTCTTGCGCAAACACCGCGGCCGGTGTCGCGCCTTCCTGGCTGGCACCAGCACGCGCCAGAACGGCCGCCTTGATACCCTGATAGAGGGAATCCGGCGCCAGGCTGATCGCCGCCTGGGCGTTGCCGCCAAAGGACGAGCGTATGGCCCCGGGCTGCACGGTGATCACGCGCACGCCGAAAGCCGCCAGCTCCATGCGCAAGGCGTCGGAAGCGGCGGTGAAAGCCGCCTTGCTGGCGCAATAAGCGCCGGCAAAAGGGGTCGTCAGGATCCCGGAGACGCTGCTGATGTTGACGATGGTGCCGCGCCGGCGCTGCGCCATCAGCGGTGCCAGCAGACGCACCAGCTGCATGGGCGCAAAGACATTGACCTCAAACTGGGCCTGCCAGGCCGACTCTTCCATATCGAGCAGCGGCCCCATCGCGCCGTAACCGGCGTTATTGATCAAGGTGTCGACCTGCCAGCCCCGCTCCTGGACATGGCGCAGCAGCGCCTGCCGGCTGTCCTCCCGGGTGACGTCGAGAGCATAGACTTCGATACCTTGAGCGGCCAGCTCCGCCAGGGCTTCAAGCCGGCGCGCCGTGGCCAGCACCTTGCAGCCCTGAGCGTGCAGGGCCAGGGCCAGGGCATGGCCGATGCCCGAACTGCAGCCGGTGATGAGAACGATGTCCGATCCGTTACTGAGCTTCATGTGGAGACTCCAGGGCTAGGGCTGCAGGCTGCGGCGTATGCTCTCGAGCTCCTCGGCCTGACGACTGAGCTCGGCGATACGCGCATCGACCGCCATCATTTGTTCACTACGCGCACTGTGCAGCTTCATGCGATTGAGCTGCTCCATCATCTGCTGCACCCGGGCACGGTACTGCATGGTCTGCTGCATCAAAGGCCCCAGGGACGACTTGCACCACTGCTCGGCCTGCTGCGCCGCGCGCAGATAGACCTGCCCGGCGGCGTGGGCGATGCTGGCGAAGAAGCGGTCGGCCGCTTTTTGCGCACCGATCATATTGCTGATGCGAGAACGGTAGGGTGCCGACTGCACTTCCATCTGCTGCAGTTCGAGGAGGATGGCGTCGAGGCCGAGATGCGGGTACTCGAGCAGGTCCTCCTGCGCCTCGTGGGCGTAGCGCTGATACAGCTTGGCGACCATGCCATCCATGCTCACCGCGTCCTCGCGCAAGCGCATCAGGTCGGCACGCAAGGCGGCAAAGTACTGGCCCACGGCCTGCGCCAGGCCGCTGCCGAGCACGCCGCTTTGCGCCTGCTGGCGAGCCTCCGCCAGATGACGGCTGAGATGCTGCGTCGTCACCGTCTGGCGCAGCTTGGGCAGCTGCGTCTCCATCATTTTGCGCGCCGACTGGAGCACCGCCAGACGACGGTTGTAGGCCTGCTGCTCGACCTGGACGGTACGCGTCAAGGCGACCAGTTCATAGTCACGCTGTTGGTCCGGCTGCGCCAGCAGCTCACGCTCATTGAGCAGCTGCTGTCGGCGGTCGGCGAGGGCCTGGGCGCTGCTCTGCACCATCTGCACCAGCTCGAAAACGACACTCTGCTGCAAGGCCTGCTGCTTGGCGGCGACCACCGACTGCGCCAGCACCTGCTCGAGCTGGGCCAGATGGCTGCGCTGCAGCAGGTCGGCGTCGTTCATCAGATGCGCCTTGACCGCCGTCCGCGCCGACAGCGGCAAAACGTGCTCCATCGGCACTTGCAGCTGCTGTGCGGTGAGACGCACCTGGCGCGCCACATGCGCCTCGATGTCAGCAGGATCTTCGTCTTCGTCCCAGAGCATGTCGATCTTGTTGAGCACCCCGTAGAGCGCCGAGCCGTGCCGGTGCACGATCTCGCGCACATGCTCGTTCCAGATCATGTGATCGGTGGCGGTCAAGCCGGTGTCCGCCGAGAGCACAAAAAGTACGGCGTGCGCATCCGGCAACAGGCTGAGGGTCAGCTCCGGCTCCGATCCCAGGGCATTGAGGCCCGGCGTATCGATGATGGACAGACCCTGGCGCAACAGCGGGTGGTCGATATTGATCAAGGCGTGACGCCAGGCCGGGATCTGCACCTTGCCGCTCTCCTGGCCGGCCTCCAGGTACTCCACCTGAAACCCGAGTTCGGCCGCCTCTTCCCGGCTCACCACCATGGTCTTGGCGACTTCCTGAAAGGCCTTGGCCATCGCCGCACCATCGTCGAGGTTGATGCTCAGATGCACCCAGTGCTCGAGTTGCTGCTTGTACTCAGCGAGGCTGATCGACTCGCGGCGTGTCTGTATGGGCAGCAGCTTGATATAGGCACTGGTGACACTGCTGTCGTAGTAAAGCTCGGTCGGGCACATGGTGGTGCGCCCTATGCGGGTCGGCAACAATCGCTGCTTGTAATGGCGGCTGAGCAGGGCGTTGATCATCTCCGACTTGCCGCGCGAGAACTCGCCGACAAAGGCCAGCAGGATGCGATCATGCTTGACCGTGTGCAGCGCCTGGCTCAAACGGCCATCGAGCTCGACACTGTTGAGACCATAAGCGTTGAGCCAGCGCCGGTAACGGGTGCCATCCTGCACCACCTCCTGCTTCCAGCGCGTGTAAGCCTGTACCCGCTGCGACAGATCTTCTTTGCCACTCATGCTCGTTGCCCTTCCATCCCCATTCACTGGCCCCCATGGCCTATATCCCGCAGCTCTGCCGGCCAGACCCAAGGTCCGCTCAGGACAAAACGCTTGCGTCTGGATCCTTCCCCGCTGATCAACTTCACCGCCGCCTGACGGACGCCGAATGCACGGGCGATAAAAGCCAGACAAGCGGCATTGGCCCGCCCTTCCAGCGCCGGCGCGGCGATGCGCAGACGCAGAGCATCGCCATAGAGCCCGGCGAACTCACTGACCTTGGCACCAGGCTGCACATGACAGAGCAGCTCCAGCCCCCCATCGACCTGACGCCAGGGCAGCATCACAGACCCACGATCGCCGCCACCAGAGCGTAGCTGTGCTCGAGCAGGATCTCAGCCACCTGCAGGCCCAGAAAAACCAGGATGATGGAAAAGTCGAGTCCGCCCATGGCCGGCAGCAAACGCCGCGCCGGCGCACAGAGCGGGTCCGTGACCTCTTGCACCAGGGCGTAGAGCGGATGGTAGCCGCCCGCCGCCACCACCCAGGACATGATGACCAGGAGGATCAGCGCTCCGTTATAAAAATAGAGCAGCTGCGAGGCTAAAGCAAAGACGGTCAGCACCAGCAGTTGCGGCAAAGCCAGCGCCTCTTGCTGGATGATGCTGAGGGTGAAGCTCAGTTCAGCGAGTTTGATGACCACGATGAGCAGCAGGGCGGCGGCGTCGACACGGCCCAGCTTGGGCAGCATCTGACGCAAGGGCTGCAGCAGTGGACGGGTCAAGCGTTCGACCTGCTGCGCCACCGGATTGTAGAAGTCCGCGCGCAGGAACTGCAGCAGAAAGCGCAGCCAGAGCAGGCCGAGGATCAGCCCGGCAAGGCTGGAGATCAAAAGATGCATCACTTGCTGACTGGCATTCATCGTGCGGCCTCCTGCAGCTGACGTCCCAGTTCGGCGGCGCGCGCCTGGGCGGCGTGCAGGGCGCGATCGAAGGACTCGACCAGGCCGGCGCTGCTGAGCACGGCGATGGCCGCTTCGGTGGTGCCTCCCGGCGAGGTCACCCGACGGCGCAGCTCGTCAACCCCGACATCGGCGGTCACCGCCATCTGTGCCGCGCCCAGCGCGGTCTGCAGCGTCAGCGAGCGGGCCGTGCGCGCATCCAGGCCGAGCGCCATGCCGGCTTGCTGCATGGCCTGCATGACCAGAAAGAAATAAGCCGGCCCCGACCCGGACAGCGCCGTCACCGCGTCGATCAGCGCCTCATCCTCGACGCACAAGGCCAGGCCGACCGCACTGAGGATCTGTTGAGCCTGCTGACGCTGGGCTTCGCTCACCTGCGGTGAGCAGTAGTAGCCGGTCGCCGCCGACTGCACCAGGGCCGGGGTGTTGGGCATGGCGCGGACAATGGCCCACGCACCACCACCGAGCAGTTGCGCGATACCTTCGATGGTGGCGCCGGCGACGATGGAGATGATCAGCGGCCGCCGCTCCCGCAGGCGTTCGGCGAGCGGCGCGAGAACCGCCGCCAGCATCTGTGGCTTGACCGCCAGCACCAGGATCTGCGCCTGCTGCACCAGCTCGGCGTTGTCGCTGCTGGTCCGGCAACCGCGTCGGGCATGCTCGGCAAGCACCGCCGGCAAAGGATCGGCCAGCATCAGATCCGACGGCACATGACCACGCGCCAGCAGCCCTCCGGCCAAGGCACTGGCCATGTTGCCGGCCCCGAGAAATCCTACACAATCGCTCATCGTCCACTCACCCTCACCGATGGATGCCCATCATAACAGGAAGCTCAAGGCTTGCGCGGCCCAAACAGCGCCGTTCCCACCCGCACCCAGGTGGCGCCGGCGGCGATGGCCGCCTCAAGGTCGGCGGACATGCCCATCGACAGGGTGTCGAGCGCATAACCCTGCGCGTTCAGCTGCGCCTGCAGCTCGGCCAGACGCTGGAAGGCGCCCTGATCATCCGGCGCCGGGATCGCCATCAATCCGCGCAGCCGCAGGTTCGGCAGCTCGCGCACGGCCGCCGCCAGCGCCGCCACGTCTGCCGGTGCGCAGCCGGATTTGCTGTCTTCGTCGCTGATATTGACCTGCAGGCAGACCTGCAGCGGCGCTTGCGCCGGCGGCCGTTGTGCCGACAGACGCTGCGCCAGGATCAGGCGATCGAGCGAATGCACCCAGCTGAAGTGCTCGGCCACCGCAGCCGTCTTGTTACGCTGCAGCGGACCGATGAAGTGCCAGACCAGCCCGTCGAGATCGGCCAGCTCCTGCTGCTTGGCCTGCGCCTCCTGCAGGTAGTTTTCACCAAAATCGCGTTGCCCGAGCGCGTACAGCGCACGCACGGCAGCCGCCGGCTGATGTTTGGCGACAGCCAGCAGGTGCACCGCCGCCGTCGTGCGCGCCGCATCGATACGCTGCAGGAGCTGCGCGTAACGCTCTGGCAAGCTGCTTTCGTTCACAATTTCACCCTCACGCTCCCCGCACCCAAGTCTGCTGCTATATTCTAGGAGCGCCAGATTATCGACAAGAGGTCACCATGGATATCACCGAACTGCTCGCCTTCAGTGCCAAAAACGGCGCCTCCGACCTGCATCTGTCGGCGGGACTGCCGCCGATGATCCGCGTCGATGGCGACGTGCGGCGCATCAACCTGCCGGCGATGGAGCACAAGGAGGTCCATCGCCTGATCTATGACATCATGAACGATAAGCAGCGCAAGGACTACGAAGAGTTTCTCGAAACCGACTTCTCCTTCGAAGTGCCGGGTGTCGCCCGTTTCCGCGTCAACGCCTTCAATCACAACCGCGGCGCCGGCGGCGTCTTCCGTACCATTCCCTCGAAAGTGCTGTCGATGGAAGAGCTCGGCATGGGCAAGGTCTTTCAGGACATCTCCGACTATCCTCGCGGGCTGGTGCTGGTCACCGGACCCACCGGCTCCGGCAAATCGACCACCCTGGCGGCCATGCTCGATTACATCAACAGCTCCCGCTACGAGCATATCCTCACCATCGAAGACCCCATAGAATTCGTCCATGAGTCGAAAAAATGCCTGGTCAACCAGCGTGAGGTGCACCGCGACACCCTGGGCTTTGCCGAAGCCTTGCGCTCGGCGCTGCGTGAAGACCCGGACATCGTCCTGGTCGGCGAAATGCGCGACCTGGAAACCATACGTCTGGCCTTGACCGCCGCCGAAACCGGTCACCTGGTCTTCGGCACCCTGCACACCACCTCGGCGGCGAAAACCATAGACCGTGTCGTCGACGTGTTCCCCGCCGAAGAAAAAGAAATGGTGCGCGCCATGCTCTCCGAGTCTTTGCAGGCGGTGGTCTCGCAGTCGCTGCTGAAGAAGAACGGTGGCGGCCGTATCGCCGCCCACGAAATCATGATCGGCACCCCGGCCATACGCAACCTCATCCGCGAGAACAAGGTGGCGCAGATGTATTCGGCGATACAGACCGGTGCCGGCTACGGCATGCAGACCCTGGATCAATGCCTGCGCAATCTGGTACAAAAAGGTCTGGTGACGATGAACGTCGCCCGCGAATACGCCAAGAGCCCAGAATCCCTGTAAGGAGAGACGTCCATGGAGTTTGAGGATCTGCTCAAGATCATGGTGCAAAAAGGCGGCTCGGACATGTTCATCACCGCCGGCGTTCCTCCTTCGATCAAGGTCAACGGCCAGGTCGTGCCGATCACCAAGTCGCCGCTGACACCGGACATGACCCGTGAGGTCGTGCTCGGCGTGATGACCGAGGCGCAACGCAAGGAGTTCGCCCAGTTCAAGGAGTGCAACTTCGCCATCTCGGCGCGCGGCATCGGCCGTTTTCGTGTCAGCGCCTACTACCAGCGCAATATGGTCGGCATGGTGCTGCGCCGTATCGAAACCAAGATCCCCAGCGTCGACGAGCTCAAGTTGCCGGAGATCATCAAGGAACTGGCGATGAGCAAGCGCGGCATCGTCATCTTCGTCGGCGCCACCGGCACCGGCAAGTCGACCTCGCTGGCGGCGATGATCGGCCATCGCAACCAGAACTCGCGTGGCCACATCATCACCATCGAAGACCCCATCGAGTTCATCCATCAGCACGCCAACTGCATCGTCACCCAGCGCGAGGTCGGCATCGATACCGACAACTTCGAGGTGGCGCTGAAAAACACCCTGCGGCAAGCCCCTGACGTGATCCTCATCGGCGAGATACGCACCCGCGAGGTGATGGACTACGCCATCGCCTTCGCTGAAACCGGTCACCTGGTGCTCGCCACCTTGCACGCCAACAACGCCAACCAGGCCCTCGACCGTATCATCCACTTCTTTCCAGCCGATCGGCATCAGCAGCTGTTCATGGACCTCTCGCTCAATCTGCGCGGGCTCGTCGCCCAGCAGCTCATCCCCAGCCCGGACGGCAAGTCACGACGCGCCTGTATCGAAGTTCTGCTCAACACGCCGCTGATCGCTGACCATGTGCGCAAAGGCGAGATCCATCTGATCAAGGAGGTCATGAAAAAATCACGCGAGCTGGGCATGCAAACCTTCGACCAGGCGCTCTACGCGCTCTACTCTGCCGGGGAGATCACCTACGAGGATGCCCTCAAGCATGCGGATGCTCCCAACGATCTGCGCCTGATGATCAAGCTGGGTTCGGAGACCGATGCCCGCTTTCTCGATCAGGCCACCCGCGGCCTGACCTTGCAGTCGGCCGACTGAGGCGGGCGGGCGTGCTATGATGGCGTTTTAGCAGCCCGCAGATCCCGACCAAGATGTCTGACGTCGCCCCCGAGCACGACTTGCCGGTTGAAGTCGTGGTGGTCAACTACAATGCCGGACGGCTGCTCGTCGACTGTGTCGCATCGGCAGTGGCCGCGGCGGCGACCCGCATCATCATCGTTGACAACGCCTCGGCCGATGCCAGCCTGAGCGAGGTCGAACAGGCTTTTCCGCAAGCGCGCATCCGCATTCTGCGCCAACAGGAAAACCTCGGCTTCGCGCGCGCCTGCAATATCGGACTGCAGGCGAGCTGCGCCCCTTACGTGCTCTTCCTCAACCCGGACAGTCATCTCGAGCCTGACGCCTTGCGCCAGCTGCTCGAGGTCCTCGCCAGCGACGAGCAGGTCGGCATGGTCGGTGGACTCCTGCTCAACCCGGACGGCAGCGAGCAGGCTGGTGGACGCCGACTTTTTCCGACGCCGAGACGGGCCTTCGCACGCGCCTTCGGCATCCTGCAGCTGCAACGCCGATTTCCCCAGACCTTCCCCGACTTCCTGCTCCACCAGCAGGCGCTACCCACCCAGCCGGTCCGTGTTGAAGCCATCTCGGGCGCCTGCATGCTGGTCCGTCGGCAACAGCTGATCGATCTCGGCGGCTGGGACGAAGGCTATTTTCTGCACTGCGAGGACCTCGATCTGTGCATGCGCTACTGGCGCCAGCATCGGGCGGTGGTCTTCGTCCCCACCGCCCGCATCATCCATCACCAGGGCTCCTGCAGCAAGGCGCACGCCTGGCGGGTCGAGTGGTACAAGCATCGCGGCATGCTGCGCTTTTACGGTAAATTCTTTGCCGACAGCCAGAGCTCGAGCAAGATGGCCCTGATCACCGCCGGCGTGGTCCTGCGCTTTTGCCTGGTCAGCCTGCGCCTGGGCTGGCTGCGACTGAGGCCGCGCCCTTGAGCACGCTGCTCATCCTCGGCGCCCGCAGCTTCGTCGCCGACAGCCTGATCCGGGGTCTGCAGGCGCAGGCGCGACCCTTCATCGGCGTCAGCCGCCAGCCCTGCCGCGATCGCCCGAGCGTGCTCCCGGGCGCTGACGGCGTCCTCGCCGAACACTGCATCAGCCTGCTGCCGCTGCCTGCCCTGTTGCCCCGGCTCGACTGGTTGCGGCGCTGCGGCTGCCGACGCCTGGTCGCGCTGTCCTCGACCAGCCGCTACACCAAACCGAACTCCAGCTGCGCGCATGAGCGCCAGGTGGCCCAGGAGCTTGCCGACGCCGAGGACCGCCTGACACGGTGGGCGCAACAAGAGCAGATCAGCTGTGTCATCCTCCGCCCGACCTTGATCTACGGCCATGGCCGCGATCGCAACCTGTCCACCCTGCTGCGTTTCGCCAGACGCACCCACCTGATGCTCTTGCCGCTAGGTGCCGGTGGCCGGCGCCAGCCCATACACGCCGACGACGTCGCGCTCGCCTGTCTGGCGGCGCTCGACGCCGATCTGCACGGCCAGCAGGCTTTCGATCTGCCCGGTGGCGAGACCTTAAGCTACGGCGCCATGGTCGCAAGGCTGCTGCGCCTGCTCGATACACCGGTCTGGCGTCTGCACCTGCCCGTGCCCTGCCTGCGCCTGGGGATCCGCCTCCTCGCCCATCTGCCGCGCTACCGCCACCTGACGACCGCCATGGCCGATCGCATGGTTGAGGATCTGGTGTTCTCGTCAGCCCCTGCCGAAGCCGCCTTCGGCTACCGTGCGCGGCCGTTCGCGCCGCGCCGGCAGGACCTCCCCAGCGACTAGATCTGTCGGAGGCCTGCGATCAGGATGCGCGCCACAAAGGCACCGAGCTCCTGAGCCGGCCACTGCGCGCGCAGCATGGAGCGTACGGCGGCGTCGCCAATGGCCACAAAAATCTCGGCGATGATGGGCAGCTTGCGCTCCAGGTCGTCGATCTGCCAGGCCAGCAGACCCGGCCGCAAACGACTGATGATGCGTTCGAGGACGTCCTGGCGCAAGCGCTGGTAACGCTCGGCCACCTCAGGCTCGGCCTGGCTGGCGAAGATCAGCTGCCAGGAGCGGCTGTGCTGCGCGACCACGCTCATCAGCGCCTGGTAGCCGTCGACGATGATTTTTTCCCCCTGGCTGAAGTCCATCACCGTCGGCAGCACCGACAACAGGCCGCTGGCCAGCCTTTCCTCCTCCCGCGTCAGCAGGGCGCTCAGCAGCTCCCAGCGCGAGCCGAAGCAGGCATAGACGACCGGCTTGGTGACCCCCAGATGCTGGGCGACGGCTTCCATGGACACCGCACGTATGCCGTGTTCGACCGCCAGTTCCAGGGCGGCATCGAGCACCTGCGGGCGACGCCGATCAGGCCCCAGATGAGCGGCGCGAGTACGTCCCATCGTCATTCCGACTTTACCGTAGATAATTTATACGTTAGCGTATGATTTCATCGTCATCCGCGCCTGCCCGGTGGACCTGCGGCCCTGGGTAGCGGATCACGCCCCCATCATAACGTGAGTCAGGTCGGATGAAAAAACATAGCTACCGGGTCGATGCGGATGGCCTGCACCTGCATGTCGTCACCTACGGCGACCGCCAAAAAACACCCATCGTCCTGGTCCATGGCTACCCCGACAACCATCGCGTCTGGCACCCGGTTGCCGAGATCCTCAGCGCACGTTATTTCGTGATCGCTTACGATGTGCGTGGCGCTGGCCTCTCGGCCGCCCCCAGTACGCAGGCCGACTACCGTATGCAGCGCCTCGCCGAGGATCTTGTGGCGGTGGTGGACGCGCTCATTCCCGGACGCCGCTTCCACCTCGCTGCCCACGACTGGGGTTCGATACAGAGCTGGGAGTCGGTCACCGGCGAGGCCCTGCGCCCTCGCATCGCTTCTTTCACCAGCATCTCCGGCCCCTGCCTCGACCACGTCGGGTACTGGCTGCGCGAACGCGCCCTGAGCCGCTCGGCCCGCCAGCAGGCCCAGCTCGTGCAGCAGGCGCTGAGCTCCTGGTATATAGGATTTTTTCACCTGCCGCTGCTCGCCCCGGCCTGCTGGAAAGCCGGCCTCGACCAGCTCTGGCCGCGCTACCTGGCACGCCGTGAAGGCGTCGGCGAGCACGAGCCTCAGCCGACACAAGCCGCGGATGGCTACAACGGCGTGCAGCTCTATCGTGCCAATTTCCGCGACAAGCTGCTGCATCCGCAGCCGCGTTACGCCAGCTGCCCGGTGCAGCTGATCGTGCCGCTGCGCGACAACTACGTCGGCAGCCAGCTTTTTAGCGACCTCCAGCGCTGGGTGCCGCAACTCTACCGTCGCGACATCGACGCCGGTCACTGGGTCTTGCTCAGCCATCCGCAACTTGTCGCCGAGGCCATCGACACCTGGGTCAGCGGCCTGGAAAAAGGCCAGCTGCCCATGGCCCTGCAACGTCGCCGCGTGCAGGGCGAGCGTCAGCATCAGCCTCTGGCGGGACAGCTGGCGCTCATCACCGGTGCCGGTTCCGGCATAGGACAGGCGATCGCGAGCAAGTTCGCGGACAACGGTGCCGACATCGTCTGTGTCGACATCGACGCCAACAGCGCCGAGCGCAGCGCCGAATGGTGCCGTCTGCTGGGAGCCCGTGCCTGGGCTCGGCAGACCGATGTCGGCAGCGCCAAGGCGATGACACAGCTGGCCCGGTGGGTCGACGAGGAGCTCGGTGGCGCCGATATCGTCGTCAACAACGCCGGTCTGGGTCTGGCCGGCGGCATCCTCGAAACCCGGCTGGAAGACTGGGAGCGCCTGCTCAAGGTCAATCTGTGGGGGGTGATCCACGGCTCGCGCCTGTTCGCCGCGCAGATGGTCGCCGCACACCGCCGCGGCCACATCATCAACGTCGCTTCAGCAGCGGCCTTTGCACCCCATCGCCAGCTGACCGCCTACGCCACCAGCAAGGCCGCCGTGCATATGCTCAGCGAGTGCCTGCGCGCTGAACTGGCCCCTTACAAGATCGGCGTCACCGCCGTCTGCCCGGGCTTCGTCGCCACCGGCATCGCCCAGGCGACCGTCTATGCGGGTCTCGGTGAGGCCGAACAGGCGCAGATGCGGACCCGTGCCGAACGCCTCTACCGACGTCGCAATTTCTCGCCCGACGAAGTGGCCAGCGCGGTGCTGCAGGCGCTGCTCAGCAACCGTCCTCTGGCCCTGGTCGGTGCCGAGGCCTGGGCGACTCGCCTGCTCAGCCGCTTTGTCCCCCAGCTGTCGCGCCGGATCGCTCGCCTCGACCTGCTCGGCTAGAGCAGGGCGCGGCCAGCGACCCACAGCTGCCGCACCCGGCCACGCAGGGTCTGTCCCCAGTACAGGGTGTTACGCCCGGCTGAACGCCAGTGCTGCTCATCGACGACCCAGGACTGCTGTGCGTCGATGGCGATGAGATCGGCGCTGGCGCCAGCGAGCAAACCACCAGCCTCCATACCGAGAATACGCCGTGGCGCCAGCGCCAGCGCGTCGATCAGCCGGGCCAGGCTCAAGTCACCCTGCTCGACCAGACGCAGGCCTAGTGGCAGCACGGTCTCCAGTGTCGACATGCCGGGCAGGGTGGCGGCAAAAGGCGCCTGCTTGGCGCTGGCGTGCAGCGGTTGATGGTCGGAGCAGATGGCATCGATGACCCCCTCAGCGACGCCCGCCAGCAAGGCCTGACGGTCCGCCGCCGAGCGCAGCGGCGGACGGACATGGGCG
>JAJZHK010000004.1:18365-74266 GCA_021804565.1 Pseudomonadota bacterium | reverse complement strand
CGGAGCCAATCTGAGTCAGAGCTCTTTTCAAGCAGCGCCTGAAGGGCGATCATGTCATGGCTCATCGTCCATATCCTCGCTCTGCTGAGTTGGGCCAACCCAACTCTTGCGAAGATGCGCGATGACCCAGGACTTCTTTCTGTGACACCATTCCACGGGACACGGTCCTCCAGGGGACACGATCCGGTAATAGACATTAGCGTGTTTTGCGCACCATTTTTGGAATTTCCATGGAAATCAAGGTCAACTTTCTCGACAAACTCCGCCTTGAGGCCAAGTTTGACGATTTCACGGTCATTGCAGATCAGCCGATACGCTACAAGGGTGATGGCTCGGCGCCAGGGCCATTCGACTACTTCCTGGTCTCGTCGGCCTTATGTGCCGCGTATTTTGTGAAGCTGTATTGCAATACGCGCGCTATCTCGACCGAGAATATCCGCCTTTCCCATAACAATATTGTGGATCCAGAAAATCGCTACAAGCAGACTTTCAAGATCCAGGTCGAATTGCCACCGGATATCACCGAGAAAGACCGCATCGGCATACTTCGTTCGATCGATCGTTGCACGGTGAAAAAGGTGGTGCAGACCGCTCCCGATTTTGTGATCGAGCAAGTGGCGAGCCTGGATGCTGACGCGCAGGCCTTGCTGGCCGTCAAGCCGGCTGTCGATGCGCACACTTACATCACCGGCAAAGACCTGCCGCTGGAGCAGACCATCGCCAATATGTCCCGCGTGCTGGCCAATCTGGGCATCAAGATCGAGATCGCATCGTGGCGCAATATCGTCCCGAATGTGTGGTCGCTGCATATCCGTGACGCGCACGCGCCGATGTGCTTCACCAATGGCAAGGGGTCAAGCAAGGAGAGCGCGCTGGCCTCGGCTCTCGGTGAGTATATCGAGCGGATCAACTGCAACCACTTTTATGCGGGTGACTACTGGGGCGAGGAGTTTGCCAACGCGGCCTTCGTGCATTATCCCGACGAGCGCTGGTTCAAGCCGGGCAAGGATGACGCACTGCCATCGGGAATTCTCGACGAATACTGCCTTGACATCTACAACCCGGACGGCGAATTGCAGGGCTCGCACCTCATCGATACCAACTCCGGCAACGTAGAGCGGGGTATCTGTGCCCTGCCTTTCGTACGCCAGTCGGACGGCAAGCTTGTCTACTTCCCGTCGAACCTGCTTGAAAACCTTTTTGTCAGCAATGGCATGAGCGCCGGTAATTCGCTGCCCGAAGCGCAGGTGCAGTGCTTGTCTGAGATATTCGAGCGAGCCGTCAAGCGCGAGATACTGGAAGGTGAGATAGCCCTGCCTGATGTACCGCAGGGGGTGCTGGCCAAGTATCCGGGCATCCTGGCCGGTATCCAGGGGCTGGAAGAGCAGGGCTTCCCGGTGCTGGTGAAAGATGCTTCGCTGGGCGGCAAGTATCCGGTGATGTGCGTGACCCTGATGAATCCTCGCACGGGCGGCGTCTTTGCTTCTTTCGGTGCGCATCCGCGCTTCGAGGTCGCGCTGGAGCGCAGCCTGACGGAACTGCTGCAGGGCCGTAGCTTCGAAGGTCTGAACGACCTGCCGGCACCAACCTTCAGCAGCGAGGCTGTGACCGAGCCCTACAATTTCGTTGAACACTTCATCGACTCGAGCGGCCTGGTGTCGTGGCGCTTCTTCAGCGCCAGAGCCGATTATGAATTTGCAGAGTGGGACTTCTCGGGCCATGGTGAGAACTCCAATGCGCAGGAAGCCGCCACCTTGCTGGGCATTCTTGCGGGCATGGGCAAAGAGTCCTATATGGCCGTGTACGAGCATTTAGGCGCTACCGCCTGCCGTATCCTGGTGCCCGGCTATTCGGAGATCTATCCGGTCGAGGACCTGGTCTGGGATAACACCAATAAGGCCTTGCTATTCCGTGCCGATATCCTCAACCTGCACCGTCTGGACGATGACAGCCTGCAGGCGCTGCTCGACCGCCTGGACAACAACGAGATTGATGATCATGGTGACGTCGCGACCCTGATAGGCATCGAGTTCGACGAGAACACGGACTGGGGGCGGCTGACGGTACTGGAGCTGAAGCTGTTGATTCACCTGGCTTTGCGGCAGTTTGAGGAAGCGCACGATCTGGTCGGTGCTTTTTTGCAGTACAACGACAACACGGTCGAGCGCGGTCTGTTCTACCAAGCCCTGAACGCGGTACTGGAAATCAAACGGGATGAGGAGCTGGCCTTGGAAGACTATGAAGCCAACCTCCGCCGCTTGTTTGGCAAGGCGAGGATGGACACAGTGATCGGCTCGGTGGACGGCAGCATACGCTTTCATGGTCTGACCCCGACCAGCATGAAGCTCGAAGGACTCGACCGCCATGCCCGCAAAATCGAGAGCTACCGCAAACTTCACGTCGCTCGCGCCCAGGCGTTCGCAGCACACTGACGAGCCTGGGCGAGGAGACGTGTTGGCGTGCCAAGAGGTCTCAGCGCCGCCAATCAGGTGGTGGGCCCCCCGATCGCGGTTGGTGCTCAGGCGTGTGCTGTGGCGCAGAGTCTTGGTCGTCAAAATAGGAACTGGGCCGTCTCCCGTCTCTGAAGCTCATGGGTGGGGGGCCCATGCATAGTCCTGGAAGGCTGCATCACTGGGTGTATGGAGGATGTGGTTGGCGTAGTTGCTCAGGGTTTTCACGGCTATCGCCAGCACGATTTCCAGCGCCTGACGGTCGCTGTAGCCGGCAGCCCTGAACGCTTCCAGTTGCGCCGGGCTTGGGGTGCCACGGCTTTCAGCCATGATTGTTGTGAAGGTGGCCAATGCCTGCAGTCTGGCGTCGCTCAGGGGCTGGCCCTCACGTAGCGCCTTGAGGATGTCTGCCGGGACTCTGGACATCTTGTCGGCGATCATGCTGTGTGCGGCCATGCAGTAAGTACAGCCATTGAAGCGACTGATGCTCAGAAATACGACTTCCTGTTCGACGGCCGTAAAACCGCTTTCAGCGCGGAACAGTTCATAGCCTTGTAGATAGGTCTGCAGCAGGCCAGGGGAGTTCACCATATGGGCGTACATCTGGGGTACGAATCCGAGCTTGCGTTGCGAGTCTTCCAGCATGTCACGGGCTTTGCCGTGGCTGGAGGCTATGGTTTGTGCGGGCAGATCAAGTCGAGCGATGGAAGGATTCATGGTCGTCTCCGTGTATGTGTCAAGTTACAGGTCGGGGGTATTGCGCAGGATGCACAAATTGGAATGATGGGTACAAAAGTGGGTAAAAATTTTTCATCGCGTAAGTCCTTCCGCCAACTTCTGCGCTGCCTGCAGGCGTAGAGCCAGGGGCAGCTCAGCACGCTGCAGGGTGCGTAGGCCGGCGATCACCGCCATGGCGGCGATACACAGCTGGGCGGCGTCCTGGCGCTGCGGCGCGGCCTGGTGAATGGCGCTTTCCAGTGTCGCTGCGATCTTTGCGAAAGCCTCCTGGACGACAGCCTTGCCCTGAACTTGCGGTGGGTGCAATTCGCCCACGGCATTGACGAGTAAGCAGCCGCGGCCCTCAAGATTGGTGGTGGCCGCTTCGAGAAAGAGCGCGATCAGCGCCTCTTCCAGGGACTTGCCTGCAAACAGCTTGCGTATGGTCGCCGCTTGCTGCTGCGCATAGCTCTCGATCGCTGCCTCCAGCAAGCCCTCGCGGCTGCCAAAACTGTTGTAGAGCGAGGAGCGCGACAGGCCGGTGGCTTGCAGCAGGTCGTCGACGCTGGTGCAGTTCACCCCGCCGCTCCAGAAGGCCTGCATGGCGGCATCGACAGCGGTTTGCAGATCAAAGGATCGAGGTCTGGACATGGGCTCATCGACAATAATGGAATGATTGGTACATTATTGTGCACAGGCTCCGTCGTCAAGTGGGCCCAGGCTGTGGTGCTGCTCTTGCCAGCTGTCAAGGATGGCGATGATGCGATCGGCAGGCTGAAATCCATGGGTGATCAGCTCATAGGTTGAACCGGCAGCCGCGATCAGGGTGGGGAAGCCGCGCACCCCTGCTGCCTGGGTGAGCGCAAAGTCAGCCCGTGTCTCCTCACGGGCCTCATCGCTGGTGAATTCATGGCGAAAACGGGCGGCTTCCAGGCCCAACTCCCTGGCCAGGGCGACCAGGGTTTCCGTGTCGGTCACGTCCTGGTTGCCGGTGTAGAAGGCCTGCTGGATGCGATGTAAGCCGGCCAGCGCGAGGGCCATGCCGTGCCGGCGCAAGACCACCACGGCACGACTGGCAGGCTCGCTGTCGTAGACAAAGTGCTCACGTTTGAAGAAGCTGAAGTTGAACGGCTGTCCGCAGGCTGCATGCACATGATCCCAGTGCCTACGCAAGCTGGCACGCTCGTCATCACCCATCGGCTGCCGGTTCCACGGACGCAGTCCACCGAGGACCAGGCGTAGCGCTAGTGTTGGCGCGTAGCGCTGTGTCAGCGCCTGTAGCACCGGTGCAAAACCCCAGCACCAGGAGCACATCGGGTCGGCGACGTAGATGAGATGAGGTTCTTGCACGGAGGCTCTCCTGGTGATCCGCTGAACGATATGAAGAAGCTGCACTTGATTTGTACCAAACATTCCAATATTGTGCAACGAAGCCAGGGCACTGTACCAGTGCGCTGCGTGCTGCGTGATCGAGACGCCGAAAGGGGGCGCTGATGACACCTATGACTGGAATTCGCGCCTGTGTCTTCGATGCCTATGGCACGATCTTCGATCTCGCCTCAGCCACCGCACGTTGTGCGGCCATCCCTGAGGACAAGCGTGCTGCGCTGACGGCCCTGTGGCGCGACAAGCAACTGCAATACACCTGGCTGCGTTCCTTGCAGGGCTGCCATGCCGACTTCGAGCAGATCACCGCCGATGCGCTTGATTTTGCCCTGGCCAGTCTGGACCTGGAAGGCTTGGATTGCCGTCAGCAGTTGCTGTCCCTCTTTCTCCACGTGCAGGCTTTTCCTGAAGTGGCCGAGACTTTGCGCCAGTTGCGTGCTGCTGGACGGGTGACCGCCATCCTGTCCAATGGAACTCCATCGATGCTCGAGGCGGCGATACAGGCGTCGGGCTTGCAAGGATTATTCGATGCCGTGCTGTCGGCGGAAGCCGTGCAGGTGTTCAAGACCCACCCACGTGTCTATGCTTATGCCTTGCAGCAGCTACAGCTATCGGCGGAGCAAATAGTTTTCCAGTCGGCCAATGGCTGGGACGCCTACGCCGCTTCAGCTTTCGGCATGCGTGTGGTTTGGTGCAATCGCTATGGCCAAAGACCCGAGCGTCTGCCTGGGGCCCCTGATCATGAGATAGCGAGCCTCGCCGAGCTGCCGGCGTTGCTGGGGATATAGGAGCATCCTTGCAGGGTATCACACGGCCCGTCCTTGGGCCTTGCAGGTTCTTCAGGCGTGAGCGATCGACAGCAGGGAGCTTCCTGGTATCAGCAGTCGCTCATGTTGCATCAGCAGATCCATGATGCGTTCCTTGTCGGCTTCGCTAAAGTGAGCACCATCGGCACCCAGGCGGCCAATATGAAACTGATCGATAAATTCGCGCATCAAGGGTGTGGCGGCATGATGGTTCTTCTCGGATTGGCAGACCCGGAGCAGGGTCAGGGCCATGCTGTTTTTCATCGACAGACCTCCTGAATCTAGGTCTGCTTAGCATCATCACTTGTTATGACAGTGCGATGATAGATCGATGATGCGAGGCTAGGCGCCAGGCCGAAAATCTTGCACGGGTTCACAATATCGTCATGCCCGGGTGCAAGGATGAGATGGAGATTACGCCCCATTCTTTGGAGTGGGATGGACTTCCATCGGTCTTCGAGGCTTGCCATGACGATACGACAAAGAATCAGCTTGCTGGTGGTTTTGGTGTTTTTAGCCGTGCTCGGTATCGGTGGTTTTGCGATCAGCCAGCTGCGCCAGAGTACGCAGCAGGTGGCGCAGGTGACCGGTGTGTCCGTCCCCAGTGTACTCGCTTCTGCCGACTTGGTCGCCGAGCTCAAGGACGTTCAGATCGCCTTGATGGCTTATATGAGCGCACCTGATGCCGGCGTGCAGGAAGATGCCAAGAACGAGCTTGACCATGCCCGTGCGCAATTGCAAAGGGCCATCGATGAGCAAATCAAGGCTGCGGCCGGTGAGAAGCAGCGAGCTTTGACCGACCAGGTCAGCGTATCCCTGCAAAATTATTTCAGCGCCATCGATGACACCTTGCGCTTTCGCCAAAAGGGGCGCAATGACCTGGCGCAGGCCAATTTATTTGCCAATGTTGCGCAGTACCGGGTGGAGCTGGAGCAAATCGTCGACACCTTGCGCATCGAAAAGCGCCGTGCCAATGACCGGGCCATGGCCGACCTGAATGGCCGATTGGCGACGACGATGCAGACCGTCTCGGCGGTGACCCTGTTCTGTCTCTTGGGTCTCGGTTTGCTGGTGCTGCCCATGTACCGGCAGATCGTACGACCGATAGCGCGTATGCAGAACATGATGCGGGAGATCACGCACAAGCAGGATTACAAGCGGCGGCTGCCCATCGAGCACCACGACGAGATTGGTCAGTCGATCGAGGCTTTCAATACCATGCTCGCCAAGATCGAGGAGAGCTCTGCTCTGCTACGCCAGAAAAATCAGGACATCCAGGCGATCTTGCAGAACATGCCGCAGGGCATTTTGACCTTGGGTTTGCATGGCCGCATACAGCCTGAGTTTTCTGCCTATCTGGTGGAGATTCTTGAAGATGAGCATATCGCCTCACGTTCGGTGGTGGAGGTGGTCTTTGCGCATAGCGACCTGGGGGCGGATGTCTTGTCACAACAGA
The DNA here is from genome assembly GCA_021804565.1 of Pseudomonadota bacterium. GTDB lineage: Bacteria > Pseudomonadota > Gammaproteobacteria > Pseudomonadales > Moraxellaceae > JAJZHK01. Next base: position 67,451 of record JAJZHK010000004.1, on the reverse strand, counting down.
TTGCGGTCATCGAGAGCTGCATCGGCGAAGATGCCATGAACTTTGCTCTCAACGCCCATCTTCTGGTCACGGAGTTGCGCAAGACCCTGCCTGATGGCCGCAGCAAAGTGCTCGAGTTGATGTGGTCGCCTATCTGTGATGACAGCGATCGCATCGCTCATCTGATGCTCTGTATCCGCGATGTGACCGAACTCAGGCACCTGGCCCAGGAGGCCAGGGAGCAGCGCTTTGAGCTCGAGATCATCGGCGAGATACTCGCCGTGCAGCAGGAGAAGTTCCATGAGTTCATCATCGGCTCTTTGCAGATGCTCGATGCGATCGAGATCAATATTCATCGTTACCCGCAAGGCCATGCCGACGCCGTGGCCGAAATGTTCCGCCATCTGCATACGGTCAAGGGCAATGCCAGGACCTATGGCCTGAGCCATCTGACCCAGGTGCTGCACCATGCGGAGCAGACCTATGATCAGCTGCGCCAGCAAACGCCCCTGGTCGTTTGGGATGCGGACCTGCTCTTGCGTGAGCTGGCGCAGGTGCGTAGCGTTTTTGAGCGTTATATGCGAATCAATGAAGTCAGCCTGGGCCGTAAAGGCCCCGGCCGCAGGGGCAGTGTCGAGCGTTATCTGATGGTGGATCGCGTCAAGATCGTCGAAGCCTTGCAGCGCCTCGATACGGTCAATACGGCGAACCTGCACGATTTGCTGCAGGTGCGTGATGAGGTCCGTCAGGCGCTACGCCTGCTCGGCACGGAGCGCCTGGCCGAGGCGCTGGCGAGTGTGATCGACGCTTTGCCTTCACTGGCCCAGGAACTGGGCAAGCCCGCGCCCAAAGTGCTGATCGAGGACGCCGGCTATGTCTTGCGCAGTCAGGCCATCAGTATGCTCAAAAATGTCTTTATGCATCTGCTGCGCAATGCGGTCGATCATGGCATCGAACGGCCGGAGGTACGCCTGGCCCTGGGCAAGCCGGCAGCCGGGACGATCAGCTTGATCGCGCAGCGTGAGGCGGCGGGTCTGTGCCTGAGCTTGAGCGACGATGGTCGTGGTTTGGCCCTGGAACGTATACGCCAGAGCGCCATCGACAAAGGACTGATGAATCCCGCCGAAGTCTTGTGGGATGAGGACGTGGCGGCGATGATTTTTCATCCTGGATTTTCGACGGCCAGTGAGCTCAGCCAAATCTCCGGGCGCGGCGTCGGTATGGATGCGGTGCAGGATCTCTTGCACCGTGAAAAAGCGCGTCTCGAACTGGTGTTCACCGACAGGGCACAAGGCCAGGCCTTCCGTCAGTTCGCCTTGAAGATACACGTGCCGGAAAGCCTGATCGTGGCGCTTCACGAGCCGTTGCCCGAGCCTGCGCTCAAGCAGACGGCGGGTGATCTGGAGCAGGCCGCCCTGCTTTGAGCGGGTCAAAATCAGTCATCAGGTGGATGGTCAAGAGTCGACGATTTGTTTACCTTGAAAGGTCGATAGGTTGGGGGTGATGGCTCATGTTGGATCAGGTCGAGCTGGCAGGAATCCTGAGCGCTTTGCCGGATCCAGTTTTTATACTCTCGCGCAGCGGCTTTTATAGGGCGGTCTTCGGGGGCCGGGATGAGCGCTATTATCATGACGGCCGTGGGCTGGTTGGTCTCAATCTGAGCGACGTTTTGCACGAAACCAAGGCCAGTTGGTTCTTGCAGGAGATCGCCACGGCGCTGGCGAGCGCGCGTCTCCATATCGTCGAGTATGAGCTGTCGGCGCGCGACCTCAGGGGTTTGCCGCAAGCCGGTCCGGATCATGTGATCTGGTTCGAGGGCCGGGTGCAACGCCTACCTTTTGCTGTCGAAGGTGAGGATGCCGTGTTGTGGGTGGCGAGCAATATGACCGAACGCCATGAGCTGGAACTGCGTCTGCGGCATATGAGTCAGACCGATGCCCTGACCGGCTTGGCCAACCGTCGCCACTTCAATCAGATGCTTGATGAAGAACTGGAACGCTCGCGCCGCTACGGCCACCCTGTGTCACTGCTGATTTTTGATGTCGACTATTTTAAAACGATCAATGACCGCGACGGCCATGGGGTAGGCGATCACGTGCTGGTTCAGCTTTCTGAGCTGGTGCATGCCTATTGCCGCGAGTCGGATGTGGTGGCCCGTTGGGGCGGTGAGGAGTTCATGATCCTGATGCCGCACACCGATCTTGAGTCGGCCTGTCATGTCGCCGAAAAGATCCGGGCGGGGGTCGAAGGTTACCGCTTTGTGCATGCCAGAACGCTGACCCTCAGCCTCGGGGTGGCTACTTGGCAGGCTCCGCACGAGCCCTTGCAGTCCTTTCTTGTGCGCCTGGACAAGGCGCTCTACCGGGCTAAAGAGCAGGGGCGCAATGGTGTCGTCTGCTGCGTCCCTTGAGGTTTTACGGCGCTTCCAGCAGCGCCCAGGCGTCTTCGATCACAGCGCGCCCAGCGCCACGACGGTGGGCATGTTCGCTGAGGTGCTGACGCCAGCGCCGGGCGCCGGGCTGTCCTTGAAAAAGCCCGAGAATGTGGCGGGTCAACTGGGTCAGCGGACAGCCTTCGGCGAGCTCCTGATCGACGAACGGCAGATAGGCCTGCAAAATACTGGCGCGTGAGGGTAGCGCCGTTCCGTAGAGACGATGCTCAAGCTCGGCCAGAATGTAGGGGTTGTGATAGGCCTCACGACCGAGCATGACGGCGTCGACGTATTGCAGCTGTGCGATGCTGGTGTCGACATCGCGCAGGCCCCCGTTGAGGGAAATCCAAAGTTCAGGGTAGCGGCGTTTGAGCGCATGGACCTGTTCATAGCGCAAAGGCGGTATTTCCCGGTTTTCCTTGGGACTTAAGCCTTTCAGTATGGCGATGCGGGCGTGCACGATAAATCGTCGGCAGCCGGCATCACGCAGGGTTTCCACAAACTCGTAAAGCTGCTCTTCGCTGTCACGGCCATCGATGCCTAGACGATGCTTGACACTGATCGGAACACTGCTGGCCTCTTGCATCGCCGCGTAGCAGTCGGCAACCCGTTGCGGCTCGGCCATGAGGCAGGCTCCAAAACGGCCCTGCTGGACACGATCTGAGGGGCAGCCCAGGTTGAGGTTGATCTCGTCATAGCCCATGGCGCAGGCCAGGCGCACGCATTGCGCCAGATCGTGCGGATCACTGCCACCCAGTTGCAAGACCAGGGGGTGCTCTTGTGGGTGGTAACGCAGCAGGCGCTGGCGAGGCCCGTGCAGCAGGGCATGGCAGGTGATCATCTCCGTGTAAAGCTGCACATGAGGGCTGATCAGGCGTAGGAAATAGCGATCGTGTCGATCGGTCCAATCGAGCATTGGCGCTACGGCAAAACAGGGGGGGGAGCTGGGTTTCATGGCGAGACTCGCGTCACCGGTGGCAGGCGCAGGATGAGCAGCAGCGATAGCGCTGACCAGATGGCGGCCCAGAGCATGGCCCAGCCCCAGCCGAGATGGTCGATGAGGGCGCCAAGCAGCACATTGCCGATCAGCAGGGCCACCCCGCTGACCAGGGCGTAGCGGCCAAAGGCCTGGGCTCGATGGGCCTCTGGGCTGTGGTCGGCGATGAGTGCGCTCATGACGCCTTGGCTGAGCGCCAGATGGGCTCCCCACAGCGCGCCAGCGATAAAGACGATGAAGGGTCCCTGATGCACGGCCATCAAGGAGGTGGCCAGCAGCAGGAGAGCGACCGCGGCGGCGAGAAGATAAGGCCGTGGCCAGCGGTCCGAGAGCTTGCCGGCAGGCAGGGCGAGCAGGGCATAGACGCTGTTCATGATGATCATCAGCCAGGGCAGGTGGGCATCACGGATGCCCTCGTCGTGCAGGTCGAGAATCAGAAATCCTTCATTGAATCGGGCCAGGGACAGCGCACCGGCGATGAACAGCAGTTGCTGAAAGCCGCTCTCGCGGGCCCATGGGGCCGCCACCGGGGCCGCTGGCCGGGCGGCCTGCCGGGCTGGATCCTGGGGTAGCGCCGCAATGATCAGCACGACGCACATCAAGGCCGGCAGAAAGCAGACCAGCATGGCCAGACGCATCGGCAGATGCAAGGCGCTGAGCATCAGCATCATGCTCAAGGGACCCAGCAAGGCCCCCAGCGTGTCCATGGCTTGGCGCAGCCCGAAGGCGGCACCACGTTGCTGGGGCAGGATATGCGCAGCGAGCAGGGCATTGCGCGGAGCATCGCGCAAGCCTTTGCCGCTGCGATCACTGACCTGAGCGAGCAGCAGACCGCCGAGGCCGTGGGCCAGGGCAAACAGCGGTTTGCTCAGGGCGGACAAGCTGTAGCCGAGCAGGATCAGGCCGCGACGTCGCTGCAGCCGGTCACTCAGGCGGCCGCTGAAGTCTTGCAGCACGGTGCTGCCCAGCTCTCCCAAACCCTGGATCAAACCGATTTCACTGGCACCCAGGCCCAGTAAACCGGCCATAAAAGCCGGCAGGATGCTGTTGATGGCTTCCGTCGAAAGGTCCATGAAAAGACTGATCCAGCCCAGCGTGAGGACCAGGCGTGGTAGGGGCGCAGAGGCGGGCATGGGCAACTCCTGAAGCTTGTGCCTATGGTAGCTGATTTGCCGGCGGGCAACACCCCTGTCAGGCCGGGCGGAGAAGATCCTCGATCTTGTTTGCGGCGGAGGCCGCCCAGCGCGCATAGAGGGTCGCTCCCGGATGAAAGCCGTCGGCAGCCAGCGGCGTGTCACTGCCCTGGGGGATCTCCATCAGATGACAGTGCAGTTCCTCGCTCAAAGCGCGCAGAGCCCGGTGGAAGGCGTCGGCGCGTGCACCGAGGTAAAAGCGTAGCGGTGTCGGCAGTGCCGGAAAATCGCGCATCGGTGGTGGCGCGCTGAGCAGAATATGCTTCAAGCCATGCGCATCCCGCAGGTGCCTGATCAGTTGTCGCTGCTGCCTGATCCAGGTTCTGCGACTCAGGCCTTCGATGATGTCATTGACCCCCAGGGCGATGAGTGCGACGTCGGCCTGCAGTTCGTGGCAGGACAAGGCCTTGAGCGCATCTGCGGTGGTCCAGCCGGAGCGGGCGATCAGCTGCCAGCTGACCTGGTGCTGCGGCGCCAGCTGCTTCACCAGTTGCGCGATCAGGCTGGCGTCGAAGTGGCTGACGCCCACCCCGGCGGCCGAGGAATCGCCGAGGACGAGCAGGCGCAAGGGCGGTCCGAGCCCCTGACTGCCCTGGCGTTCACCCTCAGGTTCGGGCAGGCGAGGGGTGTGGCGGCGGACCTGATGGCCTTGCCAGAGCAGGACCGGCGCGCCAAGCAGCCAGAGTGCGGCAGGCCAGGAACGCATGGTTTTCAGTCCGGCCGGGGCGTCGGGATTTTTTTATAAAAATCACTGATGCGCCAAAGGTAGAGGCTGGCCAGGCTGCGCCAGGGTGCATAAATCTGTCCGGCCTCGGCCAGCTGTCGTGGGCGTGGCAGGGTCTCCAGTTGGCGCAGGACGCGAAAGCCGCTGCGCAAACCGAAGTCCTCAGCGGGCAGCACATCGCTGCGGCCCAGGGTGTGGATCAGCATCATTTCCACCGTCCAGCGTCCTATCCCGCGTATCTGGCTCAGGCGGGCGATCAGCTCGGCGTCAGTCATGCTTGCCGCCTGCTCGCGATCGGGGATATGACCGGCCAGCTGATGGGCTGCCAGATCGTGCAGGGCGGCGCTTTTGCCCGCCGAGAAGCCACAGCTGCGCAACTGCTCGGGCGTGTAGGCGTGCAGTTGTGCGGCATCTGGACACTGCCCTTCGCTCAGCGCCCACAATCGGGCCAGCACACTCTGTGCCGCTTGGGCATGCAGTTGCTGGTGGGCGATGGCCCGCAGCAGGGCTACAAAGGGCTGCTGCGGGTTCTGGCTGAGCTGCAAGGGGCCGATGCGCTGCATCCACGGACCCAGTTCGGGATCGACACCGGCCAGATGCTGACGGGCCAGGTTCATGGTGTCGGTGGGCATGCGCCTCCTAGCGCCAGATCGAGCGCGACGGTATCCAGATAACGAGCGCTCTGCGCCTGCAGCCGTGTCAGGCTGGCCTGGCGCTCGGCGACGCGGGCACTCAGCCAGGCGATGCGATTGCTGTAACCGGCATCAAACTGGCTTTTGCTGTGCTGCGTGTAAAGATGGGCGGCTTGCTCGGCATGCTCGGCCGCCTCGTAAGCTTGCGTGTCATCCTGCAAGGCTTGCAGGCTGTCGGCAACATTGGCAAAGGCGTAGAGAACGACACTGCGATAGCTGGCCTGGGCCTGGGTCAGGGCCGCCTGGGCGGCCCGCTGACGATGCTTGAGACTGCCAAAATCGAACAGGGGCTGGGTCAGGTTGCCGGTGATGTTCCAGAAAACGTCACCGCTGCTGAACATACTGCCGAAGTTGGTCGCACTACCACCTTCGGCGGCGCTGAGGCTGATATTGGGCCATCGGCTGGCGATGGCCACGCCCAGTTGTGCTGAAGCTTCGTGGACAGCGGCGTCGGCGGCGCGTACATCGGGGCGTCGCTGCACCAAACTGGCCGGCAAACCGATGGGAAGGGTTGCCGGCAGTTTGAGGTCCTGCGGCTGCAGTGGCCATTTTTGTCCCTGCGCGGGCAGGGTCCCGACGAGGACCGCCAGCAGATCCTGGCCTTGATGCCAGAGTTTTTCCAGAGCCGGCAGCGCCTGTTGCGCCTGGGCCAGATTGTTGCGGGCGCTGGCGACGTCGAGGCCTGAGGCATAGCCCAGTTGTGCCTGCTGTTCAACCAGTCGCAGAACTTCGGCCTGGTCATCGATCAAGGCCTGATTCAGGCGTATCTGCTCCTGTAAAAACGCCAGGTTGATGGCGGTGCTGACGGTATCGGCCGCCAGGCTTTCACGGGCGCCTTGCAGCTGTTCCGCCTGGATGTCCACCGCAGCGCGGGCGGCTTCGACACCACGGTGATTGCTGCCGAAGAGATCAAAAACGTAGCCGACGCTGACTTGCGCGGTGTGCAGATTATAGACGGCGGCATTGGAGTTGAGCGTCGGCGACAAGGTGCCCAGGGGATAACGCTGCCGGCTGGGCGTGTAGCTGGCTTGTACCTGGGGCAGGGTCGATGAGTACTGTGCCGCCGCGTTTTCCTCAGCCTGGCTCAGTGCCGCCTGCGCGCTGGCCAGTGAAGGGTTGTGGGCCAGGGCGCTGCGTACCAGCGCGTTGAGCTGGGGACTGGCGAAGGCCAGCCACCAGGCTTGGGCAGGCGCGTGCTGATCATCCAGCCGGGGCGTACTGTCGCCGGACGGCGAGGCTTGCGTGCGGACGTACTGAGCCGGCAACGGCCCTGGCTGCGTCTGGTAATCGGGTCCGAGGGTGCAGGCGTCGAGTGACATGAGCAGCAGGCTGGCGGCCAGTGTGCGTAAGTCCAGGCTTGGGCGGTTCAAGATGGGTCTCCCTTGGGCGCTGGGGCACGGGCCGGGCGGGTCGCCTCGATGATGAGCACCTGCAGGGCCGGGGTCACCAGCAGCAGCATGAGCGGACCGAGCAGCATCCCGCCGACGACAACGGTGGCCAGGGGACGCTGAACTTGACTGCCGATGCCATGGGACAAGGCTGCGGGTAGCAAGCCTATGCAGGCTGACAGTGCGGTCATCAGCATGGGTCGCATACGCTGCAGCGCCGCAGTATGCATGGCCTCGAGGACGGGGAGTCCTTCATCGAGGAGCTGTCTGAAGTAGCCTATGATGAGTATGCCATTCATGACCGCCACGCCAAAGAGAGAGATGAAGCCTATGGCGGCTGAGACGCTCAGATTCAGTCCGCTCAGGTCGAGAGCGAAGAGTCCTCCGGCGCAGGCAAAAGGGATGGCGGCCAGGGTCAGCAGGCTGTCACGCATGGAGTTGAGCAAGGTGTAAAGCAAGATCAGGATGAGACCGAGCACGATCGGCAAGATGACTTCCAGACGCGCCTTGGCCTGCTGCATTTCGTCGAACTCCCCGGCCCAGATCATGCGATAGCCGACCGGCAGGTGGACATGCTCGCGTAGACGCTGGCGCGCTTCAGCGATGGTGCTGCCGAGGTCGCGGCCACGCACACTGAATTTGACCGGAATAAAGCGTTCGTTACCTTCATGGTAGATGTAGGAGGCCCCCGTATCGAGTTGCAGATGGGCGACATCGCGTAGGGGGACAAAGTCGTTGCCACCGTTGCTGTTGGTATAAGCGACAGGTAACGCGGCTATGGCCTGAAGGCTGTCGCGCTGCGCGCGTGGTGCGCGTAGCACCAGCGGATACTGTCGCTCGCCATCCTGAATGACACTGATCTGATTGCCGGCCAGCGCCGTCTGGATGACGGCATTGACATCACCGCTGTTGAGGCCATAGCGGGCCGCACGCTGGCGGTCGACCTGGATGTCGAGATTAGGTTGGCCCAGCACATGAAAGATGCCCAGATCGGTGATGCCGCGCACCTGACGCATCTGCGTTTCGACCTCTTCGGCCAGGTATTCGAGCACCTGCAGGTCCGGTCCGAGGATTTTCACCGAATTGGCGCCTTTGACCCCGGAAAGACCTTCTTCGACATTGTCCTGGATGTATTGCGAGAAGTTGAACTCGACGCCGACGAATTGGCGAGCGAAGTCTTTTTGCAGGTCACGCACCAACTGCTCTTTGTGATAACCCGCCGGCCATTCATCCAGGGGCTTGAGAGGAACGAAGAGCTCGACATTGTAGAAACCGGCAGCATCACTGCCATCATCGGGTCGTCCGTGTTGCGAGACCACGGTGATGACTTCGGGGTACTTCTTGAGGATCTCGCGCATCCGGTGCACCGACGCCATGCCGGCTTCGAGCGACAGGGTGCTCGGCATCGTCGCACGTATCCACAGATTGCCTTCTTCCAGCGCCGGCAAAAATTCACTGCCGATGTGTGGTAGCAGCCATAAAGCACCACCGAGTATGAGGACCCCCAGGGTCACGGTCAGGCGACGGTAGCGCAGAGCATGCTCGAGCATGGGGGCGTAGACGCGCCGTAAAGCGCGTACGAACAGGGTCTCCTCCTCTTCAATCTGGGCCGGCAACAGGTAGGAGGCGAGCACCGGCGTGATGGTGAAGGTGGCCAGCAAAGCACCGCTCAGCGCGTAGGCGTAAGTGCGCGCCATAGGACCGAAGATCTGGCCTTCGACACCGGTCATGGTGAACAGGGGTAAAAAAGCGGCGACGGTGATGGCGGTTGAAAAGAACACCGCGCGATCGACCTGGCTGGCGCTGGCAAAGATCATGCGCAGGCGCAGGCCCCAGCCGGGCGGGTTGCGGCCGGCCCCGCTGTGCGCCAGCAGCTGCTCCTGCTCGAGGCCGGGTCTTTGCAGATTGCGAAAGATGTTCTCCACCAGGATGACCGCAGAATCGACGATGATGCCGAAATCGACGGCACCGACGGAGAGAAGGTTGGCAGAGTCGCCCAGCAAGACCAGGATGATGATGGAGAAAAACAGGGCGAAGGGGATGTTGGCGCTGACGATGATGGCACTGCGCAAGTCACCGAGGAAGATCCACTGGATGAAGAAAACCAGGATGCAGCCGAAGATCAGGTTGTGCAGGACCGTATGGGTGGTGACATGGACGAGACTGGCGCGATCGTAGAAGGCCTGCAGGTGGACGCCCCGTGGCAGGGTGCCATCGCTGTTGAGGGTGTCGACGGCCTGCTGGACGCGTGCCACGACGTCGCGCGTCTGTTGCGTGCGATTCATCACGACGATGCCGGTGACGACGTCATCCTGCTCATCACGCCCGGCTTGCCCGAGCCGGGGCACATGACTGACACGCACCTGCGCGACGTCGCTGACGCGGATGGGGATGCCATGGTTCTGACTGAGTACGATGGCGGCGATGTCTTCGACATTGTGCGCCAGCCCCAGGCCACGGATATTGACCGACTGCTGGCCCAGACGCACGGTGCGACCGCCGACATTGACATTGCCATTGCCTATGGCATTGATCATCTGGCCGAGACTGATGCCATAGTTTTGCATGCGTTTGAGATCCGCCTGCACCTCATACTCGCGGGTGGTGCCTCCCCAGGTGACCACCTGGGCCACGCCAGGCACGGTGAGCAGGCGGCGGGTGACAACCCAGTCCTGCAAGGAGCGTAGGCTGTTCAGGCTCATGCCCGCAGGGCCGAGCAGCTGATAGCGAAAGATCTCCCCGACCAGGCTGGAGGCCTGGATCTGTGGCTGCACATTGTTGGGCAGATTGACATTTTGCTGCAGGCTGAGGGCGGCCTGTGCGTAGGCAAAATAGTAGTCGATGCCGTACTTGAAGGTGACGCGCACAAAGGACAGGCCATAGAACGAGGTCGAGCGGATATTGTCGATACCGGGGGTCGTCGCCAGACCGACCTCCATGGGCCGGGTGTACAGTCTTTCCATCTCTTCGGCGGAAAGACCGGGCGCCTGCGCGGTGATCTCCAGAATGACGGGCGCCGGGTTGGGATAGGCCTCGATGTTCAGATGCAGGTAGGCGCTGATGCCTGCGATCAGAAAGCCGCCCAGCATGAGCAGTACGATGGAACGGCGGGACAGCGCGGCGGCGATGAGAGCAGGCAGCATGGTTTACTCGGACTGTAGATTGAGCGCGGTGTCGAGAAAAAGTGCATTGTTGGCAGCGATCACCGTGCCAGCCTGCAGTCCGCCCAGCACGGGATAGCAGCCTTGCTGTTCGCTCCCCAGCTGGACCACCCGGCGTTTGAACAGCCCAGGTCCGGCCGCCACGAAGACCACCGTCTGACCGTCATTCTCGCGGACCACGGCGGTGCTGGGCAAGGCCAGCTGCTGTCGGGCCGTACTCGTGTGTATGGCGATGCTCGCCAGCATTTGCGGATGCAAGAGGCCTTGCGGATTGGCCAGATGCAGGCGGAGCAGGGCCTTATGGCTGTCATTGTCCAGCCCGGCCTGTATCACGTCGAGGTGGGCGGTAAAGTGCGCAGGCGCCAGGGCGTCGATGCTGATGCTGGCGCTCTGCCCCGGGTGCAGGCGCGGCAGCTCCTGTGCTGCAGCATAGGCATAGACCCAGAGCTGGGAGATGTCGCTGACGGTCATGGGTGCATTACCCGCACCGGCCTGCAGCAATTGTCCAGCCGCCAGCGAGCGGCTGGTGACGACGCCATCGAGCGGACTGCGTACCGCCAGCTCGTCATCGATGTGGCGGGTCAGGAGCAGGTAATCGATCTGCGCGTCATCCAGGCCAAAAACATGCAGACTTTGCCGGGCGGCGCGAAAGGTGGCGTCGGCGCTTTGCTGGTCCGCGTTGGCCTGTTCGACGTCGCGGGTGGCGGCCGACTGCTCGGCGGCCATGCGCTGGGCCCGGCTCTGCGTGCTGCTGTCGAGTTTGAAGACGCCGGCGCTGGCGATGAGTGTCGACTCGGCCTGTACCAGATCGGGGCTGTGCACGGTATAGAGCACCTCGCCGCGATGCACATGATCGCCCACATCATGGAGGACACGGGCGACGATGCCGCTGTAAGGAGGAATCACCGCGACGCTGCGGTTGGCGTCGACATCGAGATTGCCGAGGGCTTCGACATCGTCGCTAAACGACTGCAGCTGCACCGTCATGGTCGGTATCAGATGGGACTGACTGGCACTCAGTTGCAGGCTGTCCGCGGGCGCGCTGCCGCTATGGCCGGCTGTGTCGGGTCCCGCCGAGTGTGCCTGCGCCCGATAGTGCCAGCCGAGGCCGAGCAAGCTCACGGCGAAGGCGCCGATCAGAAGATGCTGAGACTTGAACATGGCGCCTCCTCAGGTGTAGCCGTCGAAACGACGCGCATCTTAACAGAGCGATCCTTACCGTCTGCTTACTGGCTGGAAGAATAGGTCGGCTATGCGTATGCTAAAGCCTGTCGCCAGGAGGTAGGGTCTATGCGGATGCCATTGCGTGGCTTGTGTTGGCTGGTTTTGCTGAGCCTTTGTACGCAAGTACAGGCGGATCGGCTCATCATCATCATGCGTCATGGTGAAAAGCCGGCTTTCGGCCTCGGACAACTCGATTGCCAGGGCTTGAACCGGTCCTTGAGCCTGGTTCCGGTGCTGCTGGCGCACTACGGTCGACCCTCGGAAATCTACGCTGCCAATCCGGCCATCGCCAAGCGCGACCATGGTCGTCTGTACGCCTATATACGACCTTTGGCCACCATCGAGCCGCTGGCGGTGGCGGTCGGTCTGCCGGTGCATATCGACTATGGCATGACCCAAATCGAGGGCCTCGCCGATCAGTTGCTCAAATCCAGGGCGCAAGTGCAGGTGGTGGCCTGGGAGCACCACTGGGGTGAGGCCTTGGCGCGCCTGTTGCTGGTGCGCCTGGGCAGTGATCCGCAGCAGGTGCCGGTGTGGAATAATGAGGACTATGACAGCCTCTATGTGGTCCGTATCGACGACCATCATCACACCAGCTTCAGCCGTGAAGCTGAAGGGCTGCAGAATTTGTCACCCAGTTGCCCAGGGCTGGATGCCGTCAACGTGACACACTGAGAGCGCGGGATCATCATCTTTTAGAAGAGGGTAGGAGTTCGATTGTGGCAGATGAGAAGAAAGAACCGTGGAAGAATGACATGGCTCTGGCCACTGTTTTGCTGGCTGTGTGTGCCACTTTTTCAACCTTCAAAGGCGGTGGCTATTCGACCCTGGCCTTGATCAGTCAGACGCAGGCTTCCGATCAATGGTCTTTCTATCAGGCCAAGAGCCTGAAGCAACATCTGCAGGAGCTGCAGCTGGAGCAGTTGCAGCTGCAGGCTTTGAACTTGCCCGCCCACAGTCCGGCGCTGCAGGCTTACGCCGAGCACATCCGTATTCTCCAGGGCAAGCTGAAAAAGTATAAAAAGGAGAAAGCCCAGGTTCAGGCGCAGGCGCAGGCGCTCGAAGCGCAGCGCGACGAGGCCAAGCACCACGGCAAGCCGTTTGGTCTGGCCGTGATCTTTTTGCAGGTGGCCATTCTGCTCAATTCCATCGCCGGCTTGTTGAATATCAAAAAGGTCTGGTGGACCGCGATACCGGTGGGACTGGTTGGCGTCCTGTTCTTCCTCGACGGCTTTTTCCTGTTCTGGGGCTAGTCAGCGAGCGCCACAGGCTGGCTAGTCGATGTTTTTCTTGGGCAGGGAGGCCCCCCAGCGTGCTACGGCCGCAGCGGCGGAGACGAACTCACTGGGCATCATGATGATGGTGGTCGTGTTCTGCTCGGCGCCGACTTCGGTGATCATCTGCATGCGCCTGAGCTCCAGGCCGGCCGGGTTTTCCATGATCAGGCCGGCCGCCTCTTTCAGCTTGAGAGCGGCTTCCAACTCGGCATCGGCTTTGATCAGCCGGGCGCGCTTCTCGCGCAGCGCCTCCGCTTCCTGAGCCATGGCCCTTTGCATGGATTCAGGAATCTCGACATTGCGCATTTCGACACGGGTGACCTTGACGCCCCAGGGCTCGGTGGCCTTGTCGATGGCAAGACGCATATCGATACCCAGCTGCTCCTGGTCTTTGAGGACGTCATCGAGACTGTGACGGCCGATGATACTGCGCAAGGTGGTGAGGGCGATCTGGATGACCGATGCATCGATATCGCGCACTTCGATGACCGATTTGACCGGATCGACGATGGCGTACCAGATGACGACGGTGATCTTGACCGGCACATTGTCTTTGGTGATGGTCTCCTGCTGATCCACCGATGCGGTGATGATGCGCAGATCGACCAGCCTTTGCCACTCCAGGCTGGGGATGATCCAGTACAGGCCTGGCCCTGCCAGGCGCTGCAGGCGCCCGAGGCGGAAGACCACGGCGCGCTGATACTGGTCGGCGACGCGTAGTCCCGAGGCGAGAAGAAGGACGACGATAATCATCAGCAGGTATAGAAAATTCATCGGTGGACCCCGGTGGATCTTTGTTGGTCGACGCGATCGATCAGTTCGTCGATCAGCGGATGACTGCGCAAAGGATGCAGTGAAAAAGGCCGTTTCACGAGAAAACTGATCTCCCGGCCCGAGGAGCTGTCCTGACGTAAGCGCAGGGTGACACGAGGCGGGTTGCTGGTGCCATTGTAGCTGATATTGCTGATGTCACGCAGGGGCAGATGCATAACCCCTCTTGAAAAAACGATGCGCAGGTGGTCGCCGCCATCCCAGACCTCCTGGGCCAGCCCCGAGAAAAACTGGGCGATGAACAGGCTGATGATCAGCGTCACGATCAGTGGTAAGGCCAGGATGAGCCTTGGCAAGGGTCGCGTTCCCTGCCAGGCCGGATGGAGTGCGATCAGGGCCAGCACGGCGAAGAAGAACAGCAGTGGCAGCAGGGCCAGCCAGGGCCGCGGTCGTTGCGAGATCTTTTGCATACCCGCCTCCTTGCGGTTCAGTTTTGTGACGACCCCCGGCCGGTATGGGGCAGGGCCTGCAAGGCCCGTATACGCTCTTCCAGGGGCGGGTGTGAGGCGAGCAGAGCGGCCAGGCTCATGCCCTCATGGCTGCCTTCGGTGATGCACAAGGCATGCAGGCCCTGGGGCATGGGATCGGGCATCTCCTGCTCCTGACGCAAACGATGGAGGGCGGCGATCATCGCTCCCGATCCGGCCAGTTGCGCCCCGGCGGCATCGGCACGAAACTCGCGATAACGGGAGAAAGCCATGAGGATGATGTTGGCCAAAAGGCCAAGGATGAGGTCGCCGATCAAGGAGGTGACGTAGTAGGCCAGCCCTGGCGCGTCGCTCTCGTTGTTGAGCAGGGTACGGTCGACAAAATTGCCGATGATGCGCGCAAAGAACATGACGAAAGCGTTGAGTACGCCCTGGATGAGGGCCAGGGTCACCATGTCGCCGTTGGCAACGTGGCCGATCTCATGGCCGAGTACAGCGCGTACTTCTTCGCGATTCATACGCTGCAAAAGCCCGGTGGATACCGCCACCATGGCATCGTTGCGATTCCATCCTGTGGCAAAGGCATTCGATTGCGGGCTGTCAAACACCGCCACTTCCGGCATGTTGATGCCGACACGCTCGGCGAGATCGGCGACGGTCGCCAGAAGCCAGCGCTCACCTTCGTTGCGCGGAACTTCGATGATCTCGGCGCCGGTGCTGGTTCGTGCTATCCACTTGGACATCAGCAGCGACACCAGGGATCCCAGCATGCCCCAGATGAAGCAGATCACCAGCAAGGGCTGCAACTGCAATTGGCCATGTGCGAAGGTGTGACCTAGTCCGAGCAGATTGATGATCAGCCCGGCCATCAGCATGACGGCAAGATTGGTCGCCAGAAATAGTACGATACGCAGCATCGTGATGCTCCTTAGATGACACTCTCCATGAGCAGTGTTGTGCCCATCGTCGACCTTTTCAAGATCGACGATGTTGCATTTTGTGCCGGGCGATCAGCGTGCGCGGCGACGATAATTCTCCAGGAAGCGCTCCAGCCTTTGCAGGGCATCGGTGAGCTGGTCACGGTGTGGTAGAAATACGACACGGAAGTGATCGTGCGCCGGCCAGTTGAAGCCGGTGCCCTGGACGAGCAGAACCTTCTCGGTTTGCAAGAGCTCAAGAATGAACTCCTGATCGTCGCTGATGGGGTAGATTTTAGGGTCGAGGCGAGGGAAGAGGTAGAGCGCTCCTTCGGGCTTGACACAGCTGACCCCGGGGATGTCATTGAGCATGCTCCAGGCCAGATTGCGCTGCTCGAGCAGACGACCGCCGGGCAGGATGAGGTCATTGATGCTCTGGTAGCCGCCGAGAGCGGTCTGCACGACATGCTGGGCGGGCACATTGGCACACAGACGCATGGAAGCCAGCATGTCCAGGCCTTCGATGTAGTCCTGGGCGCAACGCTTGTTGCCGCTAACGAGCAGCCAGCCGGTACGAAATCCGGCGATACGATAGGCCTTGGACAGCCCGCCCATGGTGATAAAGAGGACGTCGTCAGCAAGACTGGCGATGGAGGTGTGACGGGCGTCGTCATAGAGTATCTTGTCGTAGATCTCGTCGGCGAAGATGATCAGGCCATGCTGACGGGCGATCTCGATGATGCCCTGCAGCAGGGGTTCGGGATAACAGGCGCCGGTCGGGTTGTTGGGATTGATCAGCACCAGGGCGCGAGTGCGCGAGCTGATGCGACTTCTGATGTCATCGAGGTCGGGGTACCAGCCGGCTTGCTCGTCGCAGATATAGTGCACCGCTGTGCCGCCGGCCAGGCTGGCGGCTGCTGTCCAAAGTGGATAGTCAGGGGCCGGGATCAGGACCTCGTCGCCGCTGTTGAGCAGGGCCTGCATGGCCATGACGATGAGCTCAGAGACGCCATTGCCGATATAGACATCGTTGACATCGACGCCAAACAGGCCTTTTTGCTGGTAGTACTGCACCACCGCCTTGCGTGCCGAAAACAGGCCGCGTGATTCACTGTAGCCTATGGCATTGGGCAGGTTGAGAGCAAAGTCCTGGAGGATTTCCTGAGGCGCTTCAAAGCCGAAGGGGGCCGGATTGCCGATGTTCAGCTTGATGATGCGATGGCCCTGCTCCTCCATGGCATTGGCCGCCTTGAGGACGGGGCCACGAATGTCGTAGCAGACATTGTCGAGTTTGGCTGATTTGCGTATATCCATGGCCCTGTGATCCAGCGAAAAAATAAAGAACGATCATACTCAAATCTGCCCGGCGGTTAAACCGATACGCTGAGGATATACGAGAACAGGCTTGCATTTTATGTCGCATGCGATATATTGGTGAGACAGCGGAGGTGGCTATGGAGCTTGATGAGTCGGCGTGGCGGCAAAAGCTGGGTGACGAGCGCTATGCGGTGTGCCGGGAAGGTGCGACAGAAGCGCCTTTTAGTGGCGCCTATTGGAACCATTATGAGGACGGCTGCTACCGATGTGCGGCGTGTTCGGCCCTTCTTTTTGATAGCGCGCATCAATATGATTCAGGCAGTGGCTGGCCTTCGTTTGATCGCGCGCTGGGTCGCAGCGTCGATGAACAGGTCGACCATCGTTATGGTATGCGACGGCTGGAAATCGTCTGTGCCGCGTGTCGCTCGCATTTAGGACATGTGTTTGAGGATGGCCCGGCGACCACCGGGCGCAGGTTTTGTGTCAACTCACGGTCCCTGGTGTTCGAGGGACGTCCTAGCAAGCAGGAGCCATCATGAGCAGTGTCTATGATTTTTCAGCAAAAAATATCCTCGGTGAGGATGTGCAACTGAGCGATTTCCGCGGCCAGGTGATCCTGGTGGTCAATACCGCCAGCAAGTGTGGCTTTACCCCCCAGTTCAAGGGTCTCGAATCGCTGTACGGCAGTTACAAGGAGCGCGGTTTTAGCGTCCTCGGCTTTCCCTGTAATCAGTTCATGCAGCAGGACCCTGGCAGCGACGCTGAAATCAGCAGCTTCTGCGAGCTCAATTATGGGGTGACTTTCCCGATGTTTGCCAAGATCGATGTCAACGGTGATGGCGCGCATCCCCTGTTCAAGTATCTCGCCGCCGAAGCCCCGGGTCTTTTGGGCAGCAAGGCGATCAAATGGAATTTCACCAAGTTCCTGATCAATCGCCAGGGGCAGGTTGTGCATCGCTACGCACCGACCACCGATCCTTTGCAGATCACCAAGGATATCGAAGCCTTGCTGTGATCTAGCTGCGGTTCTGGCGATAGGCACGCGGACTCATGCCGGTCCAGCGTTTGAAGGCGCGTGTGAAATTGCCCGGATCGGAGTAGCCGAGCTGCTCGCTGATCAGCTCCAGACTGAGTCGGTGGTCTTCGAGCAGGAGTACCGCTCGTCGGCGCAGGGTCTCTTCAAGCAGCTCGCTATAGCTGGTGTGGTGCTGAGCGAGCTGACGTTTGAGGGTGCGGCTGGACAGGTTGAGCTGGGCGGCCAGTGTCTCGGCGTCGGGAAAGTTTTGCCCCGAGTTCTCCAGCAGGTGACGGACCTTGCTGAGAAAGCTGCGTTCGCGTCCGAGCATGGCGAGTTCCTGCTCACAGCGCTCGAGGGTCATGCGCATGGCCACAGGATCGGCCATGAGCAGCGGGTAGTCGAGATAGGCGGCCGAGAAAGACATGCGGTTGAAGGGCTGATCAAAGCGTATGAGGCCGGCTCCGGTGGAGGCCAGCGATTCAAAGCCTGGCGGCTGGTGAATGTTGAGATCGACACGGGCAAACAGTTTCTGTCCCGTCGCCATGCGCCCCATGGCATAGAAACCGTGCGCTATTATCAGCAGCAGGGCCTCCCGCAAAGGGTGCAGCTTGAGCGTGTCGTCGACGAACAGGTGCGCCGTATCACCCCGTACTTCGAGGCGCAGGCTGATAAAATTGACGCGCAGGGAAATGAAGCGTTGCGCGATCTCCAGAGCCTCCCCGACATGGTGTGCCGTCATCACGGCAAATCCGGTGTCACCGTGCGAAGAGAGTTTCATATTGGCGCCTACGGTCTCGATCAGCCGGTAGGCGTCGACGTGTGCGAGCGCATAGATCAAAAGCTGGTTGACCTGTTCCAGGCCGATGCGGGCATTGGGGTCGTGCAGCTGCTCTTCATCGGTACCCAGTTGCTCCAGCATGCGCAGGCGCTCCGACTCTGCGAGTCCGAGCGTGCGCAGGCTGTCCATGATTAACAAAACGTAGCCGGCCGGTAAAAAACGATCACTGCTGCTGACTATGCCCATTCAAGGGGGACTCTTGGGATAAAAACTTGGCACAAAATACTCTGTCACCGGGAGTGGGTCAAAGGCAAAGTGAGGGTGTCGACCTCGTCTACAGGAGTCATCATGAGCACGACCCATACCACATCCGCCGCTTTGGGTATACCGCCTCGCCGTCTTGATATGAAGTTTGATGCCGAGCACATGGACCGTTACTGGTATGGCCAGGATCCTTTTTTGACCTTGTTCTGGAGCAGCCTGTCGCTTTTGTTTCCCGAGGGTGAGCGGTTTTTTGTCGAGTCGGTCCGCCATTATCGTGACCAGATTCAGGATCCCCAGCTGCTGCAGGATATCGCCGGCTTCATCGCCCAGGAAGCCATGCATAGCCGCGAGCACGAAGCTTTGAATGCCATGCTCGATCACCAGCATTTGCCGGCCGCCAAGATCGACGCCCAGTTGCACCAAATGCTGACTTTCATTCGTAAGTTGGCCTCGCCACGACTGTGTCTTGCCGCCACCTGTGCGCTCGAACACTACACGGCCCTGATGGGCGAACAACTGCTGCGTGACCCGCGCCACCAGCAAATGGCCGATCCGAAAATGTTGCCGCTCTGGTTGTGGCACGCCCTGGAGGAGACGGAGCACAAGACCGTCGCCTACGATGTCTACGAGCAGACCGGGGGAGGCTACGCTCTGCGCGTCGGCACCATGGCGCTGACGACGGTGATCTTCTTCGCCTTTACCGCCTACACCCAGGTGCGCATGCTGCAGGCGGATGGTCAGTTGGGGAAGGTGCGTCAAAATCTGCGTGGCCTCAACTATTTCTTGGGTCCGCGGGGTTTGTTTATCGGCCTGACCGGCAAGTTCTTTGACTACTTCAAGCCCGGCTTCCATCCGCGTCAGCACGACACGGATGCCCTGGTGTTAGCCTGGCGCGAACGTCTGTTCGGCGAGCAGGGTGTCTTGCGCGATCAGGTCAAAATGGTCAAAACCCGTACGGTCCAAGCCGCCTGAGTCAGAAGCTTTTCTTTTTCCACTGGTCTTCCTCCGCCAGATCGGCTTCGAGTGCCCGGGTCAGGGCGCTCGGAGCCGCCGAAGTCACCTGAGGCTTGTCGAAGGCCGAGTTGGTCTTGCCGAGCTCGACCATCGTCTCTTCGATCCGGGCTATCGTTTCCTCTTTCCTGGGGTAGCTGGGATGCTTGCGTAATTCATCGAGTGCGCGTTGGTAGAGCAGCACGGCACTGGCGCTTTTATCCTGCTGCCGGGCTTCATTGGCCTTGAGCAGCAGCGCGTCGATCTGGACACGTGTGGCATTGGCCTTGACCGCGTTCAGCAAGGGGCGAGCCTTGCTGGCTTCGAGTAGACCCTGGGTGTGCAGGGACTGCAGGAAGCGCGCCGTCTCGATCAGCGATTTGCGGATGTTGTTGGCTTCCAGCTGGGTGCTGATACGCACTGGAGGAGGCTCACTGGCGGCTGTGGCCAAAGCTGTTTGCGCTTCGCTCACCTGCCGGCTGGCGCGTGTGTCGCCGGGATCGAGCTGGAGGATCTCCTGGGCACAGGCGAGGACCTGTTCCAGGGCAAACTGGCGCATCGCCGCTCCCAGATAAGCCGGCGGGATGCCGTCGATGAGGTCGAGAAAAGAAATGATCCGTCTTTGCAGGGCATGGATGCGCTGGCGCTTGCGCTCACGGGCGGCTTCCATGCTGCGACTGACGGACCAGAGCAGGGCTACGATGACCGAGCACACTGCCACCACCGCGACGATCAGACCCCAAGCCATGCCCATCTCCATGTGGATACTGTTGATAGTCTAGACCCTGGGGAACAAATTGCCCTCCTGCTTGAACGGCAGGAGGGCCAGCGCTCAGTAAAGCTGACGTCGCTTGTGGGCGAAAAAGAGCACAGGTATCACCAGCAGCGTCAACAGCGTCGAGACCAGGATGCCAAAGATCAGGGAAACGGCCAGACCATTGAAGATAGGGTCATCAAGGATGAAAAAAGCCCCCATCATCGCCGCCAGGGCGGTCAGCAGGATAGGCCGTGCCCGGGTGGCCGCCGATTCGATGACCGCTTCATCGAGAGGCATGCCTTCGCTCAGCTTGAGCTCGATGAAGTCGACCAGCAGGATGGAGTTGCGTACGATGATGCCGGCCAGGGCGATCATGCCGATCATCGAGGTCGCGGTGAATTGGGCGCCGAGCAGCGCATGCCCAGGCATGATGCCGATCAGGGTCAGGGGGATCGGCGCCATGATGATGATCGGCACACGGTAGGAGCCGAACTGTGCCACCACGAGCAGGTAGATGAGCACCATGCCGACACCGTAGGCGATCCCCATGTCACGGAAAGTCTCATAGGTGATCTGCCATTCGCCATCCCATTTCACGGCGTAGCGGGCATAGCCATCGGCGGGAGCGTGGGTAAAATACTCCTGCAGATGCAGACCATGCGGCACTTGCAGTTTTTGCAGTTGAGAACGCATGGCGAACATCGCATACAGGGGGGAGTCCGTACCACCGCTGACATCGCCCATGACCTCGCTGAGCGGCAGGAGGTCTTTGTGGTAGATCCAGGCGTCGGCGCGGTCCTGGCGCAGCTGGACCAGGTCGCCAAGCAGCTGTGGTGTCCCGCTGGTCGAGGCGACGGTCAGGTTGAGCGCCGCGTCCAGGGAGGCGCGTGTAGTCGCGGGCAGGCCGACACGCAAGGGGATGCCACGGCGGTTGTCGTCACGGTAAAGTGCCGAGACGTTCAGGCCCTGCAGGCCCAGGCTCAGGGTCTGCAGGGCTTCTTGCCGGGAAACGCCCAAGGTGGCGGCACGGGCCTGATCGATATGCGCCAGCCAACGTTCAGGGTCGCGCGGCAAGGTGTCCTGCAGACCGACCACCCCGGGGGTGCGCGCAAACAATTGGTGGATCTCGGCGGCCAGGGCGCGCCGACCGGCGTCATCAGGGCCGTAGACTTCTGCCACCAGAGGTGAAGCGACCGGCGGACCAGGGGGGACTTCAACCAGCTGCAGACGGGCGCCATACTGGCTGGCGACGCGGGCCAGGGGCGCCTGTAGGGCGCTGGCGATGGCGTGACTGCTGCGTTTTCTATGGTGGATGTCGATCAGGTTGACCTGCAGGTCGCCCTGCCAGGGAAATTGACGCAAATCGTACTGACGCACCAGCCCGTTGAAGTTGATCGGCGAGGCGGTGCCCGCATACGCCTCATAATTGTCCACTTCAGGAACCTGCGCAAGGACACGCGCCAGAGCATGCAGGGCCTCGGCGGTACGCTCGACCGGGCTGTCGTGTGGCATGTCGATGACAATGTCGAACTCTGACTTGTTGTCGAAGGGAAGCATCTTGAGGATGACCCAGCGCACGCCGACCAGGGCACAGGACAGCACGATGAGGCCGAGCATTCCGGCGTAGAGGCGATGGCGACGCTTGCGGCCCTGCTCAGGGTCGAGGAAAGGGCTCAGCATGCGGCGGAAGATCGGCGGATGGACGATGTGATCGGCACTGCTGTGGTCGTCACGCAGAAAGCGCCGTGCCAGATAAGGCGTGATGCTGAAGGCGATGAGCAGGGACAGCAGCATCCCCATCGAGGCATTGATCGGAATGGGGCTCATATAAGGGCCCATCAGGCCCGAGACGAAGGCCATGGGCATGAGCGCCGCGATCACCGTCAAGGTGGCCAGGATGGTCGGGCCGCCCACCTCGTCGACCGCCCTGGGAATGATGCTCAGCAAGGGGCCGTCGTGGAGGTGGCGGTGACGATGGATATTCTCGACGACGACGATGGCGTCGTCGACGAGGATGCCTATCGAGAAGATGAGCGCAAAAAGAGAGACGCGGTTGAGCGTAAAGCCTACCGCCCAGGAAGCAAACAGTGTGATCGCCAGGGTGAGCAGGACCGCCGTGCCGACGATGACCGCTTCGCGTTTGCCGAGCGCAAAAAACACCAGAACGATCACCGAGGTGGTGGCAAAGATGAGTTTTTCTATGAGCTTGTTGGCTTTGGCCTTGGCGGTCAGGCCGTAGTCACGGGTGACGGTGAGACGAACGTCAGGCGGCAGCAGGGTGTTGTGCAGGGCGTGGACGCGCTGGAGGACGGCAGCGGCCACATCGACGGCATTGGCGCCAGCGATCTTGGTCACCGCCAGGGTGACGGCCGGCTCTTCGGCTTGGCCTGGGCGGCCTATCCAGACGTAGTGCCGGGCTTGTGCGGCACCGAGATGCACACGGGCCAGATCCGACAGGTACAAGGGCTTGCCGTTTTCACTGCCGACGACCAGCGCGGCGACATCCTCGGGACTGCGCAAAAAGTCATTGCTGATCACTTCGGTGCGCAGGTCGTCATGGACGATGGCGCCTGCATTCTGACTGGTGTTGGCGGCTTGCAAAGCGTGCGCGATAGCGAGGGCATTGACGCCGTGGGCACGCAAGGCGTCGGGATTGAGATCGATCTTGAGCACTTCGCCGGGGTCGCCGACCAGACTCACTTCCCGCACGCCCGGCACGCGGGCGATGGCACTTTCCATGCTCGAGGCGATGCGAGCGAGATCGAGGGCCCCGCGTTGCAGATCGGCGGTCGACAGGGTCAGGGTCATGACCGGCACATCATTGATGCCTTTCGGCTTGATGAGCGGTTCACCGACGCCCAGCTCCGGCCGCAAGAGGTCGCGATGACTTTTCAGGATGTCGTAAAGACGGACCAAAGCGGTGTTGCGCTCGACGCCTACCTTAAATTGCACGGTCAGCTGCGCCATGCCCGGCATCGACACCGAGTAGACGTGATCGAGGCCACGCAGACCGGCGAGGACCTGTTCGGCAGGACCGGCAACCAGGGTCTCGACATCGCGGGCACTGGCCCCGGGAAAAGGGATCATGATCTGGGCCATGGTCACATTGATCTGGGGCTCCTCTTCCTTGGGGGTGACGATCAGCGCAAAAGCCCCCAGCAGCAGGGCCAGCAGGGCCAGCAAGGCGGTGATCGGCGTGTCGATAAACTGTTGAGCGATACGGCCAGCGATACCCATTCTCATGTCATCAACCCCGCTGACTGGCAGCTATGGGGTCGAGAGCGACCCTTTCTCCAGGACGCAGACCGGCGAGAACCTCGACCAGTCCATCGGCAACTTTGGGTCCCAGCCGAACCTGGCGCAACTGCGCCCGGCCTTGCCTGTCGATCACATAGACGGCGCTCAGTTCAGAGCGCTGTAGGGTGCTCTGCTGGGGGATCACCAGACGCTTTTCGGCGCCGATGACGAAGTGGGCGGTCACCAGCTGTCCGGGCAGGAGCCCCTCGGGGTGAGCGATATGGAGGCGGACCTCGGTGGTATGGCTCTTGGGATCAGCGGCCGGCAGCACCATGATACGGTCACAGCTCAGCCAGTGCGTATCGCCATCACGTTCGATATAGGCTTTGCCGCCGGCCTGGATCTGGGCGACCCGCGACTGGGGCAGCTGGCTGGTCGCGCGCAGCTGTTGCGGATCGAAGCCTACCGCCAGGGGGGTGCCGGGCGCCGCCATGTCACCGACCTCGACCAGCAACTGCGACATGACACCACTGTAAGGGGCGATGATGGTGGCAAAGTTGCGTGAGGTCTGGGTGGCGCCGAGGCTGGCCTGCAAGGACTTGACCCGCGCCTGCGCCGAACGCAGATCCGCCTGTGCCTGGTCGTATTGCGCCTGCGACACAAAGTGCTGGTTGAGCAGGTGGGCGATGCGGCGGAACTGGTCGTCGGCATTTTGTTCCTGCACCTGCGCCTCATGCAGGCGCGCCGCGGCCGCCGCCATCTGCTGATCAGCGACCGAGGTGTCGATACGCATGATTACTTGACCCTGGTGGACGCTGTCGCCGGCGCGAAAATTGATGGCCGTGATACGTCCGCTGGTCTCGGCACTGACGGTGGACTGGTGTTCGGCCTCGATGCTGGCGACGGTGTCGTAGGTGCTCTCGACATTGCGGTAGGCCACGGTCGCCGTGGCCAGGGCGTCAGCCTGGGCCGTCGCCGCCTGCAAGGCGACGAGCAGACAGAGAGGGCGGAAGATGTTCACGAGGCACAGCCCTGCTTGAGTCCGGCCTTGCGCAACAGGGTCATCATCGGACACCAGTTGCTGAAAGCGGACTGGAAGAGGTTGAGGCCGATGAAGGCGGTAAAGTAAAACCAGGCTGGATTGACATAGTGTCCAAGCGCAACACTCAGCATCACAAACAGTCCAGCGATCAGGCGCAAGGCGCGTTCTACGGTCATGGCAGCGATCCTCGGTGGTTTCCAATAAGCTCAAATGTATACCCTATGGGGTATTAAATCAAGATCATCTAGGTCACCAGCATGGCCAGCTCGGGATCGATGCCCAGGGCCGACAGGTTATGACAGACCAGCTGTTCGCTGGCAAAGCGCATCAGGTAGTGCGGTCCCCCTGCCTTGAATCCCGTGCCGGACAGTCCGCGGCCACCAAAGGCTTGCTGGCCGACGACCGCACCGATCTGATTACGGTTGACGTAGACATTACCGATGGGCAATTGCGCGCTGAGTTCAGCGGCGCGATGGGGCAGGCGGGTGTGCAGCCCGAGGGTCAGCCCGTAGGCGCATTGCTGCAGCCAGCGGATCAGGCGCGGCCACTCCTCGGCTTTGAAGCGTACACAGTGCAGGATAGGGCCAAACACCTCCTCGCTGGGGAGGTCTTCAAAACGACAGGCATAGGCGACGGGCGCCATGAGGCAAGCCGTCGAGGACGGCACACGCGCCTGCCCCAGGCAGGGAACACGTTGCGCCAAGGCGGCGCTGTAGGCGAGGAGCTGGGCCTGAGCCTGCGCGTCGATCAGCGGCCCGCTGTCGCAGGCGATATCGAGCGGATCGCCGACCATCCAGTGCTGCAGGGCTCCGGCCAGCAAGGTCTCGACTCGCTCCGCCAGGCTGTCCTGTACGAAGAGGATACGGCACGAGGAGCAGCGTTGACCGGAGCTGTTGAAGGCCGAGCTGAGCACGTCGCGCACCACCTGTTCCGGCAGGGCGGTGCTGTCTGCGATCATGGCATTGAGTCCGCCGGTTTCGGCAATCAGCGGGATGATCGAGCGGTGATGCTCCGCCAGTTGCCGATGTAGCTCGCGGGCGCTGTCCGTGCTGCCGGTAAAGGCCACCGTGGCCAGACCCGGGTGCTTGAGCAGCCCGGCGATCGTTGCGGCCTTGCCGGGGGCGTAGATGAGCACGTCTTCGGGTATGCCACAGGCGTAGAGATCGCAGCAGGCCTGGTAAGCCAGCAGGGGGGTGGCCGAGGCCGGCTTGGCCACCACGCTATTGCCCATGACCAGTGCGGCGCTGACCTGGCCGAGAAAGATTGCCAGGGGAAAGTTCCACGGACTGATGCACAGACAGAGGCCGCGTGCCCGCCAATAAAGGATGTTGGATTCACCGGTGACATGTTCAAGCTGCTGCGGCTGCATCAGGCGGGCCTGCTGTGCATAGTAGCGGCAGAGGTCGATGGCCTCGCGCAACTCGGCCTGAGCGTCCATCAGCACCTTGCCGGCTTCATGGATCAGCAGGCGCAGGTAGCTGCTCGAGCTGGCTTCCAGGCGGTCGGCCATGCGCTCCAGGCAGCGGGCGCGCTCGTCGATGTCGCTAGCGGCCCAAGCCACACCCGCCTCGCAGGCTTGCGTGCAGGCCGCCTGCAGGGCGGCCTGATCGCAGACTTGTAAAGTTCCGAGCAGACTTGCCGGGTGTGCCCGTGAGTAGAGCTTTTGTCGTCCTGGTGCCGCCAACGTCAGCGGGCGAGGCGTGGCGTCGATCGGCACGGGATCCTGCAACAGCGGTCGCAGCTGCTGCAGTCGAGTCGAGTCGGCGAGCGCGAAACCCGCCGCGATCTTGCGCCCCGCGACGAGATGCTGGGGGTCGGGCAGGGCGGGTGGCGAAGCCGCCTGGTGCGGATGCGGGTCGCTGAGCTGCTCCGCGTCGTCGAGCTGGCTGTTGTGCAGACGCGCCACAAAGGATTGCTGGCTGCTGTTTTCCAGGATACGACGGATCAGATAAGGCAGCAGTTCGCGGAAGCGCCCGATCGGAGCATAGACCCGACACGCGACGCCACAGTCGGCCGCGATCTGCCGGTGCAGGCCTACACCCATGCCATGCAAGCGCTGCAGCTCCAGGGGACGGCCTGCTGACATGGCGAGGATCATGGCCAGGCTGTGCGCATTGTGACTGGCAAACTGCGGGAGCAGATAAGGTGCGTGCATCAGCTGCTGGGCACAGGACAGGTAGCTGATGTCGGTATGGCGCTTGACGGTAAAGACAGGATAGCTGGCCAGCCCTAGCTGTTGTGCCTGCTTGATTTCGCTATCCCAGTAGGCGCCTTTGACCAGACGTACCCGGAGCGGGTGGGTGCAGGCCTGGGCCATCGCTTGCAGACAGTCGATGACCGCCGGGGCCTGGCGCTGATAGGCTTGCACCGCGATGCCCAGGCCATCCCAGGACTGTAAGGACGCGGCGCTGCACAGGCTTTGCATGAGCTCCAGGCTAAGGGCGAGCAGACTGTGCTCTTCGGCATCCAGGGTCATCGCGATATCGGCGGCGGCGGCCTGCTCGGCCAGCCACAGACAGCGTTTTTTGAGTTCGGGCAGCGCCTGCTGTGCGCGCCCGGGGTCGCAGCGCGGATAGATCGCTGACAACTTGACCGAGATGCCGTCAGCGGGCGATCGTCGTCCTTGCTGCAAGATCCTGATCGCCTCGGCGTAGTCATTCAGGTGGCGCTCGGCGTCGGCTTCGCAGAGCGCCGACTCGCCAAGCATGTCAAAGGTGTAGAGCAGATCGGGCTCACGGGCCGCCAGCGCACTGTGCAGATCTTCGGCAAAGACAAAATTGTGCGCCATCCACTGCAGAGCGTTTTGCAGGATCTGCAAAAACATCTCATCGCCGAGACGGTGCAGCAGCTTGAGCCAGCCCGAGCTGTTGCTGTTGCCATAAAGCTGACCCAGCCGTAAAAGCCAGGCGCTGAGGCGACTCATACCCTGGCCTGCGTGCGGCCAGTGCCCTTCATTGAGCATGGCGCGGGCGAATTCATAGGCGCTGGCGCTATCGGGAATACGCAACAGGCACTCACTGAGGCCGATCAGAGCCCATCCTTCCTGGCTGTCGATCGGGTAATCTTGCAAGAGACGCGCCAGCAGGGGCGGTGGCTGCTGGCGTATCAGGTCGATCCAGTGCAGCGCCCGTGCACGGGCTGCTGCAGTCTGCGCTTCGTCGAGCACGAGGCGCGATTGCAAGGCCTCGACACAGGCCTGTTCTGGAGCCAGGTAGAGCTCGGAAAAGTAGCGCGAAGGATCGTCATGACCAGACATAGGCACCTCCAGTGAGGCGTGTCCCCCACCTGATGACAGTTTAGGTGGTGGGGTGTGAGCCTGCCAGTGGCCAGGTGTGGGCTGCGGGTTTCGTTGTAAAGTTGTAAACTGGAAAGATCAACTCGGAGGCATGATCTGATGATGCGTTCAAATCTGGCACGCGATGAGCTGATCTCTGTCGAAACCGTGGCGAGCCTGCGTCAGCTGCTCGCCGCTGAAGATGCCGTTCTGGTTGCCCACTATTACACCGATCCGCGCTTGCAGGCCCTGGCCGAGGCGACCGGTGGCTGTGTGGCGGATTCTCTTGAAATGGCACGATTCGGTCGTGATCATGCCGCCAGCACGCTGGTGGTGGCGGGGGTGCGCTTCATGGGCGAGACGGCGAAGATACTCAGCCCGGACAAGCGCGTGCTGATGCCGACCCTGGAGGCAACCTGCTCGCTCGATCTTGGCTGCCCGGTCGATGAGTTCTCGGCGTTTTGCGATGCGCATCCTGAACGTCGTGTGGTGGTCTATGCCAACACCTCGGCAGCGGTCAAGGCGCGCGCTGACTGGGTGGTGACCTCAAGCATCGCGGTCGAGCTCATCGAGCATCTGCACGATGAGGGCGAGACCTTGATCTGGGCGCCCGACAAATACCTGGGCGCTTACGTGCAAAAGCGTACGGGTGCCGACATGCTGATGTGGGACGGGGCCTGCATCGTCCACGAAGAGTTCAAGGCCTCGGCCTTGGCCGACCTCAAGCGGGTCTATCCCGATGCGGGCATCCTGGTTCATCCGGAGTCGCCTGAGCCGGTGATCGCCCTCGCTGACGCCGTAGGCTCAACCTCTCAGCTGATCGCAGCGGCGCAGCGCTTGCCGTACCCGCGTTTCATCGTCGCCACGGACAAGGCCATTTTTTACAAGATGGCGCAGGCGGCTCCTGACAAAGAGTTCATCGAAGCGCCGACCGCCGGCCAAGGAGCGACCTGCCGCAGTTGCGCGCACTGTCCCTGGATGGCGATGAATGGTCTCGACAATCTTGCAGCGGTCCTGCAGCGTGGCGATCAGGAGATCAAAGTTGACCGGCTGATCGCTGAGCAGGCCATGCTGCCGCTCGAGCGCATGCTCGCTTTTGGACGCCGCCTGCGTTCGCATTGAGGACAGGCACCATGCGTGTACATGTGATCGGCGGTGGTGTCATCGGCATGATGACGGCGCGCGAGCTGGCTCTGGCCGGTGTCGAAGTGGTCCTGCTGGAGCGCGGACGACTGGGGGCTGAGGCCTCGTGGGCTGGGGGTGGCATCATGTCGCCTCTTTACCCCTGGCGTCACCCCGCCGCTGTCGACGCCATGGCCCAGCTCTCGCAAAGGCTCTACCCGGGTCTGGTCCAGTCCCTGTTCGCCGATACCGGGATCGACCCGCAGTGGCAGGCCTGCGGTATGCTGATGCTCGATGTTGAGGATCTGCTGGCGGCGCAGTCCTGGGCGCAGCAGCGACAGGTCGAGCTGCAGCTTTTCAGCGATCGGCCGGGCACCGTCCTCATGCCGCAGACGGCGCATATCCGCAACCCGCGCCTGTTGGCGGCCCTGGCGGCTGACTTGCAAAGGCGTGGGGTGCTCATCGAACAGGGTGCCGAGGTGGTGGCTTTTGAGCTCGATGGCCAGCGCCTGAAGGCTTTGCGGCTGGCTGATGGGCGTGTTCTGTCGGCTCAGTCGGCGCTGGTCTGTGCCGGTGCCTGGGCGGGCCAGCTCTTGCGTCCACTGGGCTGGTCCTTGCCGGTCTACCCGGTGCAGGGTCAGATGATCTGTTATGCCCCAGCGCCTATTTCGCGGCCCGAACACATGATCATGCGCGCTTCCCAGTACATCATCCCGCGTCGCGACGGCCATCTCCTGGTGGGCTCCACCCTTGAGCACCGAGACTTTCACAAGGTGACCACGCTGGAGGCTCGCGCCCAGCTCATCGAGGCCGCCGAGCAGCTGTGGCCACCCTTGCGGGGCTATGATCCGGTGGCGCACTGGGCGGGCCTGCGGCCGGGTTCAGCGCAAGGCATTCCCACCGTTGCGGCCAGCCCCTGCCAGGGCTTGTGGGTGCATGCCGGTCATTTCCGCAATGGTCTGGTCCTGGCGCCGGCTTCCAGCCGACTCCTCGTCGATCTCCTGCTGCAGCGCCCGCCCTGCTTGCCCAGCGCCGATTACGCCTGGCCGGCGTCGGCCGGCTCATCGCCACCGTCGTCCTGATCCAGGCCCATTTTTTTCAGTCGATAGCGTAACGATCGAAAGCTCATGCCGAGTTTTTTGGCCGCCAGGGTCCGATTCCAGCGGGTGTCCTCAAGGGCTTGCAAGATGGCACGTTTCTCGATGTCCTGCAGATAGTCTTCCAAAGCGGCGCCGGCCGGGAGTTCCTGCGCCGGGTTGCAAGGTGTCGGGCCTGCCGGGCTATCGATGTGCAGGTGCTCTTCGAGGATGAGCTGACCTTCACTGAGGGCGAGCGCACGCTCGAGAATGTTTTGCAGTTCACGCACATTGCCGGGAAAGGCATGTATCTGCAGGCGCTGGCGCGCTTGGCTGTGCAGGCGGGGCGTGGCGATATTCCAGTCTTGCGCCATGCGTGCCAGAAAGGTCTCGCAGAGCAGGTCGATGTCCTCGCGCCGCTCGCGCAGCGCCGGCACCCGCAGGGGAATCACGTGCAGGCGATAAAACAGATCCTGACGAAAACGGCCGGCCTCAACCTCAAGCTGGAGGTCCTTGTGCGAGGCGGAAATGATACGTACATCGATCGCCATCTCCCGGGTGGCGCCTACCGGTCGTATGGTCTTTTCCTGGATGGCGCGCAGCAGCTTGACCTGCATGCTCAAGGGCAGGTCGGCGACCTCATCGAGAAACAAGGTACCCCCGCCGGCCGCCTGGAAAAGGCCGATCTTGTCTTCTTGGGCACCGGTAAAGCTGCCTTTTTTATGGCCAAAAAACTCGGTTTCCATGAGTTCGACAGGAATCGCGCCGCAGTTGACAGGGATGAAGGGATGCTCGCTGCGTGAACTCAGTTCGTGGATGCGGCGCGCGACCAGTTCCTTGCCGCTGCCCGATTCCCCATGGATGCAGACCGGGGCCTGACTGCGCGCCAGCTTTTGCAAGGTCAGGCGCAGGCGCTGCATGGCCTCGGAGTTTCCGATCAGGGGGTCGCCATCGGCGCTGACCGGCGTCTTGCTGGACAGGCGCAGGGCATGCTGAACCAGCTCGCGCAGACGTGTCAGATCGACGGGTTTGGAGATAAAGTCGTAGGCGCCGGCTTTGAGTGCGGTGATGGCGGTTTCCATGCTGCCATAGGCGGTGATCACCGCCACCGGCGTCTGTGGCCAGCGTTCCTGGATGGTGCGGATCAGGTCGATGCCGCTGCCATCCGGCAAGTGCATATCGGTGAGAACGAGATCGAAGTGCTGTTCTTGCAGGGTTTGTTGTGCCGTCGCGAGGTCCTCGGCACTGAGCGCCGATACCCCCATGCGGGTGAGGGTGATTTCCAGCAATTCCCGGATGTCGGGCTCATCATCTACGATCAGAACCAAGCTCATGGCAACTGCAACGAACGATCAGGATGGGCAAAGGTTATCCGAAAACAGGTGCTGGGGCCATCGATGAACTCCAGACGGGCTTGGCTGGCCTCACAGAGCTCGCGGGCCAGGTACAGGCCGAGGCCGGTGCCACGAGCTTCGGTGGTGAAAAAAGGCTCGAAGAGATGCTGGCGCAGCTCAAGCGGTACACCCGGACCATCGTCGATGACGTCCAGATAAGGCTGCTCATGGGTGAGCAGGCCGCTGCGCAGCAGCACGCGGCCATCGCCATGCAGTTTGCGGCTATAGCGCAGGCCATTGCTGACCAGATTCTGCACGACCTGATAGAGCTGTTTGGGATCAAATCTGACGATCAGGGGTTTTTGCAGGTGCTCGCATTGCAGTTGGGTGGCCGCCAGCTCGCCACTGCAGAGTTCCTCGATGCAGGTGTCCAGCCAGGCGCTGAGCTCGAACAGCTCATGCCGGCTGCTTTCGCGGCGGGACAACTGGAGGACGTTCTCGACGACATCATTCATGCGCAGGCAGTGCTGCTGGATGATCTGTAAAAGGCGGGCATCCTCGCCAGCGATGGCGGTCGATTCGGCGAGCAACTGGGCGGCGTGGCTGATGGCGCCCATGGGGTTGCGTATTTCATGGGCGATGCTGGCCGAGAAGCGGCCCAGCGAGGCCAGCTTGAGCTGCTGTGCCTGTTGTGTGAGCTGGGTATGGTCTTCCAGAAAGATCAAGGTCGACCAAGGGGTTTCGCTGGGCTCGCCATCGAGCACACTGAAGCTGGCGTTGACACTGGCCGCGCCGGCGTGATTCTGAAAGGGTGCGCTGCGCAGTGCAGGCGTCCTTTGCCAGGCCCGCAAGGACTGTTCAAGGCGTGGCGCGATATCCGCCAGCGTACATTGCCCATCTTGGATCTCGACATCGAGCAAGGCGGAGGCGGCCTGGTTGGACATGGCGACATGTCCGGCGGCATCGACCACCAGGATGCCTGTGCGCATGCGGCGCAGGATCTGCCGGCTCAGGGTGTGCATCTCGCGCAGGCGCCTTTCCTGCGCTTGGGCCAGTTGCTCGCCTTGCCGTAGACGTTCAGCAAGCTGTTGTGAGATCAAGGCAATGGTAAAAAAACCCAGGCCCAAAAAGGCGGTGGTTTCGATGCCTTGCCAAGAGCTGCCGTGCTCGTAGATGGAATAGATTTGCTCATAGAGCAAAGTCAAAGATGCGATCGCGGAGACGAACAGGCCGAGCCGACGGCGTAGCAGGATGTTGCCGGCGGCGACGCTGACCGCCAGGAGCAACGGCAAATCGCTGCTGATGCCGCCGCTCATATGGATGAACAAAGTCAGAGCCAGAATGTCGACCATGACAAAGATCAGGGCCCGCCAGGCTGTCGCTGCGACACGGTCGTGGTTGAAAAAGATGCACAGACAGTTGAAGCCGAAATAGATCGTGGCGAGACGGATATAGCCGTGCGGGTTGTCACTGCCGAGCAGGGGGCTCTGAAAGTGCACATAGAAAAGCAGCAGCAGCAAGCCCGCCAGAATGAGGCGGTACCAGGCATAGATACGCAGCAAACGATTTTCGGCGTGGATCATCGGCTGCGGTCTTGCTGCAGATGGTCCTGGCAGCAGTAGCTTCGCCCATGGGCGTGCAGCGCGCGGTCGGCCGGCAGATAGTCCTTGCACAGATGACATTGTTCCATCATCACGCTAGCGTCGCGGGTTTCTGACCAGGGTTGCTGTGGCGGACGCGGACGAAAGACGGCACGCAGGACTTGGAATATAATCCAGAACGTCAACACCTCGATGATCAGGCGTCCCATAGTGTATTCATCCGATCGTTGCAGGCTTGCAGTTTAAAGCATCTTGGCGCTCACCACACGCGCCGCAGGAGTGGGTCAATGTCACAAACCTGGGGTCTGGCTCTAGCACAGATGAATGCTCTCGTCGGTGATATCGAGGGTAATGCCGCCAAGATACTGGCCCTGAGTCGGCAGGCGGCCGCCGCCGGTGCCGAACTGATCGTCTTTCCGGAATTGGCCCTGATCGGCTATCCGCCGGAAGACTTGCTCTTGCGTCCCAGCCTGGAGCGGCGCATCGAGGCTGCTTTAGCCCACCTGGCGCAGGCGCCGATCAAGCTGGTTCTCGGTTACCCGGGACGACGCCAGGGCCGTTTGTACAATCTGGCCGGGGTCTGGGAGTCCGGCCGTTGCCTGCTCGAGTACCGCAAGCGCTGCCTCCCCAACTATCAGGTTTTCGATGAGCAGCGCTATTTCTCGCCCGGCGACCAAGTCGGCATCTTCGAGCATCGTGGCCAGCGTCTGGGCTTGCTCATCTGTGAGGATGTGTGGCATGAACTGCCGGTCACCAGCAGCATCGCCGCCGGCGCCGATGCGCTGATCTGTCTGAATGCCTCGCCTTACCATCAGGGCAAGCAGGACCTGCGTCTGCAGGTCCTCCAGGCGGCGCAGCGACCGCTGGTCTATGTCAACCTGGTCGGTGGACAGGATGAGCTGGTGTTCGATGGTGCCTCGTGTGTGCTCGATGCGCAGGGTCAGCTCTGTGCCATGGCTCCGGCCTTCACCGAGTCGCTGCTGATGGTGCAGATGCAGGCGGCTCAGCCTCAGCCGGGCGAGGTCTGCGCACGCCTCGAGCCCCTGCAGGAAGTCTATGCGGCCCTGGTGCTGGCGGTGCGTGACTACGTCGAGAAAAATCACTTTCCAGGCGTCGTACTGGGTCTGTCGGGGGGGATTGATTCGGCCCTGACCCTGGCCATCGCCGTCGATGCCCTGGGTCCTGAGCGTGTGCGCGCCATCATGATGCCCTATCACTATACGGCCGCCATGAGCATCGACGATGCGCGTGCCCAGGCGCAGGCCCTGCAGGTGGATTTTCGTTGCTATCCTATCGCCGACGTGGTGACGGCTTTACAACAAAGCCTGCACGAAGAGTTGTCGGGACCGCTGGGGAAAACCCTGGAAAACCTGCAGGCGCGTGCCCGTGGCATCATGCTTATGGCGATCTCCAATCGTCAGGGCTCGCTGGTTCTGACGACCGGCAACAAGTCCGAGATGGCGGTCGGCTATGCCACCTTGTACGGTGATATGGCGGGGGGCTTCGATGTGCTCAAAGACGTCCTCAAGACGCAGGTGTTTGAGCTGGCCCGCCACCGTAATCGACGTTCAGCGGTGATCCCGCAACGGGTCATCGACAGGCCGCCCTCGGCCGAGCTGGCGCCTGATCAGAAAGACCAGGACACCCTGCCGCCTTATGACATCCTTGATGCCGTGCTGACCCGCTACATCGAGAAAGATGAAAGTGCGGAGGCCATCGTCGCCCAGGGCTACGAACGCGATATGGTCTACCGGGTGCTGCGTATGGTCGACCTCAACGAATACAAGCGGCGTCAGGCGGCCATCGGTCCGCGCCTGAGCGAACGTGGTTTTGGCAAGGATCGCCGCTATCCGATCACCCAGGCCTGGCGTCCCGGTGATTGATGCAAGCGTCTCCTGGCGCCTCCAGTCCTAGAGCAATTACTCTTGAGTATTTGCTCTAACTTAATGATTTATAACAAAAAAAATCAAAAATATCAAATCTGGGTACTGGTGATTTCGGTAGGGCCATGTACACTGCAAAGCAGTCCGGATGAGGGTCCGGGAAGATATCTATAAAGAGAGAAGGAGTCGTCTCATGCATTATCTAGTGACCGGTGCCACCGGATTCATCGGCAAATTTCTGGTCGGCAAGCTGCTCGCGCGTGGCGGCGATGTGCACGTGCTCGTTCGCCCCGGCAGTGAAGCCAAGTTTGCCGCCCTGCTCGAACGTTATCCCCACCAGGCGCACCAGTTGCATGCCCTGCGTGGTGACCTGGCGCAGCCGGGTCTGGGCCTCGATGACGCGCAGCTGGCCTCTTTGCGTGGCCAAATTGCCCATATGTTTCATCTCGCCGCCATCTATGACCTCAAGGCCAGTGAAGAGCAGCAGGTTCTTGCCAATGTGCAGGGCACGCGGCACGTGCTCCAGGCGGCTGAAGCCTTGTCGGTGGGATGTCTGCACTACGCCAGCTCGATTGCGGTGGCCGGCCTCTATAGCGGCACCTGGCGCGAAGACATGTTTGACGAGGCGGAGAAGTTGATCAACCCCTACCTGCGGACCAAGCACGAGGCCGAGAAACTGGTGCGTACGACGACCCAGGTGCCGGTGCGTATCTATCGACCGGGTATGGTGGTTGGGCACTCCCGTAGCGGCGAGATGGACAAGGTCGATGGTCCTTACTTCTTCTTCCGCCTGATCAAAAAGCTACGCCAGAGTCTGCCGCCGTGGATGCCGATGCTGGGTGTCGAAGGCGGCCGCCTGAACATCGTCCCCGTCGACTATGTGGTCGATGCCATGGACCATCTCGCCCATAAGGAAGGACTCGACGGTCGCGTCTTCCATCTGACCGATCCTAAGCCGCACAAGGTGGGAGAGGTGATGAACCTGGTGGCCGAGGCGGCCGGGGCCCCCCAGTTCACCATGCGTATCGATGCGCGCATGGCCGCTTTCATCCCCAAGTCGGTGACCGGTCCTTTGGCCAAGCTGCCCCCCGTGGCGCGTATGCGCCGGCAGTTCCTCAAAGATCTGCAGATTCCCGAAGAGGCGCTGGGCTTTCTGACCTATCCGACCAAATTCGATTGCCGCGATACGCTGCGCGAGCTTAAAGGCAGCGGCATCGAGTGCCCTCCTTTGGCGAGCTATGTCGGGGTGCTTTGGGATTACTGGTTAAGGCATCTCGACTCTGACCTGTTCATCGACCACTCCCTGGCGGGCAATGTCGATGACAAGGTGATCATGATCACCGGAGCCTCCTCGGGTATCGGCAAGGCCCTGGCCCTGCGTCTGGCGGAGACGCGTGCGCGTATCGTGTTGGTGGCGCGTGATCCTGAAAAGCTGCAGGCGACCCTGAACGAGATCGAGGCCTTGGGGGGACGGGCGTGGATGTACAGTGCCGATGTGTCGGTCCTCGAAGAGTGCGATCGCCTGGTCGACAGCGTCATCCATGATCATGGCCAGGTCGATGTTCTGGTCAACAATGCCGGGCGTTCGATACGTCGGGGCATATCGGCGGCGTATGATCGCTTTCATGACTACGAGCGCACCATGCAGCTCAATTATTTTGGTGCTTTGCGCCTGATCATGCGTTTATTGCCGCATTTTGAGCAGCGGCGCAGCGGGCAGATCATCAATATCTCGTCGATCGGGGTGCTGACCAATGCCCCGCGTTTCTCCGCTTATGTGGCCTCCAAAGCCGCGCTCGACGCCTTTTCCCGGTGCGCAGCCTCGGAGTTTTCCGACCTCAATGTGCACTTTTCCACGATCAATATGCCGCTGGTGCGTACCCCGATGATCGCCCCGACCAAGATCTATGACCATGTTCCGGCGATCGCCCCTGAAGAAGCAGCCGACATGATCTGTGATGCCATCATCCACAAGAGCAAGCGTATCGCCACCCGTCTGGGGGTCTTCGCCCAGGTCATGCACTTTGTCATGCCCAAGGTCACCGAGATCATCATGAATACCGGCTTCAAGATGTTTCCCGACTCCTCAGCGGCACGCAGTGACAAACCCGCCGAACTCGCTCAGCCGACCACCGAGCAGATGGCTTTCGCCTACCTGATGAAGGGCATACACTGGTAAGTCGCGGCGGTTCTCGTCAGGACTGAGGCCTGTCCGGCCTCAGTCCTGGTCTTCGCTGTCACTGCTGCCGAGCAGGCCGAAGCTCAGGATATTGAGTATGGAGCGACGGTCATTGCGGGTGCCGAGATCGAGCTTGATCTGCCCGTGCTGATCGACATAGGGCGTTTTCGGGTCGTTGTGCAACAACACCAGGCGGGCATCGTTGGCCAGCTGCGGCAGCCCCATATGCGCATAGCTGTAGCTGAGCACGGCCAGAGCCTCCTCGACGCTGGGGGTGGTCGGATAGCCTTCGATGATATTGCGTGCGCGGTTGGCGGCTGCCAGATAGGCGCCGCGTCGGGCGTAGTAGATGGCAACATGCAACTCGTGCTCGGACATCTGGTTGCGAACGAAGAGCATGCGCTGGCGGGCATCGGCAGCAAAGCGGCTGTCGGGAAAGCGATCGAGCAGGGCTTTGAAGTCTTTGTAGGCGGTCTCCCGGCTGCCTATGTCGCGCCAGGCGCTATGGATAGGCAAAAGCCCGTCAAAGAAGCCTTCGTCGGCGTGAAAGTCACTGAGTCCGCGCACATAGTAGGCGTAGTCGAGTTGTCGGCTTGCGGGGTAAAGCTTGATGAAGTGCTCGGCGGTGGCTCCGGCGGAGGCATAGTCGAGGTTCATGAAGTGAGCGTACATCAGCTCGAGCTGACCTTGCTCGCTATAGGCCCCCACCGGATAGTGCGAGTCGAGGTCCTCAAATTTGTGGATGGCGGTGATGAAACTATTGTCTTGCAAGGCTTCCATGCCCTGTTTGAAGTACTGCTGGTCGGTCAGTTCGTTTTTGGCCTTGTGGGAGTGACTGACGCAGGCGCTCAGCAGACAGGCGAGGGCGACAGTTCCAAGGCGGGATAGGCGATTCATGCAAGACACTCGGACCATTTCGGATAAAATGGCTATTTAAGCACAGGTCGGCACGCCAAACTATGGCAGATACTCTACAACGACAGATGCAGGTGCAGGATGAGCACATCGGCCTGCGTCTGGATCAGGTGGCCAGGCTTTGGCTGCAGGATTTTTCCCGTGAGCAGGTCAAGTCCTGGATCGAGGCGGGGGCTTTGCTCTATCAGGGACGGCAGGCCCGGCCGAGCCTGCGGGTGGCCGCAGGGGCCGAGTTGCGGCTCGATGTCGAGCTGACGGCGCGCACCGAGGCGCAAGCCGAGAATATTCCCCTGCAGCTGGTCTACGAAGATGAGGACATCCTGGTCATCGACAAGCCGGCGGGGCTGGTCGTCCATCCCGGGGCGGGTAACTGGCAGGGAACCTTGATGAATGCCCTGCTCTACCATGAGCCCGGCCTGGCCGCCTTGCCACGAGCGGGTATCGTCCATCGCCTGGACAAGGAAACTTCCGGTCTGCTGGTGGTTGCGCGTACCGCCCAGGCGCAGGAGCAGCTCATCGCCCAGCTCAAAGATCGCAGCCTGCGCAGGATTTACCAGGCTTTTGTCTGTGGAGTGCCGCCTGCGCAGGGCGAGGTGGACGCTGCCATCGGCCGTCATCCGCAAGACCGTCTGCGCATGGCGATCAGACCCGAGGGCAAAGAAGCGCGAACCCACTTTCAGCGTCTCGCCGTCTATGGCAGCTTCAGCCATATCGAGCTACGCCTGGCGACAGGCCGCACGCATCAGATCCGTGTGCATATGAGCCACCTCGGTCATCCGCTGCTCGGCGATCCGGTCTACCGTCCACCACGCGCTTGCCTGCTGTCGGCAGGACCGGCCTTGCAGGCGCAGCTGGTGCACTTTCAGCGCCAGGCCCTGCATGCCAGCGAGCTCGGTCTGCTGCATCCTCGGCTGGGCCGGCCGCTGTCCTGGCACTCGCCTTTACCCGATGATTTGCTCAATTTACAGCAGGCCTTGTGCGCTGATGCCCATGCAAAATCTGCTCGTCAAGCCTAAAATGGGGCTGACCCAGAGGAGTCTTTATGAATCATCGATTCGCGCCGGGGCCATGGCGCAAGGCCCGAGATTTTTTTCACAATGCCTATCAGCGACGCCGCTATCCGGAGCGCTTCATCCAGAAGGACAGCACGCCTTACCAGGAGATCCATCGTGACGGCATCATGGCGGTGCGCCATTATCTGCCGCTGACCGTCGACCATCTGTACATCGAAGGCGAGGAGGTGGCGGTCCGTCGCCAGCTCTACCCGCGGCCCTTGCTGCTGGTGCCGCCTTTGGGGGTATTCTCCTGGATCTTCGACCTGATGATCGAGCGCTCCCTGGTGCGTTATTTTCTAGCCCATGGCTATGATGTCTATCTCATCGACTGGGGTAATCCGAAAGATCCTCCCTACCAAAGCCTGACCCTGGAGGACTATGTGCTGCGCTGGTTCCCACAGGCGATGCAGGCGGTGCGTGCGCACGCCGGGGTGACCCAGGTCAATCTCATGGGTTACTGCATGGGAGGACTGCTGGCTTTGCTTTATCTGGGCTGTGGCGACGATCGTGAAGTCACCGGACTGGTCACCATCGCCAGTCCTCTCGATGCCCGTCGTATGGGGGTGGCCGGCACCATCAGCCGGGCTTTGGCAGCGCCCAGCGCCTGGATACGCAACAACACCCGCTTCCGCCTGAGTCAAATCGACGCTGAACGTTTTCACGTGCCCGGCAAGTGGGTGTCACGAGCCTTCAAGATGAGCAGTCCGCTGAGCCCCTTGACCAGCTATCTGTCGATGGTGCGCAACCTCGCCGATCGCGAGTATCTGGTGCGCTATATGTCGATGAACGCCTGGTTCGACAATATGGCCGATTATCCTGGCGGTACGGTACAAGAGCTGCTGCAGAAGCTCGGCCTGGCCAATCAGTTGGCGGGTGGCAAATTGCATATCGGTTCACGTGACATCGACTTTTCCCGCGTCGACTGTGATCTGCTCGCTTTCGCCGGTAGTTCGGATGCCATCGCTCCGATGGCGGCCGCCTATCGCATCATGGACCTGGTCGGTTCACGGGATAAGCGTTTTCATCTTGTGCCGGGCGGTCATGCCGGGGTGTTTGCGGGCGCCAGTGCCGTGCACAGCACCTGGGCGATCAGCGCCGAATGGCTGTCCGAGCGCAGCGGTCGTGTTGAGGCGGAGTCATGATCAGCGTTGTGGACTGGCCCAGCCCGCCGGGGGTGCGTGCCTGCTCGACCCGGCGCCATGCTCAGGGGGCCAGTCGGCCACCTTTTGACGATTTCAATCTCGCCACGCATGTCGGTGATGATCCTTCTGCGGTGGCGGCCAATCGTCTGCGCCTGGAGCAGGAGCTCGGTCTGTCGCAAGGGATCGCCTGGTTGCAGCAGGTGCATGGCGTGGTGGTGGCGGAGGCGGCTGCGGCGCCCGATTGTGCTGCGGATGCGGTCTACAGCGAGACCCCCGGCGCAGTCTGTGCGGTGTTGACCGCCGATTGCCTGCCGGTGCTGGTGGCGCGTCAGGATGGCCGCGCGGTGGCGGCGATACACGCCGGCTGGCGTGGGCTCGCCGATGGCGTCATCGAGGCGGCCATCGACCGTTTCCAGGTGCCCGGTGTCCAGCTCCAGGCTTGGCTGGGTGCGGCGATAGGGCCGGCGGTTTTTGAAGTCGGTGCCGAGGTGCGTCGCGCCTTCGTCGACAGGGCACCCGAGGCGGCACAGGCTTTCGTGCCGACGCGCGAGGGGCACTATCGGGCCGATCTTTATCAATTGGCCCGCCTGCGTTTGCGCAGCCGCGGCGTGCGGGCTGTGTATGGCGGTAGGGCTTGCACCTATAGCCAGGCCGCCGATTATTTTTCCTTCCGGCGTGAACCGCGTACGGGCCGCCAGGCCAGCCTGATCTGGATTGCGTCGTGATGCTCGAGATTGCCGTCGTCTACCACAGCCGCTATGGGCATACCCAGGCACTGGCAGAGTCGGTGGCCCGCGGTGTTGATCGTGTCGCCGGTGTGCGCGCCTATCTCTGCGCTGTCGAGGCCATCGACTGGGAGCGTCTCGATCGTAGCGCCGGCATGATCTTTGGCGCTCCGACCTATATGGGCAGCGCCTCGGCCGAGTTCAAGCAGTTCATGGACGCCACCTCGGGGCGCTGGCTGCAGCAGAGCTGGCGTGACAAGCTGGCGGCCGGATTCACCAACTCCTATGGGCTCAGCGGTGACAAGCTCAATGTGCTCATCCAGTTTGTCGTTTTTGCCGCTCAGCATGGCATGCTTTGGGTCGGCCAGGCTGAACCTGGGCGTACCAGTGATGAGGATGCCGTCAACCGGCTCGGCTCGCACCTGGGGGTGATGGCGCAGTCTGACAATGCTCCGGTCCATACCACGCCGCCACAGGGCGATCATCAAACCGCCGCGCATTTGGGCGAACGCCTGGCTCTCTGGGCCTTGCGCGTGCAGGTCGGCGCCGTATGAATGGCCGCCGACCCGGGCGGGCTACTCCAGGGGCGCGCCTTTCCCTGGGCATGGAGGGCTGAGCGCATGCTCAATGACCATCGACAGGCCGTGCCGCCTGCACGTTCGAGCCCGCCGACACTCTATGAAATCCTGCAGGTGCCCGCTGACGCCAGCGGCGAGGCGATCGCTGCGGCCTACCAGAGGGCCCAGGAACGTCTCGACCTGCAGGGGCATGACGAGGAGACTCGCAATCAGCGCATGCTGCTGCAAGACGCCTACAGCCGTTTGCAGGATCCGCAGCGGCGCCGTGCTTATGATCTGGGCCTGCTCAGAAAAGCCAGACCTGCGGCGGTCAGCCGGCGTGAGCGTCACGTTACCCGCTGGTGGCTTGTGCTGGCACTGGTGATGATCGCCGGGTTGGCCCATGAGCGTGTCGGCCGGTCCTGGATCAGGTCGCCGGCATCGCTGGCTGCCGTAGCGCCCGAGCCGCACGTCGCCGGTCCAGCACCGCTGACGGCAAGCTGGCCGACGCTGAGTGCCCCTGAGCTTTATCGAGGCCTGGCGCCGAGCGCAGCGACCATCCTGATCGAGGACGCCTACGGTCAGTTGCTAGGCTCGGGGAGTGGCGTGATCGTCGGCCGGGGACAGGTGATCACCAACTGCCACGTGGCCAAGTCGGGGGCCACGCTCAAGGTGCAGACCCAGGCCGGTGTGTATGTCGCTTCTATCGAAACCGCCGATGACCAGTACGATCTGTGTCGTCTGCGGGTGCCGGCAGAGGCAGGACCGGCGGTGACGATACGCAGCAGCAGCGAGCTTTTGCCAGGAGAAACGACTTATGCCCTGGGTGCTCCTCGCGGTTTATCCCTGAGTCTGAGTGCGGGCATCCTCGCCGCCGTGCGTACCCTCAAGGACGGTGGGCACCTGCTGCAGACAACCGCGGCCATCGCGCCAGGCTCCAGTGGCGGCGGTCTGTTCGATGCTCAGGGACGACTGATCGGCATCACCACCTACCAATACACCCAGGGGCAAGGCATCAACTTTGCGGTGGCCGCAGACCTGATCAGCAGCATGCAGCAGCGCGACGCCGGCCATGACTCGGTGGGCAGCCTGACCCTGGGTAGCGAAGAACCTATCCTCGGTTCCTGGTCCTGTTTCGATCCCGTCGGTGGCACGAACCTGGAGATGAACTTTGCGGCCAATGGCCATCTGATCCTGCAGATCGGTGACAAGCGCGGCGTGACCGCCTATCACCTGCAAGCCGGCGTGCTCAGTTTTCAGACCCCCGGACGTTCTCTCGATGGCCGCATTGAAGGTCTGGACAAGGACAAGATGGTGCTCAATTATGGGGGGCAGCGCTTGGCTTGTACGCGCCATTGATGCAGGTCATAGGATGCGCTGAGCACAGCGCTTGAAATGTTGACAGCGCAACCC
Source organism: Pseudomonadota bacterium (assembly GCA_021804565.1). GTDB lineage: Bacteria > Pseudomonadota > Gammaproteobacteria > Pseudomonadales > Moraxellaceae > JAJZHK01. The sequence continues at coordinate 24,530 of JAJZHK010000004.1, read as the reverse complement.
GATCTCAAGTGCAAGTCAAATGATCGAGGTGTCCCATGCGTAATGAACAACTGACCTCCATGTTGCAGTCGGCCCTTGCCGAGGCCAGCTCCTTGGCCAATCAGGGCGATCAACAGTTCATCGAGCCGCAACATCTGCTGCTGGCTTTTTTACGGCAGGCGCAAGGTGGCGTGCCGGCTTTGCTGCGGCAATGCGCTGTCGATGTCCAAGCCTTGCAGACCCAGGTCGAACAGGCGGTCCAGCGTCTGCCCCAGGTGAGTTCGGCGCAGGTCGACCTCAGCTTGTCGCAGGAGACCTCGCGACTGCTTCATCGCGCCGAAAAACTGGCGCACGCTCGTCACGACGAGTTCATCAGCAGTGAGATGGTGGTTTTGGCCATGCTCGATCAGGGGGAGTGCGGTCGCCTGCTCAAAGAGGCGGGGCTCCAGGCGTCACGTCTGGAGCAGGCCATCGCTGCCGTACGTGGCGGCGAGCCGGTGCGTGATGCTGATGCTGAAAGCCAGCGTCAGGCCCTGGAAAAGTATTGCATCGATCTGACCGCCCGGGCGGAGCGTGGCAAGCTCGATCCGGTGATCGGTCGTGACGATGAAATCCGGCGAACGATACAGGTTTTGCAAAGACGCACCAAAAACAATCCGGTGCTCATCGGTGAGCCGGGTGTGGGCAAGACGGCGATCGTCGAAGGTTTGGCGCAGCGCATCATCAACGGCGAAGTGCCGGAAGGGCTGCGTCATAAACGCGTGCTGGCTTTGGACATGGGCGCCTTGATCGCTGGCGCCAAGTTTCGTGGCGAGTTCGAGGAACGCCTCAAGGCTGTGCTCAAGGACCTGTCCAAGGAAGAAGGCCGGATCATTTTGTTCATCGATGAAATTCATACCATGGTCGGGGCGGGCAAGGCAGAAGGCGCCATGGACGCCGGGAATATGCTCAAACCGGCCCTGGCGCGCGGTGAATTGCATTGTGTCGGCGCCACCACCCTCGATGAGTACCGTCAGTACATCGAGAAGGATCCGGCGCTCGAACGGCGCTTTCAGAAAGTCCTCGTTGATCAGCCCACGGTCGAGGATACCATCGCTATCTTGCGCGGGCTCAAGGAGCGCTATGAGCTGCACCATGGTGTCGACATCACCGACCCGGCGATCATCGCTGCAGCGCGTTTGTCGCAGCGCTACATCACCGACCGGCAATTGCCGGACAAGGCGATCGATCTGATCGATGAGGCCGCTTCACGCATACGCATGGAGATGGACTCGAAGCCGGAGGTCATGGACAAGCTCGATCGGCGTCTCATCCAGATGAAGATGGAACGTGAGGCTTTGCGTCATGAGGCCGATGCCGCCTCCCAGCAGCGCCTGCACAAGCTGGAGGAGGACATTGCCAGGTTGGCCAAGGAGTATGCCGATCTTGACGAGATATGGCGTGCTGAGAAGTCCTCGGTACAAGGCTCGCAGCAGATCAAGGAGGAGCTTGAGAAAGCCCGTCTCGACTATGAGTCGGCGCGCCGCTCGCAGGATCTTGAGAAGATGTCGCGCTTGCAATACGACATCATCCCCAAGCTGGAGAAGTCGCTGGCCCAGGTGAGCTCCGGGGAGAGTGGTGCAGAGCCGGTCACGCACAAGCTTTTGCGTAATCGGGTGACCGAGGAGGAGGTCGCCGAGGTCGTCAGCCAGGCCACCGGCGTTCCGGTGGCCAAGATGCTCGAAGGTGAGCGTGAGAAGCTTTTGCGCATGGAGGAGGTGCTGCATGCGCAGGTCATCGGCCAGGACGAGGCGGTCGAGGCGGTGGCCCATGCCGTGCGCCGGGCCCGGGCGGGTCTTGCCGATCCACAGCGCCCGCATGGCTCTTTCCTCTTTCTCGGTCCGACCGGTGTGGGCAAGACCGAGTTGAGCAAGGCTTTGGCCCGTTTCCTCTTCGATAGCGATGAGGCCCTGGTGCGTATCGACATGTCCGAGTTCATGGAAAAGCACAGTGTGGCGCGACTGATCGGTGCACCGCCGGGCTATGTGGGCTATGAAGAAGGCGGCTATCTCACCGAGACCATCCGGCGGCGTCCCTACGCGGTGCTTTTGCTCGACGAGGTGGAGAAGGCGCATGCCGACGTTTTCAATGTTCTGCTGCAGGTGCTCGATGATGGCCGTCTCACCGATGGGCAGGGGCGTACCGTCGATTTTCGCAACACGGTGGTGGTCATGACCTCGAACCTGGGTTCTGACCTCATCCAGAGCATGAGCAGCGCTCACGAATCAGCGCCTTATGAGAAGATGAAAGCCGCGGTTTTGGAGGTGGCCGGCCAGCATTTTCGGCCGGAGTTCCTCAATCGTATCGATGAAATCGTCGTCTTTCATCCCCTGCGCGAGGCGCAGCTGGAGAAGATCGCCGACATTCAGCTGGAGCGTTTGCGCAAGCGCCTGCAGGAGCGAGAGCTCGGCATCGAGCTCAGCCCTGAGGCTTTGGCCCTGGTCTGTCGGGAAGGCTATGATCCGGTCTACGGGGCCAGGCCGCTCAAGCGGGCTTTACAGACCTTGATCGAAAATCCGCTGGCGGGGCATCTTCTGCGGGGAGAGTTCGTCGGTGGTGACGTGATCCAGGTGAGCGAAGCACACGGTCAGCTGAGTTTTCATAAAAAGCTCTTGCACTGAGCGCGGGCGGGGGGGCTTGTCCCCCCCCCCACCATGAGGTGTGCAGCGGTCAAGGTGTGCAAAAAGCCTTGATCTGTTTTTCGTTGTCGACTTCAGCAGCGGCTTTTTCTTCCGGCGTGAGGATACGGTACTGACCGGTTTTTTCATCCATGACGCGCACCCGGCCGTGGTCAGCGAGCTGGGCCTTGTTGGCGAGCAGTTTTTTGCAGCGGTCGGCGTAGTCGTTCTGCTGGGCTGCCAGGGCTGCGGCATCTTTTTTGGCTTGTGCCGCCGCGTCAGCCTTTTGTTTTTGCTCGTCGGTCTGCTCGTCACTGGAGCGTGCCGCATCGAGGGCCTTGATTTCACTGCCGGCATCCGAAGAAGGCGCGGCTTGCACATCGAGTCTTTGCACCCCAGGCTGGGACATCGGCGGGGTGTCCGAGAAGTGCGCTTGCCCTTGCGCATCGACCCATTTGTATATGCCATCGGCGCAAGCTATCTGGGCACAAGCGAGGAGGGCCAGATAGAGGGCCAGATAGATAGAGGGTTTTCTTACGGCATCCATGATGATCCTCGGCAACGTCAGCACCTGCTTAGCATAGCACGAAGCTTGCTACGACGTGTACGGTCGCAGCTCAGGCTCGCCTTGGCGCTTCAGCGGCGCTGATGATGCCAGAGCAGTTCACGTCCACCGGCACCGTGCAGCAGGTGCCTGGCGGCGACGAACAGCCAGTCGGAGAGACGGTTGACATAAGGCAGCGCGGCGCCGGGCAGGGTTTCCAGGCGACTGAGCTCGACCATGCGGCGCTCCAGCCGGCGTGCCACGGCGCGTGCCAGGTGGGCACTGGCCGCAGCGCGCGTGCCGCCGGGCAGCAGGAACTCCTTGAGCGGGCCGAGCAGGACATTCATATCATCGATCTCCTGTTCGAGCCGTGTCACCGCAACAGACGCCAGCAGCTGCAGATGTGGCAGGGCAAACTCGGCGCCGAGGTCGAGCAGCTCATGCTGAATCTGACAGATCGCAGTGGCCACCGGATGATCCTCCGCCAGCTCACAGCGGATCAGTCCCAGTACGGAGCTGAGTTCATCCAGCTCGCCGAGCACATGGACACGGGGGTGATCCTTGCCCAGGCGGGCACCGTCGGCCATGCCGGTGTCGCCAGCATCGCCGGTCCGGGTGTAGATCTTGCTCAGTCGGTGGCCCATGCTCATCGATCTCCTCAGAAACGTGCGTCTACGCCCAGCTGGAACAGGCGCGGCTGGCCACGATAATACGAAGGCGCGCTGGGACTGGGGTTGGCATTGGCGGCCACCACCTGAAACTTGTTGCTCAGGTTGTCGATGCTGGCCAGCAGGCGCAGTTGCGGGTAGAGCTGCCAATGCGCCTCAAGGTTGATGATGGCGTAGCCGGGCAAGGTGATGCTGTCATAAGCGCTGTTGGGCGCGTCATTGGCGCTGAGCAGACTGCCCTGCAGCCCCCACACCGGGGTGTTGTAGGCGAGATTGCTGTTCCACCGGGCGCGCGGACGCCGGGCCAGGTCCATATAGGTTTGCGTGTTGGTGGCGCGCTCGATATCGAGGCGGGTGTGCGCCGTCCAGGCGCCATGCTTCCAGTTCAGCTGTGTTTCCAGGCCACGCAGGAGGGCGCGATCGATGTTTTGGGTCTGATAGATGTAGTTGACCGGGTCGATCAGGACATAGTTGATCAGGTCATGGACACGCTGACGATAGATGGAAGCGTCAACTTCCAGATCGCCGTAGGTGTTCTTGCTGCCGATCTCTTCATTGGTCGAGGACTCCGGTAGCAAGGCCGGATTGCCGCCATAGCCGTAGAGGTCATTGCCGCTGGGTGCTTTGAAGGCGGTGGCGTGCGAAGCGTAGAGTCTATGGTCGGCGTCGAGGGCGTAGCCTAGCGTCGCCGAGCCCGTCCAGTGGTGGCCATAGGTGTTGGATCCATCGTAGCGGCCGGCAAGCTCACTGCTGAAGGCGGCATGGTGCCAACGATCTTCGACATACGTGGCGACGTCGTTGAGCTGCTCGTCATAGCTGCTGCCATAGATGCTGGCGGCGACGTGCTGGCGGGTGCTGGTGCCCCCGGCGATGAGTGTCTGTGCCGGTGTCAGTTGCAAGGTGTTCTGCCAGTCGACCTCGTCCTGATCGGTATGGGCATAGTCGCTGCTGTTGCGCTGATCCTGATGGTCGACATTGCGGGCGACGATGAGCTGGGTTTGCCAGATGCTGCTCATCTGTGCGTTCAGCTGCAGATGCCCTTGCCGGGCGAGGGCATTCTGCTCGACAGGGGTGCCGCTGTTGATGTACTGGTTGCGACCGTCTTGCTGTGCCAGCGAGCCTTGCAGTTTCCAGTTGCTGCCGGCCCAAGCCATGTCGGCGGCGCCGTGGTGCATGTAGTTGCCGCTGTCGACATTGGGATTGATGTTCGCCGGACTGAGCAGGGCATAGCCGGCGGTGTTGTTGTTGCCGGCCGAGAGCGAGCCGGTGAACTGGCCCAGCTTGATATTTTGACGAACTTCGCTCTGTCGTGTCTGTTCATTGCCGCCTTGCAGCAGAACTTCGGTATCGGTGCCATGCGCTTTGCGGGTGATGATGTTGATGACCCCGCCGATGGCATTGGCGCCCCACAGGCTGGACAGCGGACCGTGCACCACTTCGATGTGATCGATGTTGAGTGGGTCCACCAGATAGGGCAGGCTGGCCATGTCGCTGGTGCCGGTATTGACGGGCACGCCATCGATCATGATCAGGGTCTGGTCGGAGTTGGCGCCCCGCATAAACAGTGAGGTTTGCTGTCCCGGGCCCCCTGAGCGCACGACATTGAGTCCGGCATAGTTTTGCAGCAGGCCGCCGAGGTCGAGCTCGGGAGCGGCCTCGATCTGGGCGCGGCTGATGACCTGAACATCGGCCAGGGCGCTGCTGCTGCTTTGTGCATAGCGGCCCGGGGTGACCACCAGCGGGGCATCCAGGCTGTCGTCGGCCTGGGCGGCGAGTGCCGTCAGCAAGATCAGGGGAAAAGATGATTTCATGAGTAGTCCTCAAGTCGAATAGGCTTGAGGCGAACGCGCGCGGGACGCACCTGTGGCGCGCCCAACACCCGTGTCGCCCACCGCAACACTGTGCATCAGACCTCGAGGCCGGTATCCGGGCTAGACGTGGAGGATGAGCTCATCCGGCATGACCCCTTCCCGGGAAGAACCCAGTGGGCTGCGTCATGCGCACACGTCGACCGTTGCGGGGGCAGCGCTTGTACCCGAAGGCCAAGACTTCCCGTTGAACCGATGCAAGCATCGGCACCTCAAGGCGAAGGCCGGCACTTTAACACAGAGTTCATGAACGCCCAAGAGCACCTCGGCATCAAGGCGCAACTTGTTCCAGATCAATTCATCGCGTCTCGATCTGGTTATAAATATGTATATCAAATTTATGTTATGGCTCAATGCCGCAGATTTTTTACCTTGCAGGAGTTGCTCCTTATGAACAGTCCCGTGCTCGACAGCCGTTCTCGCGGCCTCGGTCATACGCTTGGTTGTGT
>JAJZHK010000004.1:0-18355 GCA_021804565.1 Pseudomonadota bacterium | reverse complement strand
TCCGTACACTACCATACGCTTTTGGATTGGCGACCTGAAGATCAGGATTTTTGGCGCCGTGAGGGCCAGGCGATCGCCAGACGCAATCTGTGGATCTCGATTCCAGCCCTGCTGCTGGCCTTTGCCGTCTGGATGATCTGGAGTGTGGTGGCGGTGCGTCTCGATAGCCTGGGCTTCAAGTTCAGCACCGATCAGCTGTTTTGGCTCACCGCTTTGCCAGGCTTGTCTGGCGCCACCTTGCGCATTTTCTACGCTTTCATGGTGCCGGTGCTCGGCGGCCGGCGCTGGACGGTGATCAGTACCGCATCCTTGCTCATCCCTGCTTACTGGCTGGGTATCGCTGTGCAGGATGCTCATACCTCCTACGCGGTGTTCGTGATGATCGCCCTGCTGTGTGGTTTCGGTGGCGGCAATTTTGCGTCGAGCATGGCCAACATCAGCTTTTTCTTTCCCAAGTCACAACAGGGTGCCGCCCTCGGGCTCAATGCCGGTTTGGGCAATCTCGGGGTGTCGGTCATGCAGTTTCTTGTCCCTGCGGTGCTCGGAGTCGGCATCCTGGGGGCCTGGGCGGGCGCCGCTGAGGTCGGCCGCACCGGGCAGCGGCTATGGCTGCAGAATGCAGGCTTTATCTGGATCTTGCCGATCTTGCTGGTCACCGTGCTTGCTTGGTTGGGGATGAATGACATCGCCAGCGCGCGGGCTTCCCTGAGCGAGCAGATGGTGATTTTCAGGCGCAAGCATCAATGGATCATGAGCTGGCTGTACACCGCAACGTTTGGCAGCTTCATCGGCTTCTCGGCAGGCTTTCCCTTGCTGATCAAGTCACAGTTCAGCACCATCGATCCGCTGCACTACGCCTTTCTTGGGCCGATGGTGGGCGCCTTGGCACGGCCTTTGGGCGGCTGGATGGCCGATCATGTCGGCGGTGCACGCCTGACTTTCTGGAATTTCCTGCTCATGATCGTGGCGACTTTGGCGCTGCTTCTGTTTCTCCCACACGCCGGACAAGGCGGTTTTTTTCCCGGGTTTTTCGCGGTGTTCATGGTGCTTTTTATCACCACGGGTATCGGCAATGGCTCGACGTTTCGCATGATCCCGATCATCTTCCGCACCGAGCACGAGCGGCGCGTCGCCGGTCAGGGGCAAGACGCTTACGCCGCCGCCCTGCGTCTGGCCGGTCGGGAGTCTGCGGCGAGCTTGGGTTTCAGCTCGGCGGTGGCCGCCTACGGGGCTTTCTTCATCCCCCGTGCGTTTGGGGTTTCGCTGTCGCTCACGGGGGGTGTCGCTGCAGCCCTGCTCGTCTTTACCGGTTACTACCTCAGTTGCATCGCGCTCACCTGGTGGTTCTACCAGCGTAAGAACGCCGAGATACGCTGCTAAGCCGGCGCCTGAAGGAGAGCAAAAGATCATGAGTCATTTTCTCGACAGACTGCTGTTTTTCAAAAAAGTTGAGGGCGAGTTCGCCGCTGGGCATGGCCAGACGACGCGCGAGGACCGCAGTTGGGAGCAGGCCTATCGGCGGCGCTGGCAGCATGACAAGGTGGTACGTTCGACGCATGGCGTCAATTGCACCGGGTCCTGCAGCTGGAAGATCTATGTCAAGGATGGTTTGGTGACCTGGGAGACGCAACAGACCGACTATCCGCGTACGCGCCCGGATCTGCCTAACCATGAACCGCGTGGCTGTCCACGCGGGGCTTCCTACTCCTGGTATCTGTACAGCGCCAACCGTCTCAAATACCCCATGGTGCGTGTCGCCTTGCTGCGTGCTTGGCGGCGTTTGCGCCAGCAGCACCAGGACCCGGTGCGGGCCTGGGCGGCGCTCATGGAGGATGCCGCTGCGGTCAGCGAGTACAAGCAGTCGCGCGGGCAGGGCGGACTGGTGCGGGCCGACTGGGAGGAGGTGCAGGAGATCATCGCCGCGGCCAATATCCATACGATCCAAAAGTATGGCCCTGATCGTGTCGTCGGATTTTCCCCGATACCGGCCATGTCCATGGTGTCTTACGCCGCCGGCAGCCGTTATCTGTCCCTGATCGGTGGGGTTGGGCTGAGCTTTTACGACTGGTACTGCGACCTGCCGCCGAGTTCGCCGATGACCTGGGGCGAGCAGACCGACGTTCCTGAGTCGGCCGACTGGTACAACGCCGACTTCATCATGATGTGGGGTTCCAACGTGCCGCAGACGCGCACCCCGGACGCTCATTTCATGACGGAGGCGCGTTACAAGGGCAGCAAAGTGGTGGTGGTCTCCCCCGACTATGCAGAGAACACCAAATTTGCTGATCTCTGGTTGTCGCCACAGCAGGGCACCGACGCTGCTTTGGCCATGGCCATGGGCCATGTCATTCTCAAGGAGTTCCATGTCGATAGGCCGCGCCCCTATTTTGTCGACTACCTGCAAAAGTATACCGACATGCCCATGCTGGTCCTGCTCGAGCAGCAGGAGCAGGCTTGGGTGCCTGGACGTTTTCTGCGCGCCAGCGATCTCGGCGGGGTGGCGGCAGACTCGGGCCATGCCGCATGGAAGACCCTGGCCTGGGACAGCGATGGGCGGCTCGTTGTACCGCAAGGTAGCGCCGGCTTTCGCTGGGATGGCTCACAGCGCTGGAACCTCGAGGAGCGTGATGCGCTGAGCGGCGAAGCTGCCCGTTTGCAGCTCAGTCAGCTGGGGCATGAGGACGCCCTGCTCGAGGTCTGTTTCCCCTATTTTGGCGGGGTCCGCCACGAGCACTTCCAGCACACCGGGCATGCCTCCATCCTGCGCCGCAAAGTGCCGGTACGACAGCTCCAGCTGGCCGATGGCCGGATGCTCCAGGTGGCTTCGGTCTACGACCTGCTGCTCGCTCACTACGGCGTCGATCGCGGTTTGCAGGATGCCGCTTGCGCCCGCAGCTTTGATGACGATCTGCCTTACACCCCGGCCTGGCAGGAGGCGATCACCGGGGTGCCGCGTGCCCAGGTGATCCAGGTGGCCCGCGAGTTTGCTGACAACGCCGAGAAGACCCGCGGCCGCTCGATGATCATCGTCGGTGCGGGGCTCAATCACTGGTACCACATGGACATGAACTACCGCGGCATCATCAATATGCTGGTGCTGTGCGGTTGCGTCGGCCAGTCCGGCGGCGGCTGGGCGCACTATGTCGGCCAGGAAAAGCTGCGCCCACAGACCGGCTGGCAGCCCCTGGCATTTGCGCTGGACTGGAACCGGCCGGCCCGGCAGATGAACGGTACCTCATTTTTTTATGCTCATACCGATCAGTGGCGTTATGAAAAAGTAGGGGTCGAAGAGCTCTTGTCACCCCTGGTCCGTAGCGAGGACTGGCAGGGCAGCATGATCGATTTTAATGTGCGGGCCGAGCGCATGGGCTGGCTGCCTTCCGCACCACAGCTGTCCTGCAACCCCCTGCATCTGGCGGCTGCCGCCGAACAGGCCGGTCAGGATGCCCAGTCTTATGTCGTCGCCGGTCTGCAACAAGGGCATCTGCGCATGGCTTGCGAAGATCCTGATAGCCCGGAAAACTTCCCGCGCAATATGTTCATCTGGCGCTCCAACCTGCTCGGATCCTCAGGCAAGGGTCATGAGTATTTTCTCAAACACCTGTTGGGGACCCGCCATGGTGTGCAAGGCAAAGATCTCGGTGATGCCCAGGGCGGTCTGCAGTCACGTGAGGTCGTATGGCACGAGCAGGCGCCTGAAGGCAAGCTCGATCTCCTGGTGACACTCGATTTTCGCATGTCAAGCACCTGTCTCTATTCCGACATCGTCCTGCCCACAGCGACCTGGTACGAAAAAGACGACATGAACACCTCGGACATGCATCCTTTCATTCACCCCCTGTCCGAGGCGGTCAACCCCGCCTGGGAGTCCCGCAGCGACTGGGAGATCTTCAAGGGCATCGCGCAGACCTTCTCGCGGCTCTGTGCCGGTCATCTGGGTGTGGAGCGCGACGTCGTGCTGACGCCCCTGCTGCATGACACCCCGGGTGAACTCGCCCAGGCGCTCGGGGTGGCCGATTGGAAGCGCGCCGAGTGTGCGCCGCAGCCAGGCCTGACCATGCCGCAGATCAGCGTGGTCGAGCGTCATTATGAACAAACCTATCAGCGCTTCATCGCGCTTGGGCCGCTGCTCGAAACCCAGGGCAATGGCGGCAAGGGGATCACCTGGCAGACCGGCCAGGAAGTCGAGTTTCTCGGACAGCTCAATGGCCGTCATCGGGAGGCGGGCGATCATCAGGGGCGGCCACGGATCAACAGCGCCATCGACGCCGCTGAAGTCATCTTGTCCCTGGCACCAGAAACCAATGGCGAGGTGGCGGTCAAGGCCTGGGCTGCTCTGGAAAAGATCACCGGCCGCCAGCACGTGCATCTGGCCGTCCATAAGCAGGAAGAAAAAATACGCTTCCGTGATATTCAGGCGCAGCCGCGCAAGATCATCACTTCGCCGACGTGGTCGGGCATAGAGTCTGAGCACGTCTGCTACAACGCCGGCTGGATCAATGTCCACGAACTCATCCCCTGGCGCACCCTCACCGGTCGTCAGCAGTTTTATCAGGATCATTTGTGGATGCGCGCCTTCGGTGAGGCTTTGTGCGCCTATCGGCCACCTATCGATACCAAGTCCTGGCATGCCATGGTCGGACAGCATGGCAATGGGCATCCCGAGATCGTGCTCAACTGGATCACGCCCCACCAGAAGTGGGGCATACACAGCACCTATAGCGACAATCTGCTCATGCTGACCCTGTCGCGCGGGGGGCCCATCGTCTGGATCTCGGAGACCGATGCCGCCCGCGCTGGCATCGTCGACAACGACTGGATCGAGGTGTTTAACGTCAATGGTGCCCTGGCGGCACGCGCCGTGGTCTCGCAACGCATACGACCGGGTATGGCGATGATGTACCACGCCCAGGAACGACAGGTGAACATGCCGGCCTCCCAAATCACCGGTCTGCGCGGTGGCATCCATAACTCGGTGACGCGTACGGTGCTCAAGCCCACCCATATGATCGGCGGCTATGCGCAGCAGAGCTATGGCTTCAACTATTACGGAACGGTGGGCTCCAATCGCGATGAATTCGTGGTTTTGCGCAAGATGAGTACCGTCGATTGGCTGCAACAGGAGCACGCTGGACAGGCGGGAGAGGTGAAGTCATGAAAATTCGCGCTCAGATCGGTATGGTTCTCAATCTCGACAAGTGCATCGGCTGCCACACCTGCTCGATCACCTGCAAAAATGTCTGGACTTCCCGCGCCGGCGTCGAATACGCCTGGTTCAACAACGTCGAGAGCAAACCTGGCATCGGCTATCCCAAGGACTGGGAGAATCAGCAGCGCTGGCAAGGTGGCTGGGAACGTGGCGCCGATGGCGGTTTACGCCCACGCATCGGCGGCCGCTGGCGGCTGTTGGCGCAAATCTTTGCCAACCCCCATCTCCCGGAGATCGATGACTATTACGAACCTTTCAACTTTGACTATGCCCATCTGCAGGAGGCCCCGGCCGGGCAGGCTCAGCCGACGGCGCGACCTTACTCCGCCTTGACCGGCAAGGTCATGGAGAAGATCGAGTGGGGCCCCAACTGGGAAGAGATTTTAGGTACAGAGTTCGCCAAACGCTCGCAGGATTACAATTTTGAGAATGTGCAAAAGGCCATGTATGGGCAGTTTGAGAACACCTTTCTCATGTATTTGCCACGTTTGTGTGAGCATTGCCTCAATCCAGCCTGTGTCGCGTCCTGCCCGAGCGGCGCCATCTACAAGCGCGAAGAAGACGGCATCGTGCTCATCGACCAGGACAAGTGCCGGGGCTGGCGTATGTGTGTCGGTGCCTGCCCGTACAAGAAAATCTACTACAACTGGCAGTCGGGCAAGTCAGAGAAGTGCACCTTCTGTTATCCGCGCATCGAGTCGGGTATGCCGACGGTGTGCTCGGAGACCTGCGTCGGTCGCATCCGCTATCTCGGGGTCCTGCTCTACGATGCCGACCGCATCGCCGAGTTGGCCAGCCTGGAAGATAGCGCCGATCTTTATGAAGCCCAGTTGCAGATCTTCCTCGACCCACAAGACCCCAAGGTGATCGAGCAAGCCCGTCGTGACGGTGTTCAGGAATCCTGGCTGCAGGCCGCTCGCCGTTCCCCGGTCTACAAGATGGCGATGGACTGGCGCATCGCTTTTCCTCTGCATCCGGAGTATCGCACCCTGCCCATGGTCTGGTATGTCCCGCCGCTATCGCCGATACAGTCGGCCGCCGATGCCGGCCACCTGGCGCTGGAAGGTCTCATCCCGCAGGTTTCATCCTTGCGCATCCCGCTGATGTATCTGGCCAATATGCTCACCGGCGGACGTATCGAGCCGGTCCAAAAAGCGCTCGAACGGATGTTGTCCATGCGTGTCTTCAAGCGCCGTCAGCGCCTGGACGGGATCGATGATCTGCATGTTCTGGAGCGCTGTGGCCTGACCGCGGATCAGGTTGAAGAGATGTACCAGACCCTGGCCATCGCCAACTATGAAGACCGTTTTGTGGTGCCGAGCGGGCACCGTGAACGGGTCGATGAGCCCTACGCCGAACGTGGTGCTTGTGGCTTCAGCTTCGGTGACGGCTGCAACAGCGCGGGCCTGAGTGCTGCATCCGTCTTCGGTGCGATGCATCCACGCCAGCAGCGCTCCATTCAGGTCAAGCAGGAGGACTGATATGCAAGCTGCCCTGCAAGTCCTTGCGCGTCTATTGCACTATCCACAAGCGGAGCTGTTCCGCCACAGCGTGGCGATGACGGCGATCCTCAGCGCTGAACCGGCGCTGCAGCCCTGGCAGGACGAACTTGCGGTCTATGTGCAAGCCTGCCGTGATCGCGATCTTCTCGATCTGCAGGCGGAGCACGTCGCCAGCTTTGATCGTGGTCGTCAGTGCGCTTTGTACCTGTTTGAGCATCGTTTCGGCGATTCGCGCGAACGCGGCCCCGCCATGGTGGAGCTCAGACAGCTTTATCGATCGGCCGGACTGGATATCGTCGGTCGTGAGCTACCCGACTATCTGCCCCTGTACCTGGAGTACTGCGCCAGTCTCGATCCTGCGGCAGCCCTCGCGGCTTTGGCCGCCATCGTCGATGTGCTCGGCGCCATCGAGCGTGGGCTGGCCTCGCGGCACAGCCGCTACCGTCTGATCTTGCAGGCGCTCTTAAGCCTGGCCGGGGCGAGGCCTGAAGCGGACACGGTGGCTATGGATCGTGACGACGATGGTGTCGCCATCGATCGTGCCTGGGCCGAGGTGCCGGTGGAATTCATGGGTGCCGATCCAGGTGCTTGCCGCACCGATCGGGCCCAAGCGGTGCGCTGGTGCGCGTCTACCCCTGTGGAGGAAAACCGTCGTGAAAGAACTTGATATGCTACTTTTTGATCTCTATCCCTACGTCGCCATCGTCGTCTTCCTGCTTGGCAGCCTGCTGCGCTTTGAGTTCAGTCAGTACTCCTGGCGCAGTTCCTCAAGTCAGCTGCTGCGTGGTGGTGCCAGCTTTCGCTGGGGCAGTAATCTTTTTCATGTTGGGATCATCTTTTTGCTGATAGGGCACGCCATCGGCCTGCTCATGCCGCATGAGCTATACCCCTATCTGGGTTTGACCGCGCATAGCAAACAGCTGATGGCGATGATCACCGGGGGGAGCCTGGGCAGCATCGCTTTGGTCGGGCTGCTCATGCTCTTGTATCGACGCCTGTTCGATGCACGTGTGCGTGCACAAAGCCAGAAGCGGGACCTCTTCATCCTGGTGCTTTTGCTCATCCAGCTGTTGCTTGGACTGGCCACCCTGCCGGTGTCAGCCCAGCATCTGGATGGCGCCGAGATGCTCCAGCTTGCCGACTGGGCCCAGTCCATCGTCACCCTGCGCGCCCATCCCAGCGCCAGTCTCGCCGGGGTCGACGCTCTCTTTAAAGTCCATATCCTGGTTGGTATGACCATCGTCCTGGTTTTTCCTTTCACCCGTCTGGTCCACATCTGGAGTGTGCCGCTGGCCTATCTGGCACGGCCCTATCAGATCGTGCGTCGGCGCCCATCCTGAAGGAGCCCGTCATGTCCTGTAGCAGTCATTCCCCACGTGCCGAGATCCAAATAGGCTCGATGCGCTTTGATGAACAGGCCTGGCGCCGCGAGGCCGGGCGATACCAGGGTAGCTTGCAAGAGCGGCACCATCTCGGGAGGGTCGGTCAGATCCTGCGCCACATCCTCTGTCCCGAGGGTGACGATCAGGCGGCCGATCAGGCCATCGAGGCCTGGCTCAGTCGTATCGAGATCGGGGAGGTCGATGAGGCGCATTGTCAGGCCTACTATCGCGAGCATCCGCAACGCTATCGGAGCGAGGACCTGCTCGAACTGCGTCATATCCTCTTCGCCGCCGCTCCCGGCGATGAGCAGGGACGCGCGGCGGCGCGCCAGCAGGCTGAAGACTGTTTGCGCTCTTTGCAGGAGGACTGTTCGTGCTTTGCCGCTCAGGCGGCCCGCTACTCGGCCTGTCCTTCGGCCGCGCAAGGCGGGCATCTGGGCTTGATCGGCCGTGGACAGACGGTGGCCGAGTTTGAGGATGCCGTCTTCCAGCAGGCGGTGGGTTTGCTGGGCGAGCTCGTGGAGAGCCGCTACGGCTGGCATGTGGTGGATCTGGTCGCCCGCCATGAGGGTCAGCTGCTGCCTTATGAAGCCGTTTGTGGTGATGTGCGCGAACGCCTGCGTCGCCAGCTCTGGATCCGTCAGGTGCAGCAGCATTTGCAGGCTTTATGGCAGACAGCCGGGGTCAAGGGCCTCAGCTGGCCAGTCGCTAGCAAGGCGGAGGTGGACTGATGAGAATGGCCTTATTGACCGTTTCTGATTCGCGGCGATCACACCATGATTGGTCAGGTTCGACCCTGGTGCACAAGGCGCAGGAAGCCGGTCATGTGCTGAGCGAACACCTCAGGGTTGCTGATTCGCTCTATTCGATACGCGCAGCGGTATCCCTATGGATCGATGATGAGGCCATAGACTTCATTGTATCGACAGGCGGCACCGGTCCCACCGGGCGAGATCTCACCGCCGCCGCCTTGCGGCCGCTGTTTGATAAAGAGTTGCCGGGTTTTGGCGAGCGCTTTCGTCAGCTGTCCTGGGAGGATGTCGGTCAGGGCGCTATGCTCTCCGACGCTGTGCTCGGCCTCGCCAACGGCAAGCCCATCTTTGCCCTGCCCGGATCCCCTGCCGCCTGTAGCTTGGCCTGGGATGCCTTGATCGCGCCACAGATGAGCGACATCCTCGGCATGTGCAGTCTCGGCCGTCTGCTGCCGCGTTTGCGCGAGCGCTGACTCAGTCGATGGCCAGCAGCCAGTGGAGGTCGGCGCTGAGGCTTTCGGCCTGCCTCTGGATCAGCAGAATATGCAATTGGCGCGCCTGGATGCGCGCCTGCAGTCGCTCAAGCTCACTGCTCATGCCCTCGCGTTCAGCGATCCGCGCCTGATCAGCCTGCTCGTCAGCCAGCTTGACCTGACGTCGCAGGCTGTCCTCGCGGGCCAGTGCCGCACTTAGGCTGCTGCGGGCGTCTTCGGCTTCACGGATGGCATTGAGCCCGCTTTGTCGATAGTGGGCCACCTGTTCATCATAAGCGGCCTGCATCTGCCGGTTGAGCGCACGACGTTGCCCCCCATCAAAAAGGGTGACCAGGGAACTGGCCCCCAAAGACCACAGTTGGCTGGGGATGTCGAGCAGCTCTTGCGGTGCACCGCTTTCCAGGCCAGCTCCTGCCGAGAGCATGAAGCGAGGAAAGTAGGCACTGCGCGCCAGGCCTATACGGGCTTTGGCGGCCTCGAGTAGATGCAGTTGCCGGGCCACATCAGGGCGGCGCGCCAGGACGCTGGCGGGCAAGACTTGCGGACGCTGGACGCTGGGCAGCTGTGCGCCATGGGGCGCCTGGTAAGACCCGGCATTGTGTCCCAGGAGCAGCGCCAGGGCATGCTCTTGCAGGGCCAGGTCGGCATCGATCTGGGCGAGTTCAGCCTGCACCGTCTCGACGGCGCTATCGGCGGCGTCCACCGTCGTGATGACGGCATTGCCGGCGTCCAGGGTCAGATGCATGAGCTGGGCGTAACGACGGCTATCGGCCAGTTGCTCCTGCAGCAGGGGACGCGTCTGCTGATCGGCGATCAGCGCCATATAGCTGAGCGCCAGCTGTCCCTGCAGGCTCAACTGCAAAGCGTGTAAGTCGTCTTCATCAGCCTGCAGCAGGCTGTGCGCAATGCGCTCCTGATCGTGGAGACGGCCAAACACATCGGGTTCCCAGCTCAGGCCCAAAGCCACCGACTGGTCCGTATAGCGATAAGGGAAGCCGGGAAAATAGGTGGCCCGGTTGCGTGACAGCTGCTGGTTGCTGACCCCGGCGGCCAAGTCCGCCTGTGGCCAGAGCTGGCCCTGCTGGGCTGCCAAGTAGGCGCGTGACTGCTCGATGTGCTGCATCTGCGCGAGCAGGTCCTGATTGCCCTGCAGTCCCTGTTCGAGTTGGTTGAGCTGCGGGTCGCCATAGCCTTCCCACCAGGCCGAGGGCTTCGGGCTAGGGCCACTGAGCTCGACAAATCGCGCGTCCGGGGTGAACTGTGCCGGGGTCTTGAGGCGCGGGTCGTCCTGTTTCGGATCGAGCGAACAGGCGCTGAGCATCCAGCCTATCAAACCTATGCTGAGCAGCAGCTTCAGCCTCATGGCAGCACCCCATCATCGATCTTGTGACGGACCTGGAGGACGCGCGCAGCCTCACCTTCATGGATGGAGTCACTGGGGTTGTCGATGACCCGGCTGGCCGCCGTCAGGCCTTGCAGGACCTCGATCGTTTTGCCGAAGTCGCGCCCGGGAACGATGCTCTGCAAGTGGACGTGATCGTGCGTATCGAGACAGGCGACCTGCAGACCATGACCACGAAAGATGAGAGCGGTGATGGGAATGAAGAGGCTGGCTGGGGCGGCCGCCTGGAAGTGCACCTCGACATAGTCGCCGGGACGCAGGTCCTGGGTGCCGGCTTCGACGGCCAGCTCGATCTGGCGACTACGGCTGCTGGGATCGAGGCCGCCCGCCATCTTGATGATACGTGCGCTCAGCGTTGCCCGTGGCTGCTGGGTTGAGCTCAGCTGGGCGAGATCGCCCTGATGCAGGCGCTCGCTCCAGCCCTGCGGCAGCTCCACAAACACGCGGAGATGGCCGGTTTGGACCAGGTGGAAGAGAGGCTGCTTGGGATCGCTGGTCGCCAAGTCGCCAACATCGACGTAGCGTGCCGAGAGGATGCCGTCGAAGGGCGCGACGATACGCTCATAGCTTTGCTGGGCGAGCAGGTCGTGCAGGCGTTCACGACTCGATTGGGTCTGGCTGCGGCTGGCAGCGAGCAGGCTGTCTTTGTCTTCGAGATCCTGCAGCGAGACCGTATGGCTAGCATAGAGGCGATGCCAGCGTGTCGCGGTTTGTTCAGCCAGTTGTTCACGCGTACGTGCCGTACGCAGGTCTTCCTGCGCCTGGCGCACCTGGGCATCGAGCTCGGGGACACGCAGGGTGGCGAGGAGCTCACCTTGGCGGACACGGTCGCCGATGTCATGCGTCCAGCTCTGCACATAACCGAGGATACGGGCGTTGACATCAGCGTCATGCCAGCCGACCACCGTAGCGGGCAGGTCCAGGGCTTCGGCTTGCTGTGCCGGGCGTGGCGAGAAGATGATGACCTGCATCTGTGCCAGATCGCGGGCCTGCGCCGCCAGTGCCTGCAGATGATTGTGCCGCTGCTCGAGGCCGCGCCAGACCAGCAGGAGCAACAGAGCCAGCAGCGCCAGACGCCAGAATTTGGATGGGCCAGACTTCATGATGGATTCCTCGAGCGCTGGTGGATGGAGGCAAAAACGAGGGGAACAAAGCTCAGGGTGGCCAGTGTTGCCACGATGAGTCCGCCGATGACGGCACGGCCCAGGGGCGCGTTTTGCTCGCCACCTTCGCCCCAGCCCATGGCCATGGGGAGCATGCCGATGATCATCGCCAGGGCGGTCATCAGCACCGGCCGCAGGCGCGTCGTGCCGGCATGCAGGGCCGCCTGGACGGCATCATCACCGGCCTGCATACGTTCACGAGCAAAGCTGACCACCAGAATACTGTTGGCGGTCGCCACGCCGATGCACATCAAGGTGCCGGTCAGGGCCGGAACGCTGAGGCTGGTGTTGCTGAGAAAGAGCATCCAGACGATGCCGGCCAAAGCCGCAGGCAGGGCGGTGATGATGATGAAAGGGTCGGTCCATGACTGAAAGTTGACGACGATGAGCAAATAGACCAGGACGATCGCTGCGAGGATGCCCAGACCGAGCTGGTGGAAGGCCGCGTGCATGGTCATGACCTGGCCATGCTGGGTCAGGGTGCTGCCTGCCGGCAGAGCGGGCATCGCGCGCACGACAGCATTGACATCGTCCGCGACGGCACCGAGGTCCCGTTGCCAGGTCGAGCCATAGATGTCAAAGACCGGCTTGACATTGTAGTGGCTGACCACGGCGGGTCCCACCGAACGATGAAAGCTGGCGAGATTGGCGAGCAGTTGCGGATGGCTCACGCCGGCGGCACGGATCGGCATATCCTGCAGGTCCTGCAGGCTCTGCATACGGTACTCAGGAGCCTGGGTGGTCAGCAAGTACTGGACATGGGTCTTGGGATCCAGCCAAAAAACCGGTTGCGTCTGCATGCTGCCGGAGAGGGTGATGAGCATGTTCTGGGCGACATCGCTGGCGGTCATGCCCAGGCTCAGCGCCCGATCACGATCGACGTTCACGGCGATCTCGGGATAGTCGTAACGCTGCTGGATACGGAGATCAACCAGCCCGGGCACTTTTTTCAGGGCCGCAAGAAGACGATTGGCGTAGTCATGATCGGCGGCCACCTTGTAGCCGGCAATCTGCAGGTCGATCGGCGCGGGCAGACCAAAGTTGAGAATCTGGCTCACAATATCGGCCGGCAAAAAAGCAAACTCGGTGTCAGGAAAACGCGTTTGCAAGCTGCTTCTGAGCAGGGCGATGTAGTGATCGCTGGGGGCATGATGGCGGCGCAGAGAGATCATGATGTCGGCATCGCCCGGTCCTATGGGGGCCGAGGTGCTATAGGACAGATTGATGCCGCTGTAGGGCAGCCCGATGTTGTCGACCAGGCTTTCGATCTGATCAGCCGGGATCTGCTGACGTATGAGCTGCTCAACCTCGTCGCAGAGTTGGGCCGTCTGTTCGATGCGCAAGCCGGTGCGGGCGCGCAGATGCAGCTTGATTTGGCCACTGTCGACGCTAGGAAAGAAATCCCGGCCCAGATAGGGCAGCAGACACAAACTGGCGATGATGAAGCCCAGCATCACCAGCAGGATGGGGCGGCGGTGCTGCAATGCGCGCTGCAATGCGGCGCTGTAGCGCGTTCTCAAGCGCGCAAAGCCGGCTTCAAAGGTCAGCTGAAAGCGATGCAGCAGCCCGTGGCTGGTGGCCATTTCTTCGCTATGGGGACGCAGCCAGTATTGCGCCAGGGTGGGAACCAGGGTACGCGACAGCAGATAGGAGGCGAGCATGGCGAAGATGACCGCCTCGGCCATGGGGATGAACAGATAACGAGCGACGCCACCGAGCAGGAACATCGGCACAAAGACGATGCAGATGCACAAGGTGGAGACCAGGGCGGGGATGGCGATCTGGTGGGCACCGTCGAGGATGGCCTGATGAACCGGTTTGCCTTGCTCAAGGTGCCAGTTGATGTTTTCTATGGCCACCGTGGCGTCGTCCACAAGGATGCCGACGGCCAGCGCCAGCCCGCCCAAGGTCATGATGTTGATGGTTTCACCGAGCAGGCTCAGGCAGACGATGGAGGCCAGCACCGAGAGCGGGATGGAGAGCGCGATGATCAGGGTGCTGCGCCAGCTGCCAAGAAAGAGCAGGATCATGGCGGCGGTCAACAGTGCCGCGATCAGGCCTTCGCGGATCACGCCCGAGATGGCGGCCCGCACGAACACCGACTGGTCGGCGAGAGCACGGATCTGCAAGGAGGCAGGGAGCTCATGGCGTATCTCCGGCAGCATGGCGCGCAGGCTGTCGACGATGTTCAAGGTTGAGGCCGATCCCGTTTTGAGGACGCTCATGAGAACCGCGCGCTGACCATTCATGCGCACGATATTGGTTTGTGGCGGGAAACCGTCACGCACATGCGCGACATCGTCGAGGTGGATGATCGTACCGTGGATGTTTTTGATCGGCAGGTGATTGAGCTCGGCGATGCTGACCGGGCTGGCGTTGAGTGTGATGAAGTACTGCAGATCATCGATTTTCTCGGTACCCGCAGGAATGATCAGGTCTTGCTGCACGATGGCTTGGCTGACGTCAGCGGCCGACAGGCCCCAGGCCCGCAGTTTGGCAGGGTCGATATCTACCTGGACCTGACGTTGGGTGCCCCCGTAGGGCCAGGGTAAGGACACCCCGGCTATGGTGCTCAGCGGCGGCCGCAAGAAGTTATTGCCGAGGTCGAACAACTGGCTTTGCGAGAGCTGCGGACTGGCCAGCGCCAGCTGCAGGACGGGCACGCTGGAGGCGTTGTAGGCCAGGATGAACGGCGGATACATGCCTGGAGGCATTTGTCGCAACAGGGTCTGCGAGATGGAGGTGATCTGGGCGACCGCCAGGTCTTCATTCACGTGGGGCTGAAAATAGTATTTGACGACGGCGATACCATTGAGCGAGTTGGACTCCACATGCTCGATATCGTTGACGGTGGTGGTGGCGACGCGCTCGCTGAAGGCGACGACGCGGTCCGCCATGTCCTGGGGCGGCAGGCCGTTGTAATTCCAGACCACGGCGACGACGGGTATGCGTATCACCGGGAAAATGTCGGTGGCGGTGGTCAGCAAGGCGTACACCCCGGTCAGAAGAATGACCAGGGCCATGACGATGAACGTATAGGGCCGGCGTAGCGCCAGTTCCACAATCCACATAATGAACTCCACCTGAGGCTGCGTTCCAGCCTCGGTCTCGGGGGAGGTCAATCATACAGAACTAAATCATAAATTTCTCTATGATAATGCGGCCCCGTTCATTCAAGTTCGCGCCTAGGGCTGTCCTGGATACGGATGCAGGCGATCAGGGACAGGGTGCAGGCCAGGGCCAGATAGGCACCGACAGCGCCGAGGCCGTAGTGCAAAGCCAGCCAGGTGGCCAGATAAGGCGCCAGGGAGGCGCCGAAGATCCCGGCCAGGTTGAAGGCCAAGGAGGCCCCCGTGTAGCGGACCGGGGTGGGGAACAGCTCGGCCAGCACGGTGCCTACCGGGCCATAGGTCAGGCCCATGAGGGCCAGGCCCAGGTCGAGGGCCAGGCCAGCGTGTTCTTGCAGCAGCGGGCCTAGAAAGCCGCCATAGATCCAGATCGCCACGCTGATGCCTATCATCATCCGCCGGCGGCCGTAACGCTCGGCCAGCACTGCCGAGACTGGAATGGTCAGGGCGAAAAAGACCACCCCCTGCATTTGCAGACGCAGAAACTCAGGGCGCGTATAGCCGAGATGCGAGGTTCCCCAGGACAGGGCAAATACCGTCATCAGGTAGAACAGGGCGAAAGAGGGCAGCGCGATGAGGGTGCCGGCCACGACCCGTCCGCCATGTTCACGCAAGACGCTGAGAAGCGGAAAACGCAGGCCTTGGCCTTGCGCCTGGGCTTTTTGAAAGACCGGCGTTTCGCTCAGCTGCAAGCGTATATAGAGCCCCAGGATCACCAGCAGGCTACTGGCGATGAAGGGGATGCGCCAGCCATAAGCGATGAAGCGGGCGTTGCCCAGGGTGAGGGTTAAGCCCAAAAACAGGCCGGAGGAGGCGAGGAAGCCGAGCGGTGCCCCCAATTGCGGGAACATGCCGTACCAGGCCCGGCGCCCGGGTGGGGCATATTCGGTGGCCAGCAGGACGGCACCGCCCCATTCGCCGCCCAGCCCCAAGCCCTGACCAAAGCGGCACAGTGCGAGCAGGGCCGGGGCCCAGACACCGATACGCGCATAACCGGGTAACAAGCCTATGCCGACGGTCGACACACCCATGGTCAGCAGAGCCGCCACGAGGGTGGCTTTGCGTCCGATGCGGTCCCCCAAATGGCCAAAGACCGCCGAGCCTATGGGCCGTGCGAAAAAGGCGATGGCAAAGGTCGCCAGCGACTGCAACGTGGCAGAAGCTGGATCAGATGCCGGAAAAAACAGCTGCGGAAAGACCAGTACAGCGGCTGTGGCATAGATATAGAAATCAAAGAACTCTATGGTGGTGCCGATCAAACTGGCGAGCAGCACGCGGGCCGTGCTGGGGTTCTGGCTGGAGCGCATGTGCTATCCCTGCGGCAACTTGGAGGGCAGCCATCCTAGCACAAGCCGGCATGAACTTTGATCATGAACGGCCACGCAGGCTTGAACTGCACCGGGCTTCCGGGCCGAAGTCCCAGCCGCCAAGAGAAGACGGCTAGAACAACCCGTGCCTGAGGTTGTTAACACGGGCGTCTGCGGCAGATCAAGAAAAAGCCAGCGGGCGGCTGGCTGCTTGGAATGGGTGGGGCGCGGCGTTTACAAGCCAACCATTCGCTATGGGGGCTCATGAGGACTACGGCGTGTTGCGGTGGTTCAGGCGCCCAGCAGCCGTCTTGCCAACACGGACGGCATGTCGCGACGTCCATCGGCAATCAGGTCAATGATGACGTGCTGGCCTACGACACGGTAGATCACTCGGTACGGCTTGAAAAAAGCCTGGCGATATTCTTTGATCCCAAGGCTGACCAGTTCCTTCGGATAGCTACCGCGTTCCGGGGATTGGGCCAGACTCTCCGCAACGACCATCAACGCACCCAACACGTCATGGGCCTTGGCCACGCAATCGAATTCGCAGATGTAATCGTGGAGGGCCTCCAAGTCCTGCTCTGCGCCCTCGGTAAGCAGGACTTCGAACTTGGCGGACCTGTCGGCCATCAGACTGCGTCCCGCTTGGCGCGGAGACGGGCAACAACCTCAGCCACAGGCTTAACCCTGCCAGCGGCCACATCCTGATTGCCCAGCACAAGGATTTTCAGGAGGGCCAGGGTTTCTTGCGTCTCTTCGAACGAGGCGACGTCCTGCAGGACAGCCTTCGCTTCACCGTTTTGGGTGATGACGATGGGTTCCCGCTGCTCCGCGAGGCGCGTCAGAACCTCCGCAGCGTTGGCTTTGAGATAGCTGATCGGCTTGACTTGTGATGAATAGCGCACGGC
Organism: Pseudomonadota bacterium; assembly: GCA_021804565.1. GTDB lineage: Bacteria > Pseudomonadota > Gammaproteobacteria > Pseudomonadales > Moraxellaceae > JAJZHK01. The sequence continues at coordinate 1,105 of JAJZHK010000004.1, read as the reverse complement.
TGTGTCCTTGATTCAGAAAGGACTGAATATAGTCTTTTTATGGTCTTGCGGCAAGGCGCCTGAATCGATGCTGAACCGGGTAGAAACGGCCATCGGCCTTCTGCAAGAAGAAGGAACTGCCTTCGCGCCGAACGAGGTTGCGCACCCAGAACTCGATCCCGCCGAACAGTGTCGACTGGCGCAGTTGCTGATCGAGCGCGTGGTGATTGCCGACGGTGGGCTGGAGATCATCTGGCGCGACCTCGGCTGGCAGAAGCTGGCCGGGGAACTGCTGCCGGGCACCATCGGCGCGAAATTGCAAGAGTGGGAGCAGCAGGAGGTGGAGGCATGAAGCCGAAAGTGCAGGCTTTGGGTGGCGCCGTCGTCCGCGAGCGCCGTGATGGCGGCCAAGTCAGGCTGTCGACCTTCATCCCGCTAAAGATCCGCAAGCGTGGCGGCAGCAAGGTGGTGGTGCGGCCGGATGGGGCGGTCGAGTCGCCGGGCAAAGTCGTCACTCAGGTCGACCAGCCCTTGCTGGTGGCGCTGATGCGGGCTTTCTACTGGCAGCAACTGATCGACGACGGCGTGGTCGGCAGCGGCAGTGAGATCGCTTAGCGAGAAGGCCTGCACCAATCGACGGTCAACGAGCTGCTGCGCCTGACGTTACTGGAGCCCGTCATCATCCGGGCGATCCTGGCTGGGCGGCAGCCCCGGTGTATGAGCCTGCTGTGGTGCCAGCGCAATCCGCTGCCGACCGACTGGGTGGCGCAGCGGGAGGTGGTGGCGGGGTTTGATGCTTGATCGGGTTATGAGCCCTCGATGACCCGGGCTACATCACTGCGGCATTCGGCGCACTGGCCTACCAGCAGCACGTTGCCTCCCTTTAGGGTACCGGTGAAGTTGGTGATGGTCGTTTCGTGACAACACTGGCCGCACCAGACGTTGGACAGCAGGCGCTGGCGGATGTCGGCAGAAATCGACTCCCAGCGCTGGCGGGCTGGCTTGGTGAAAGTGGGCAGTGACCTTTTATCGTCTGCCCCGGGCTCATCACAAGCATTTAAAATCGACCAACATGCTGGAGCGATTGAATGAGGAGATCAAGCGCCGCACACGCGTGGTGCGGATC
>JAJZHK010000079.1 GCA_021804565.1 Pseudomonadota bacterium | reverse complement strand
TCTAATATCCGTAAGCTGAACTACCGGTTCATGGCAGCTGAGGCCTTCTGGATCCTTTCTGGTGATGACCGCGCTGCAACCATCGTGCCGTACAACAAGGCAATCGCGCAGTTCTCAGATGACGGCGAGACCTTCTTCGGTGCCTATGGCCCACGGATCCATGAGCAGTTTGACTACGTGGTGGAGAAATTGTTGGCCGACCCCACAACAAGGCAGGCTGGGCTGACGACCTGGCGTCCGTCACCACCAGCGACAAAGGATGTGCCGTGCACGGTGGCAATGTTTTTCTCCATCCGCCGTGACGAGCTGCATGCCCATGTCTTTATGCGCAGCAGCGATATCTGGCTTGGTGTGCCCTATGATGTGTTCAATTTTTCGATGCTGGCTCACCTGATCTGTGCCATGCTCAACGAGCGAAAGCCCGTGGAAAAACACACGGCGCCAGGGATTTTGTACATGACCGCAGCATCAAGCCACCTGTACGAGACCAACGTAGAAGGTGCAAGGAGCGTGCTGGCAGCGGCCTCTAAAGTGCCGCGGACGGTAACCACACCAAGCATGCTTTTCACTGACCGTGAGCGGCTGCTGACCACGTTGCATGAGCTGCGTGACAGTGCGCCTGGGCATCCATTGCGGTGGTGGGAGGGAGGTTGATCATGCGTCCATCCAGGATTGAGTGGGCAATGTCCATTGCGCGTGAAACATCCAGGCAGTCGACCTGCTTGCGTCGCCATGTCGGATGTGTGCTGCTGAACATCAGAGGTCACGTGCTGGCAACTGGTTACAACGGTGTGGCAGCTGGTCTCCCCCACTGCAATGAGCTGGGTAAGGACGTCTTCGACCAGGCCATCTTCCCTTGGTCCTGCTCAGGCGCCACCAGCAAGTCAGGCACCAACCTGGACGGTTGCCAGGCGATCCATGCTGAGCAGAATGCGTTGCTGCAGTGCCATGATGTCTACCAGATCCACCAGTGCGTGGTGACGGCCAGCCCGTGCATGACCTGCACAAAGCTGCTGCTCAACACGAGCTGCCAGGAGATTTACTTTTCTGAGGAGTATCCACAGCCCGAGGCACGAGAGCTGTGGGAATCAGCAAATAGGCGCGTGGTAAAAATTATTTTGTAAGTAGGTATTTACATCATGGCATTGTCGCGCTATGGTTGGTCCTGTAGGCGCTGGGCCTGCATTAAATTAGGGGCTTTAAAATGGACTTGACCGCTGTTTCCCAATCCTGCCCTGGCCAGCTGAGCCCCACTAGCATCTCGATTCCTGATTTTGGGCCGAAAGATGGCGATGAAGCCATGTACACCAGGTTTGAGTTGAATCTTGCTAGGGTAACGTTCAACGTTTACGCCCATGGCACCAAAAGTCACAGGCTGACACTGCTCTGCAGCGTCTGCAAGCTGCCGGCCAAGTTCATCAATTCTCCTGCCACCTTGTTGACGCTGTTGAACTTGTTGAACGAGGGAAATGTTGTCATGAGCTCTTACCTTGACCTGACAGACATGTCACTGGTCATGGTGGGTGCGGTGCCAGATGATGTCAAGGGCGACTCATTGAAGATGTTAGTTACCACCTATCTTAATGAGGTGGGGTCCTCGATGGATTGCATCAATGTTGCCAACGACGCTGTTGGCGACGGCGGCGGCGATATCGTCTTCATGACCCTAAATGTGCATGGGAATATGAAGGAGGCAGTTGACCGGCTGCTTGGTGAGAGCGCCTTCGAGGAAGTTGCAAAGTTGATCGACTTCAGTGAAGCAAGAGGCTCGATCCAGTGAGGAGATAGTCATGCTCTGCCACCTTGCCCTTGTGTTGACCTTGGCCAGTGTCCACATGCCAGACCGTGGATACAACCAACGCAACCCTGGGGCAGGGTTGCAGTGCGACGCCCCTTACTGGGCCGTGACCGCCGGCACCTATCGCAACAGCTTTAACAGGCGGACAGACTATGCAGTGGCTGCTTGGCTGCCACTGCATGCTGATGCCTGGAGCTTCGGCCTGGCTGCTGGTCCCGTGACTGGCTATGACCAGGCTGTCATGGCGGGGCTGCTGGTACGGTACCGACCAACCACGCCATTGGGCATGAATATCATCATGGTCCCGCCGTCGCTGAAGCACGGCAGCACCATGATTGGATTACAGCTGGCTTGGAGACTGTCATGACTGTAGGGTTGCACAAGTTCTGTGGCGAGCTCATGCCGCCCAGTGAAGAGATGTTCAAGCACCATGGCCTTAGCCGCCCGTGCCGAAGCCGCCGCTGGCCAAGCCGGTTGCCTTGAAGCTTACCACCAAGTGCGACGAGCAGCGCCAGTCAGCCAGTCATCGAGGCGCTGGAGGAGGTCTTGGCAGATGCTAAGGCCGGCAAGTTCAACTGGTGCGTGCTGGTTGCTGACGGTGGCCATGGGACCGCCCGCCGGTGGAGCGCGGGGGCCAACGTGCTCAACATTGTCAGCGTGCTGGAGGATGCCAAGTTCGAGATCATGTTTCGCCGCGCACGGCAAACAGAGGAGGGATCATGATGTTCTGGCTGATGCAGCTTGCTGCCTACATGTTGGCCCTTGGCTTTTTTGGCCTTTGAGCTAGGCGTCTTCATCTACGCCATTGCCGTCTTCAAGCTGAGGCCGAGGGAGCAAAGGCCTGCTGCACATGGACGATCAGATGGTCCTCGAGGTTAGGCAGTGGCTGCAACGCCCTGCCCACCGCGACCAATGGCGCAGGATGGTCCAGGAAGGTCGGGATCATGGGGATCAGGTCATTGCCATTGCGCACCAGGTAAGTAAGGCTTCCTGCGCGAACCAGTAGATCCCTGAGTACCTCATCACCGCAGATCCTTGGCGGCTCAAAAGCATAAATGGCCTGGGGCAACTTGCCAGCCAGAATCAGGCTGCCAGCAGCCATCATGGCCAGTGCTGCACCCTCTGAGTGGCCAACCAGGATCTGGGGCGCGGGATCCAGCGCCAGGATCCTGGACTCGATTTCTCCCCATGCCTCATAGATGCCCTCATGCAGCAGCCCAAGCCCTGTGGTCCGGGTGGTGAAAGCCTCAAGGTCGGCCTTGAGAGCTGACAGATCATCGGTGCCGCGGAAGACCAGCACCGTGCCATCGTCGTAGAGCTTGGCCCTGGCGGCTGAGTTGACAGCCCCGAAGTCTGGCTGGTCGCTGTAGACCTGGCCAGCTAGCAGGCTGAAATGGTAAATTGTCGGGTCGACTGGGATCATGCTGGCGTCACCACCGCATTGACAGCGGCCCAGGCATTGTGTGTGTCCTCCAGGGCCTTGGCGATGGCGTTGGACCTGGCCACCACATCAGCTGGGGTCAGCTGGCCTCCCTGCAGCCCATTCAATGCCTCGGTGAGAGTTTGTTGAGCCAGCGGGATCATGGCCGCCATGATGGCTGCTTGTGGGTTGGTTGGGGACATAACTGCAGCAACGGTTTCAGCAGCTGTGGTAACACCTGACAAAACAGCCTCAGCCTGTTGTGGATCAATGACGCTCATTTCTTGCTCTCCTTCACGAGGTATTCCAGCAGGCCCACATTGGTCAGCACCTGAGACGTCTGGGCCGTCAGTGTGTTCAGGTCGGTCGGTAGCGGCGACGTGCAGACTGGTGTCACCGTCTGGTCCAAGAGGCTTGTCTGCTGGATCAGTGTCGGTGAGGCCTGGTGGGCCTCCTTCAGCCTCAGCGCCAGCTGAAAATACGTATTCCACGAGGCGCAGGCCGTGTTCCGCGCATCTTGAGCCTTGAGCAACTTGGTTTGGGTCTGCGCCGGCGTTGCTGGGGCAGTTGACTGTGGTGGTAATGTGCAACCACAAAGGATCAGGCCCAACGTCAATGCAAGCAGAACTTTCATGATGTTTCTCCTGGGGATTGCGAAGTGGCCGCGATGATGGTGGCAGCGGTTTGACTTTTGGGCCGGAGCATATAGCCGTGGGCCCCAACACCGCCGCCCCCAAGCAGGGTACCGACCAAAGTCAGAAATTCACCGCCGGTGATGAACCTCTGCTGCACCAGCAGGAACAGGTACAGCATCATGACTGCCACAAAGATCATGGTGGCAATCGTCACAGTCACACTTTTCCAAGTCATCGCGCAAGCCCTCCAGCGGGGGAATGGGGGAACAGAGTAGCGGCAAAAGCTGCCACCAGAGCCACCAGAACATCAGCATAACAATAAGTTGATTTTAAGCTACGCCATTGGTGGGCGTAATACCATTGAATTCATCCTTCTCAGCTTCACGGCGACGTAGCAATCCCGATACTACCTGGCCACCGGCATGGTCCCAGCGGTCGAACTGGTCGGCTGCTTCTTGATAATTTCCATTGTTTAAGAGCTGAAGAAGTGTGCTACCAGCAAAGGCCCCAGCGCCTAAGTTAAAAACAAAGTCGACAAGCGCATCAAATTCAGCTTGTGTCAACGTGACATTGACCAACTGATTGACGGCATTGGCAGCTTCTTGCGTGTCATCAAGCAACCAGGCCTGCGCCTGCTCTGATGTGCATGTCATGTTTGGCCCAACGCCGCTTGTATGACCATAACCGAGTGTCCAAACACCAACAATATCTTGGTATGACGCCAGCGCGCAAGATTCAAATTTTTCTGTAATCTCCTCACCAAGTTTGCTGTACTGCATGGGTGGGTTGAGCGGCATGTTGTTTCCTTAATGTGGGCGCGACATGTATTGGCCATTGTGAGACATTGACAAGTTGTCAAGCTCAAAATGTAGGTCTTCAATTTGCTGCAGGGTGTCATTATGCTGCTGATTTAACTGCGCTCGAAGATCTCGAAGTTGGCTGGATGTCACTGCCTGGACACTGGCAATGGCGATGAAGGCGCTAACCGCGCCGCCAACTGCGGCCACAATCAACCCCTCCAAGACCCGCGTAAGCAATGGGCTTTTTGCGGTTGTCGACTCGATAAACATGGCCGCGAATGGGATATGCGTCCCAACAAATGCCATAAGCTGATGTTTGGTGTCCATAATTTAGTTGGCATTAGCAAACCACGATTAACGGCATCCTTAAAGGTCGGCAGATGATGTCCAATTAAAGGTGGCATACCCAGATGTTGCGCTAATTGCTATGTTATACGAAAGTGATGTTGCTAAGCTACCAAATGGTTGGTACGCCAATGTACTGGCATTGATGTAATTCACGTTAGAAAATACCACGTTAGGCGCATCAGTGCGCTTGGCGACACTGTAATTGATTGTTGACCCAATATTTCCAACGCCGCCCTGTAAAAATGCTGACCCATACTCATAATATCGCTGGCACAACGCCAGCTCTAATGCTGCTGGTCGGCGCTCAAATGGCGTAGCGACAGTCCCCATCTCTAGTTGCACCCCAGTGATGGTCAACGTCCCACTTGTAAATGCGCCGTTGTTGTTAGCCGCAACTATAATCTCAACGCCATTGGCAACACCAGCAGGAAGATTGGGTATTGTGGCTGCAAACCGCTGTGGCGTGGTGCCTACGTTCCACGTGCCTGACGCAATAGCAATTATTGCGTTGTAAGCATCAGTTGCTGTTGGATAATATAATCCCCAAAAAACTTGCTGCGGCAATGAACTCTGCAATGTAGCAGAAAGCGTGACAGACTGTCCCGGCATATCCTCACAATCATAACTTTCAACCCGATGGTACATTTGCGCCACTGTGTTACCGGCTACACCGGCCATCTGAAGCGCGTATTTGTGCCCCGGTGGCCCTGCCACCTGCGTGTAGGATGG
>JAJZHK010000003.1 GCA_021804565.1 Pseudomonadota bacterium | reverse complement strand
AGCGGCAATTGAGCGACTGACCGCGACCGCTGCTCGATCAGCCGCAGGCTCTGCTGGGCCTGGATCGGGTCGATGTGGCGCGCCAGCTGCAGGGTTTGCCGGGCCTGTGGGCGCCGGCGACACAGTCGTACACGCGCGAGCAGCTGGCCACGGCGGCTTTGTCCTGGCCCTGCATCATACGTCCTGCCGGTTCGCAGGCCGGGCAGGGCCTGGCCCGGCTGGACGCGGCACCGGAGCTGCAGGATTATCTGCAGGGCCAGACCGCCAGCACCTACACCTTGGCGCCCTTTGTCGACTATCGCCGCCCTGACGGTCTCTATGCCAAGATGCGTCTGGCCTTGATCGATGGTGTGGCCTGGCCTTGCCATTACGCCTTGTCGGAGCACTGGATGGTCCACTACGTCAATGCGGGCATGTACGAAGACGCGGCCAAGCGCGCCGCCGAAGCAAGCTTCATGGCCGGCTTTGCGGCGTGGGTGCAGCCGCACGCGGCGCTCCTGGCCGAGATCAGTCGTCGCCTGAACCTGTCCTACGTCCTGCTCGACGCGGCGGAGCTGGCCGATGGCCGGCTGCTTCTGTTCGAGGCGGATCATGCCATGGTCGTGCATGCCATGGACGATGCTCAGAAGTTTCCCTACAAACAGCTGTATATGGCCAGGGTCAGAGACGCCATGGTCGCGTGTTTGTTGCGCCATGCGGGGGTAGGCGCATGAGCTTTCGTGATGAACACAATTTCTCGGGAGGACCGGGTGTCCTTCCCCCTGTCGTTCTTGAGCAGGTGCGTCAGGCTATTGAGCAGGTGCCGGAGGCGGGTTTGTCGCTGCTCGGTATCAGCCATCGCAGCGACTGGTTTCGCCAGTTGCTGGATACGGCGGAGGCGCGTCTGCGTGATCTGCTCGGTCTCGATGCCAGCTGGGCGGTGCTGTTCTTGCAAGGGGGGGCCACCCAACAGTTCAGCATGGTGCCCATGAGCTTTCTACGAACGTCCGGGCTTGCTGCAGACTATATCGAAAGCGGCTATTGGAGTGCGAAAAGCCTGGTGCACGCCCGCCGCTGTGGCTCGGTGCGCTTGGCTTACAGCGACCGGGTGCAGGGCTTCCATGCCTTGCCCGAGGCCGATAGCCGGCGCTACGATCCGGCGGCGGCTTACCTGCACTATGTGTCCAATGAAACCGTCGAAGGCTTGCAGTTTCATCATGTGCCCGGCCATGACGAGGTCTTGCGCATCTGCGACATGTCCTCCGACTTTCTCAGCCGGCCCCTGGCGGTCGATCGCTTCGACCTCATTTATGCCCATGCGCAAAAGAACCTCGGCCCTTCCGGGGTGACGCTGGTGCTGCTCAAACGCGCCCTTTTGGCGCAGTTGCCCACCGATTTGCCGGATTTTCTGGATTATCAGGCGCAGGTCACGGCGGCTTCCCTGCTCAATACGCCACCGGTGTTTGCCATCTATGTCGTCGAGCGTGTGCTGCGCTGGCTGCAGCAGGACATCGGCGGTTTGGCGGCGATGCAGCGTATCAATGCGGCCAAGGCGGCCAGCCTGTACGCGGTGCTCGATGAGTTTCCGGATTTTTATCGCGGCCATGCGCGTCGCTGTGACCGCTCCCAGATGAATGTCGTGTTTCATCTGCCCAGTGCCGAGGCTGATCAGGCCTTTTTGCAAGCCTGTGAGGGCCGGGATTATGTCGGTTTGGCCGGGCATCGCAGCCTGGGTGGCGTGCGCGCCTCACTCTACAATGCCATGAGTCTGGCTGCGACCGAGGATCTGTCGGCCTTCATGCGTGAGTATGCCCGTTCGCGGGCTTGAGCGACTGTGCTGGGGACGGGTCGGCGGGGCGCCGCCCTTGCAGGATGTAGACGAAGGCGATGATCTCGGCCACGATGCGGTAGAGTTCCTCAGGGATGCGTTCGCCCAGCTGTTGCCGTGACAGCATCTCCACCAGGGCCGCGTTCTCATAGATCGGAATCTGGTGCTCTCGGGCCAGGGCGATGATGCGCTCGGCGATCTCGCTTTCCCCGACAGCGCTGATTTCCGGGGCTTGCTGTCCGTCGTAGAACAGCGCGATGGCTTTGCGTTCCTGATCCATATCACACCGACAGATCGACCAGTTGCGGGGCCGCGAGGTTCTTGTCGATCCCCGGTGGTGGCCCGGCAAGATTCTGCAGGCGGGTGACGCTCAGACCCAGCCCTTGCAAGCTGTCCTCCAGCTGCGGCAGGCGGTGTTCGAGCAGTTGACGGGTGGACGCCTGTTCGCTCCAGAAGGTGGTCTCCAGGCTGCGCCCGCTGAGCTCGCCGCGTACGACGATGCGCCCCAGGTTGTGCAGGTCGAAACCCAGGCTGATGATCCAGGTCATGCCGGCCTGGGTGGCCTGACCCGGGCTTTGCTCCGGGCGCTGACCGATCTGCAGGTCGACCTGATGAAATTGCTGGTGCAGCTGGACAGGCAGACTGGTGAGCAGGAGCACCTGCTGTCCATCGACAGGCAGTTTCTGGACGCTGGCCGGCAGGCCGCTGTCACCATGGTGGGTCAGATGGACCAGGGCCTGCGCCAGATGTTGATCCGCAAGGGCCGCGCCGATCTGCGCGCGCAAGGCGGGCAGCAAGGCGAGCAGGGTGCTGGCGGGTGTCGCCGGCGGGCTGCTGGCCGCGCTGGTCGGCGGCGCCAGCTGATGATCCACCATCTCGCCATGCATCAGCGTCTGTAAGGGCGGCGTGTCGGCGCTGCTGATCGCCGGCTGGGTCAGCGCAGCCCCAGGATCCTCGGCCGGGACCGCGGCAAACTCAGGCGCCACGAGCACGGCGGCGGTCGCGCTGGGGGGGTGTTCTGCGCCAGCGGCGGCATAGGCACCGGCTGGTTCAGCGCTGGCGGGAGGGGTCCCGGGATGGCCTTGCGGGCGGGCGTAGATCAGGATCTCCGGCAAAGCGCTGGCCTGCTCTTGGGTGGGCGCCGGCTCAAGGGGCAGGGACTGCAGCAGGCGCGCCAGCATCTGCTGCGGGTGTCCACGCGCCGGACTTTGTCCGCGCGCCAGTTGCGACTCCAGGCTCTGTAGCTGCGGATCGACCCAGGCCTGTATGGCGTCAGCCGCCGTGCTGGCGGCGACCTGAGGGATGGACTCCAGCAGTTTCTGGGCATTGAGACGTGCCGCATCGGGCAGGGCCGGATCGGCGTGCTGGGTGATGATCTGCAGGCTTTCCAGAAGCTGGCTGAAGGCACCGCTGCGGGTCAGCGGCAGCAGGTCGCGTAAAGCCTGGTTGATCGCATTGTTCGTGGGCGCGGGATTCGTTTCCGTCGCCACGACGGCCTGTGCCTGGTAGCTGCCGTCGATATTGGCGCTGAGCTTGAGGGCTTGGCCGGTGGGCAGGGCGGACGCCGAGATGTAGCTGAGCAGCTCGTTGGTGAGCGTCAGCTGCAGTTCGCCCTGGTACAGGGCCGCAGCGCCTGGCACCGGACGACTGCTGAGCACCGTGGCACTGAGCTGGGCCGGCAGGGCGAGCTGTGGCGTGCTGTTGAGCTGGCGCAGTCCCAGGCTTGAACTCAGTGCCGGGGTCGGGCTCCCGGGATAGACCTGCATAAACGCCTCCTGGCGCAGTGACGCCCTTCGTCTATTCTAGCGACCATCCCTGGCGCATCTTGAGCTGCTTTACAGATTGCCGCTGAACAGCTGCCTTAGCAAGCGTTGCTTGAGCGTGCGCGGATGATCGAGCTGCATGCGCTCCAGATAGCGTTCGGGGACGCTTTCGCTACGAAACGTCGACTGCAGCAAGGTTTTGATCAGATCCAGGGGGTGGTGGACACTGCTTTTGAGCTGGGTCAGGGCGTGGATGATGTGCAGCTCATCGGGGCTAAAGTCGGTGCCAAAGGGAAAGTCGGGCAGATCGCCGCGCAGATGCCAAGGCTGCAGGCGGGAGCGCAGCTGCTCGGGCAGATTGTTCTGTGCCCAGCTTGGGATGGTCCAGTGGGCGGCCAGTTTGCCGGCACTTTTGGCCTGCTCCATCAAATCGTACTGAAAGCGTGAATCACTGATGCAGATGAGCCGCTCGATCACGTGATGATCAGGTCGTCCACGCAGGTCGGCGATGCCGTATTCGGTGATGACGATATCGCGCAGATGGCGGGGGATGGTGGTATGGCCATAGTTCCAGACGATATTGGACTCGGTGCCCTGCTCGCCTTCGCGGGTGGCACGCAGCAGCAGGATGGATCGGGCATCGGCCAGTTCATGGGCCATGGCGACGAAATTGTATTGGCCACCGACGCCGCTGATCAGACGGCCGTCCTCGAGCCCGTCAGAGACGGCGGCGCCAAGCAGACTGACCATCATGGTGGTGTTGATAAAGCGGGCTTGCCGTCGTTGCGCACGGGCCAGCGCCTCCTGCCCATAGAGCTGATTGATGAAGCTGATCCGCCCCATGCAGATGCCCGCTCGTTCATCCTCAGGCAGGTCGCGCAAGGCCTGGTAGAAGTCGCGGGGGCCGATGAAAAAGCCACCGTGCATGAAAAATCCGCCACGCAGCTGGCGTCCTTCGACGTGCTGGCCCAGCGCCTGCAAGGTATGGGCGTCGTCAAGGTCATTGGGCAGGGTCAGGCGGCCCAGGCGCAGATGCTCCCGGTCGAGCAGGAAGGCACTGTCGAGGAGGCCAAATTTTTGTAGCCAGCTCAGGTGCTCGGGGTCGAGATGGCGTGGCAGGATCTGCTCGTCCCGCAAGGTCGTCCAGACCGAGGCGCGCAGTGTGTCCTGGATTTTGCCGGCATTGAGCAGGGTCTGCAGGGCCAGATCCGGATAGACCCGGCGCTTTAAGATCCCGGCCTGATAAAGGCGTAAAAAACCGTTGACGAACATCTCGCTGCAGCCATAGAGCCCTTGTGTGAAAGGCTCCGTCTGCGGGTGCAGGGGCAAACTGGCGGCTGGCAGGTCGGCGATCATCGCCTTGTAGCTCAGGTTGTGGCGTTCTCGCAAAATCAGCGACTGGGCGATGGCGTCGCCCAGCGAGCCGATGCCGATCTGCAAGGTGCCGCCGTCGGCAATCAGGGTGCTGGCATAGAGGCCGATGCTGTAGTCGGCCAGGCTGACCTTCATATTGGGGGGGGCGAAGAGGGTGTGACAGGCCTTGGGGTCGTCGACGATCATGTCAAAGAGCTGCTCATCGACCTCGGCGTCATTGAGCATGAAGGGTAGCTGCCGGTTGATGACCCCCACCAGCAGCACCCGGGTGCGCAGATCATGCTCGACCAGGAGATCATGCAGGTCGAGCGATACGTCAGGGTTGCAGGACAGGCTGTAGCGGCGCTTTCCCGGCTCTTCACGTACGGCGATCTCTTGTGCCAGCACGTTGACCCCAAAGTTCATCATGTCACGCGCGACATGGGTGTAGTTGCTGCAGATGTAGTTCTGTTGCGCCAAGGGATTGTGCAGATAGTCGGCAGTCTTGAAGAAGAACTCGCAGACCTCGACATTGCCAGGCAAGGTCCCAGCCTGCAGGTCGTGGGCGTAGTCCAGGTCGGGGTAGTCGGCGAAGACGCGTTCAGCGAAAGGTTTGAGAAAGCGCGCCTCGAGGTCCGAGTGGGCCTGCGGCTTTTGCAGGCTGAGCGCGGTGATGATGCGCAAGCTGTGGCCCGGCCGGTCAGCGATCCAGCGGTAGAGGGCGTTGACCCAGACATTGGGTTTGCCTATGCCCAGGGGGATGCCGAGCACCACATGCGGTCCGGTCCGTTCGAGAACATGCTGCAGCGAGATGTCGATAGCGTTGACCGTGGGCATGACTCATCCTTGCGCGCTGGGAAGTTGGGCCTCTAGCCTAGCCGATTCTTTCCTCAGGTTAAATTGTCTGAGGTCAAGACCGGATATGCCGAATTTGTTAGGCTACCGGTATACTGCGCGCAGAGAGGGAGACATGCTGATTCTGGACAATGTGGCGGTGCGTCGAGGGGAGGAGTGCCTGCTGGTCGGGCTCGATCTGCACCTGTGTCCGGGGCAGATGCTGCAGGTGATCGGCGCCAATGGCGCCGGCAAGACCAGTTTGCTGGCCGCCGTGGCGGGGCTCTTGCCTTGTGAGCAGGGGCGTGTTTTGTGGGCCGGTGAGGATATCGCGGTGCGCCGTGAGCCTTACGCCGCCGCGCTGACCTATGTCGGCCACGCGCCGGGTTTGAAGGCGGCGCTCAGTGCACTGGAAAATCTCGAGTTTTTGCTCGCTTTGCGCGGCTTGAAGCGCAGCCGTGCGCAGCTGCAGGCGGCGCTCGAGGAAGTCGGTCTGGCGGGGGAGGCCTATTCGCCCCTGATCCGTTTGTCGGCAGGTCAGAAGCGCCGTGTGGCTCTGGCGCGCTTGCGCCTGGAGGACAGTCTTTTGTGGATACTCGATGAACCGTTCACAGCGATCGATCGCCAGGGCGTCGCGGCGCTGGAAGAACGTATGGCCGGACACGCTGCGGCCGGAGGCATGGTCTTGTTTACCACCCACCATGCCATGCCCGAGCGTGCCGGGCTGGCTGAACTGGACCTGACGCCGTACCGGCCCGGGGATGCGGCATGAGTGCGCTTTGGGCGGTACTGCGGCGTGACTTGAGTCTGACCTTGCGTTCGGGCGGCGACTGGCTCAATCCCCTGGTGTTTTTTCTGATGGTCATCGTGCTTTTCCCCCTCGGGGTCAGTCCGGAACCCAGCTTGCTGCGACAAATTGCCCCCGGCGTGGTGTGGGTGGCGGCGGTCCTGGCGGTGCTCTTGTCCATGGACAGCCTGTTTCGTCAGGATTTTGAAGATGGCAGTCTCGAGCAGATGCTGCTGGCCCCGGCTTCCGCCTGGGGTGTCGTGATGGGCAAGGTCCTGGCGCACTGGCTTTCCGGGGGCTTTGTGCTCGCACTGCTGAGTCCCCTGGCGGCGATCATGCTCGACATGCAAGGCGCCGCCCCGGCGGTTCTGGTGCTGAGCCTGCTGCTGGGGACGCCGACCCTGGGTCTGCTGGCTGCTTTGGCGGCCGCCTTGACCGTGGCTTTGCGGCGCAATGGCGTGCTCTTGCCTTTGATCAGCCTGCCGCTGATGATCCCGGTGCTGATTTTTGCCACAGCGGCGGTTCAGGCGGCTGCCAGTGGCCTGGCGGTCAATGGCTTTCTCGCCCTGCTCGCCGCCATGCTGGTCCTGGCGCTGACTTTATTACCATGGGCGATCATCGGTGCTTTGCGCCTCGCCCTGGCTCACTGAGGGGAAATGAAACGTATGCTTCTATGCAACCGACTCTGGCAGGGTTTTCTGAAAACGGTCAGCCCCAAGCACTTTTATCATATCAGCGGCCTGTTCCTGCCCTGGCTGAGCGTGCTCGCCGGACTTGGCCTGGGTGTCGGCCTGGTGTGGGGTCTGGCTTTTGCACCCCCTGACTACCAGCAGGGTGACAGCTATCGCATCATCTTCATCCATGTGCCAGCGGCCGCCATCGCCATGGGCGGCTACGTAATCCTGGCGGCCGCGGGGCTGATCGTCCTGGTCTGGCGGGTGAAGACCGCCGAGTGGGTGGCCGAGGCACTGGCGCCCATCGGCGCCTGGTTCACCCTGCTCAGCCTGGTGACCGGCTCGCTGTGGGGTAAGCCGACCTGGGGCACCTATTGGGTCTGGGATGCTCGCCTGACCTCCATGCTCATCCTCCTGTTTTTATACTGGGGGGTGATCGCTCTGCAGCAGGCTTACGCCGGCAGCGCCCAGGCTGGACGTGCCCCGGCCTTGCTCAGCATTGTCGGGATCGTCAACTTGCCCATCATTCACTACTCGGTCGTGTGGTGGAACACCCTGCATCAGGCTTCGACCTTCAGCCTGGGAAGCCAACCCAAGATGCCGGCGTCGATGTACCTGCCTTTGCTGGTGTGTCTGGGCGGGTTTTACGCCTTTTTTGCGGTATTGCTGATCCTGCGTACCCGTCAAAAGATCCTCTGGCATGAAGCCAAAGCATCCTGGGTGCGTGAAATCGTTCAAGCGGAGGTGCAGGCCCGTGGCCTTTAAAAACTGGCATGATTTTCTTTCCATGGGGCATCACGGCTTCTACGTCTGGAGCGCCTACGGCATTTTTCTGATCATCGCGTTATGGAATATCGTACTGCCTCGCCGTCAGTACCGTTTGTGGCTGCAAGAGCAGGCACAACGCCATCGTCGCACGCAGGGGGGGCTATGAAACCACAACGTCGCAAACGCTTGTTCATTCTATTGGGTATCGTCGTCGCCGTCGGGCTGTCGGTGGGTTTGACCACCTATGCCTTGCGCCAGAATATCAATCTGTTTTATACGCCAAGCCAGCTGGTGGCCGGCGAAGCTCCCGAGGGGGTGCGCTTGCGCGCGGGGGGCATGGTGGTCAAAGGCTCTTTGCAGCGCAGCACGCAGTCTTTGACCGTGCACTTCATGATCACCGACTTCAAACACCAGGTGCCGGTGGTTTACACCGGCATCCTGCCGGATCTGTTTCGTGAGGGGCAGGGCATCATCGCCAGTGGTCGCCTGGAGCACGGCGAGATCCAGGCCGATCAGGTGCTGGCCAAGCATGACGAGAAGTACCAGCCGCCAGAGTTGCGCGGCATGTCCGCGACGACGGCGCCGGCGAGCCGCTGATCAGTCGATACGCAGCCAGCGCAAGCGACTGGCGTTGAGCACCACGGTGAGCGACGAGGCGGCCATCGCCGCAGCGCCGATCATGGGGTTGAGCTGCCAGTGCGTCCAGGGGTAGAGGGCGCCAGCCGCCACCGGGATGGCGATCAGGTTGTAGATGAAAGCCGCCCACAGGTTCTGGTGGATATTGCGCAAGGTGGCGCGTGACAGGCGTATGGCGATGAAGATCTTCTTCAGGTCGCTGCCGGTCAAGGTGATGCCGCTGGCGGCCATCGCCACATCGGTGCCCTGGCCTATGGCGAAGCCGACATCGGCGGCGGCCAGGGCCGGGGCGTCGTTGATGCCGTCGCCGACCATGCCGACGATCTCGCCGCGTACCTGCTCCTGATGGATGATGCGCAGCTTGTCGGCCGGGGTCATGCCGCCCCAGTAGGTGTCGATACCAAGTTCTTCGGCGATGCGGGCAGCGTGTTCGGCGCTATCACCGCTGAGCAGACAGGTGCGTAGGCCGATCTGACGCAGACGTCCCAGGGCGACGCGCGCCTCCGGGCGCAGGGTGTCGCTGATGCCGAAGATGCCAGCGAGTTCGCGGTCGACAGCCATCAGCACCGGGCTGATCCCCTCACGTCCCCAGCGACCGAGATGGTCTTGCGCCGCCTGCGTATCGACGCCTTGGGCCTGCAGCAGCGCCGGGGTGCCGAGCAGGATGTCATGGCCTTCCACCTGGCCGCGCACACCGGCACCTGGAAAAGACTCAAAGTGATCGCAGGGTGGACGCAGCAGGTCGGTGGCGGCAAAGTGCTGGACGATAGCGCGCGCAAAGACATGCTCCGAGGCAAATTCCGCGCTGGCCGCCCAAGGTAGCAGGGACTGCGGCTGCCAGGTGCCGAAAGCCTCGATGTGGGTGAGCGATCCCTGCCCCAGGGTCAGGGTGCCCGTTTTGTCAAAAATGACCGTGCTCATCCGGCTGGCCATTTGCAAGGCGGCACCGTCGCGGATGAGGACGCCATGGCGCGAAGCCAGGCTGGAGGCCATCATGATGGACATCGGAACGGCCAGGCCCAGGGCGCAGGGACAGGCGATGATGAGCACCGAAACCATGGCGACCAGCGCATGGGTGAGGCGCGGGCTGGGGCCGACGAACAGCCAGATACTGAGTGTCAGCAGGGCGAGTATGATCACCGCCGGGACGAAGGCGCCGGCGATACGATCGACCAGGTTGGCGATCGGAGGGCGGGCGTTCTGTGCTTCGCGCACGCGGCGGATGATCTCGGCCAGCGAGGTCTCCTCGCCGATATGGGTGACCTCCAGCTCGGCACTGCCGCTCATGCCCTGGCTGCCGGCGTGGAGATGACTGCCGACTTGCTTGAGTATGGGCTGGTACTCGCCGCTGAGCATGGACTCGTCGACGCGCAGTTCACCCTGAACCAGGGTGCCATCGACGGCGATACGCTCGCCGGGCCGCAGCAGCAGACGATCTCCCGGGCGGAGATCCTTGATGCTGACGGTGCGCGGTCCCTCCGGTGTCAGCAAGGTGGCCGTGTTGGGCTGCAGGGCGATCAGTTCCCGGATGGCGCTCTGCGCATTACGGCGAGCGCGGGTCTCCAGCAGGCTGCCCAGGTTGACCAGGGCGATGATCATCACAGCAGCCTCAAAGTAGACATGGCGCGCATCGACGGGCAGATGCTCGGGCAGGGTGATGACGAACAGGGAGTAGCCCCAGGCAGCGAGGGTGCCGAGGACGATCAAGGTGTCCATGCTAGCGCTTTTTTGCCGCAAGGAGGACCAGGCGCCTATAAAAAAGTGCCAGCCGCTGGCCAGCATGACAGCGGCGCAGGCCAGGGCCCAGGCCAGGAGCTCGCGCTGATCCGGGCGGCGCAGCGCAGACAAGCCGGCCAGGTGATGCATATTGAACATCAGCACCATGCCAAAGAGCAGACCCAGGCTGGTGCGCCAGAGCTTTTGCCGATACTCCTGACGTGCGACGCGTTCCTGGGTGTCGAGCGCCTCTTGGGCATCATGGATGATCCAGGCCTGAAAGCCCGTGGCGCGCACGGCTGCGAGCAGTTGCTCGTCATCGGCCTGTCCCCGCACTTCAGCGCTGCGGTCGGCCAGATTGACCTGTGCCGCCTGGACACCGGGGACCGCCTCGAGCGCATTTTTGACACGCTGGACACAACTGGCACAGTGCAGACCGGCGAGGGCCAGATGGGTGGACGCAGGCATGATAGAACTCCTTACGCGGGTCTTTTTCATTGTATCGTGTTCTCCAGGCCCTGCGTGCGCATTTGCGATTTGCACCTGAGCGCAGGCGGGCGGTAAGATGTCGCCTTTAAGGGGTGGAGACGTTCTGATGATAGTGGGCAGTCTGGTGGCCATGGTCACTCCCATGCGCCCTGATGGGGCTGTTGATGAAGCTGCCTTGGCGGGGCTGGTCGAGTGGCATGTGCAGTCGGGGACACACGGCATCGTCGCGGTAGGTACGACAGGCGAGTCGGCGACGCTGGACGTCGAAGAGCATCTCGGTGTCATCGCTGAGGTGGTGCGGGTGGCGGCAGGCCGGATCAAGGTGATCGCAGGGACCGGCGCCAACTCGACGCGAGAAGCCGTGGAACTGACCGCGGCGGCGGCGCAGCTCGGCGTCGACGCCTGCCTGGTGGTGACGCCGTACTACAATCGGCCGACCCAGGAAGGTCTTTATCGCCATCATCGCACCATCGCCGAGCAGGTGAATATTCCGCAGATACTCTACAACGTGCCAGGGCGCACCGGGGTCGACCTGCACAATGCCACGGTCTGGCGTCTTGCCGATGTCCCCGGTATCGTTGGCATCAAGGATGCGACCGGACAGCTGGCGCGCGGCGTTGAGCTTATGCATGGGCTCAAGGGGCGTATCGCCGTCTACTCGGGCGACGATGCCACAGCGGGCGAGCTCATGCTGCGTGGTGCACGTGGCAATATCTCGGTGACGGCGAATGTCGCGCCAGCGGCGATGTCGGCTTTGTGCAATGCCGCGATGGAAGGTGACGAGGCCGAAGTCCTGCGTATCGATGCGCCGTTGCGTGCCTTGCATCGTGACCTGTTCATCGAGTCCAGCCCCATTCCCGTCAAGTGGGCCTTGCACGCCATGGGTCGTATCGACACCGGCATACGTATGCCGCTGACCTGGATGACGCCTGAGTCAGAACCCATCGTACGCGCCGCCCTCGAGCAGGCAGGTCTATTGTGAGACTGAGCCTTTCCCTGGTTCTCGTGTTCGTTCTGACACAGCTGGCCGGCTGTTACCTTTTTCACCGGAATTCGGCGTTCTTGCAGGCCAAGTCGACGCCCGCTCCGGTGGCGCCGGCAGGCTTGACGATGCGGCCAGCGCAGGAGCTTTTCCCGGTGCCGGATCTGTCGCCGCATGCGCAGACCCAGGTCCATCACGGCAAGGACGAGCTGCCGCCGCCGCAGCCTTTGGTGCTTGCTGCCGCGGACCAGGGCCCCACCCAGGTGCCGGGCGCGGTCGTGCACTGGCAATTGAGTTTGGGGCGAGACGGCAACGGCTTTCCGGTGCTCTATATTGGCGGTGCCGGTTTCGATCTGACCTGGGATCAGCTCAATCAGGTTGCCGAGCGGGCGCACCTGCCGGTGAAGGACAAGGACAGGTCGCTGGCCTTGATCTATCTGCACATCGCCAAGGCGGCCAAGGGCGCCGAGAATGTCCAGATGCGCCTGTCGCGCAGCGTCGATAACTGGCAGCTGGCCTTGCAGAATGATGACGAGACACCCGCTGACGCCGAGCTCAGTCGAGCGCTTCTGCAGCGTATCCAGAAAGCCTGGCCGGCGACGACCCCATAAAGAGAGATGATCATGGAAAAGCAGCAGTTGCTCTATAAAGGTAAGGCCAAGTCGGTCTATGCGACCACGGACGCAGACTTGCTGGTGATGGAGTACCGCGATGACACCTCGGCCTTCAATGGGCAAAAGCTTGAGCAGCTCGAGCGTAAAGGCCGGGTCAACAACACCTTCAACAGCTTCATCATGGGCAAGCTGGCAGCGGCGGGTATCGCCAGTCATTTTGTGCGTCAGCTCGGCCCGACCGAGGCCCTGGTCAAGCGCCTGCAGATGATCCCGGTCGAATGCGTGGTGCGTAATTTCGCCGCAGGCTCGCTGTGCAAGCGCCTGGGCATCGAGGAAGGTCTGGCCTTGACGCCGCCGACCTATGAGCTTTTTCTGAAGAACGACGGCCTCGGCGATCCGATGATCAATGAATCGCACGCCCTGTCGTTCGGCTGGGCCACCCAGGCACAACTGGACCGTATGCGCGAGCTGTCGATGCAGGTCAACGCGGTGCTGCGCGAACTGTTCGTGGCTGGAGGCATGCTCCTGGTCGATTTCAAACTTGAGTTTGGTGTGCATCACGGTGAGATTCTGCTCGGCGATGAGTTCTCTCCGGATGGCTGCCGTCTATGGGATAAAGAAACCCGCAAGAAGCTCGACAAGGACAGGTTCCGCCAGGGACTCGGTGGGGTGGTGGAGGCTTATGAAGAGGTCGGCGCACGACTGGGTATCCAGTTTGATGGAGCCTGAGCTAGACTAAGCCAGACAACAGCGTTCATACAGGGAGAGAAGAAGATGCATGTTACGAGTCAGCGTCAACGTACGATGGTGCAGTGGGCCACCCGAGCGGTGATCGTGGGGTTGCTGGCGAGCAGCCTCAGCGGTTGCTTCCTGACCAAGCTGGTGACCGTGCCCATGCGTCTGGTCGGGGCGGTGGTTTCTATCATCCCCGTGGCTGGTAATACGGCCAACAAGGCGATCCAGACCGCAGCTGATACGGTCGACGACGTTCCTCTGTGAAATGACTTGTCAGCGGGCGCTGAAGCAGGTATCTTTGGCGCCCTTGCGGAGAGGTGCCGGAGCGGCTGAACGGGTCGGACTCGAAATCCGAAGTAGGGGTTTCCCCTACCGTGGGTTCAAATCCCACCCTCTCCGCCATTTGTTCTTTCTAAGCGCTCCATAAAAAGTCTTTGGCGCCTTGCCCAATGAGCAATTCATTATTCGTGGCGCTTGTACCTTTTGGGATTAATGTCACTAGAGCGGGCAGGATGGGATTTTTTCATGGAAAAAATCGCGCTTACTGGGCAGCCTGCTGGCAGGGGGTAGTCGCTCCTGGTCTGCTGTTCTCCAGTCCACCAGTTGCCAATACGATAGAGTTATCCTCGGTCGCTCGTAGCGACAGAAATGCCATGAGCAGCTCTCTGGGAGCGGGTAGGGGGAGATTTTCGTCGTGTCATCGCGCGCGAAGAGCCGGCTCAACGCCGGCAAGTAAGTCCCCCACAAGACCCCATAATTGGTCAGGACCATTGCCTCCTGCAGAGGCCTAGGCTGGATTTGGGCAAATAATTCCTGATGGTGCTGAGCACATTTTCCGTATGACAGAGCAAGAGCAAGCCCACCGCTTAGCCTCTGAAGAGAGTGTGTTTGAATCAAACATTCTTACTGTCCTGGAAATCCATCACATTACCAAGCACGGTCGGTATGCCGGAGCAGCTGTGTCTGTGATTGTCACAATAAGCTAGGTTCTAAGTGCATGGCTTGGAGCTCATCCTTCCGTGTCCATTGCACTTGTTGGTGTGCCTATTCTTGGCATGGCCAAGGCCCTGGTTTCCGGCGGGAAAGCCAATAGCCCATCAAAAATCTCTTTCAATGCCGTAGCTATTGAGCGCAGAGGCGCTTTTGAGACAGTGTGCGTACTAGGGTCTTACAAAGTAAAACCACAAAATTGGCATTAGGCATGTCAGGTATGATGGTGCTCTGTAATGATTCAGCACTATCTGCACAGTTCAGATTACAAAAGTACACGCTTCATCAGGTATCTCGATGCCCGATCGCTTGATGCGGTCACCGGGTATTATAAAAAAGGCCGGGTCACTCACCACGTGGTTGGTAGCCTTTGCTTCAGGAGGCTGAGCAGGCGTATTTCTATCTGGGTATCTCTCCAAGGGCAATGAAGAGGAATATGCGGGCTAGCACAGATGCGGAAGGATGGGTCCTTCGTGCCACACAGTTTAATTAGGTGATGAAGTCAGCAGGGCGGCGGCAGAGAGCTCGCAATGAAATTTGGCAAGCAGTTGACCCCCCTCGCATTCCTCAGCCGGCTGATACATATCATGGGGGCTATGGTTCAAAAGTCGCCGTATAGCGTTGGTCCACGGGATGCTCAGCTGGTGAGCGTCTGGCAGAACGAGACGGCAGAGCAGCTGGCATGGGCTCTGCGTGTTATGCATGGAGTTCCGGGGCAACCGTACAATACTCCGGTGGCAATGACACCAGCGGAGGGCTTGATGTTGTCTGCTATCAGTGCTCAGGGTTTGCAGCGACTTATGGTGCATGAAGGCAAACTGAATGGCAAGGTGTTCATGGAACTCCTGCGCCTCTTGGAGCATGGATCGCTCTGCTTATCAGACAAGGGTCAGCGCACACACCAAATCGCAATGTGTGCGCTATGGTGGTCAGACACCCTGCATAGCCTCTGAGCTAGCTTAGGGGTGCTCTTTTCATCCGAAATGCAGGCATGCTATTTATGACATGACTTGCTCAATGCTGGGTATGAGATGCTATGAAGATCTATGGATCATGGTATGCTCATGGATTGACGCCGATATTAAGCGCAAGAAGACGAGAGTCATCTTCTGCAGGGTGTCTATGACCGCTTGATGAGAACTGCTTTCTGCCGGAAATGTTCTGCAGCGATTGCAGCATGACTTTTGCTGATAGATTAAGTGTGCAAATATGGATTGGGTGATGAAGGGAAGCTTGGGCATGGGTGGGTTGTGAGTTTGGCGGTTTGTTGCAGGGCCAGACACTCCATCCGCACAAGAATGATCTGCTGCGATATGGACATAATCAATGAACTGTCTCAATGAAATCAAAGAAAATCTTCGAAAATTCGCACTGGCACGTGATTGGGGCCAATTTCATTCCCCGAAAAACTTGTCTATGGCTTTGGCGGGTGAAGCAGGCGAACTGCTGGAGGTATTTCAGTGGCTCACTGAGGAGCAGTCAAGGCATCTGACGCAGGAGCAACGTAAGGCTGCGGTAGAGGAAATGGCAGATGTTTTTCTTTATTTGCTGCGCCTGGCAGATCAGATGGATGTTGACCTGCTCGAGGCAGCGACAAGAAAAATTAAAATAAATGAGTCTAAATACCCAGAAGACAAGGTAAGGGGCAGCTCAAAAAAATACACGGAATATTGATTATGCTGGTATACAGTGGTAGCAAGGGAAAGTTTATTGAAGATGTCGGCATGAATGCCATAGAAAGCATCATTCTCTCTGAGTTTGAAAGGAAATTATTCAAGCGCCCATCTAAAAATGAAGTGCTTTCATGGAAAAACTCCATGCAGTACATGTTTAAGGTGCTGGTTGATCCCGATATTCCTGAAGACTCTGGTGTTTCTATTGAGTACGTTTTGCCACTAACCAGCAAGCGCATCGATTTTATCCTGACAGGTAAGGATGAAAGCAGGCATGATACCGCTATTATTATCGAACTCAAGCAATGGAGTGAAGTAAAAAGAACTCATAAGGATGGCGTTGTGCTCACCTTTTTAGCTGGTTCTGAAAGGGAAACAAGTCATCCTTCATATCAGGCCTGGACTTATGCAGCCCTGATAGAAGATTATAATGAAACAGTCCGTCATGAAGACATAAGGCTCATGCCCTGTGCCTACCTGCACAATCTTTCTGTGGACTCTGCGGTTAATGATCCTTTCTATGCTGCGCACACCAGTAAGGCGCCTGTTTTTATTTCCTCAGATGCTAGAAAGCTGTCTAAATTTCTTAAGAAACATGTCAAGTACGGTGATAGCGACAATATCATGTACCGTATCGAGCATGGCCGAATAAAACCCTCCAAAGGGCTGGCTGATAGCCTTACTGCTATGCTGAGCGGTCAACAGGAGTTCCTGATGATCGATGATCAGAAACTGGTTTACGAGACGGCTATTGATCTGGCGCATAAGGCGCAGAAAGGTCGAAAACAAGTTTTGATTGTCGAAGGTGGTCCGGGTACAGGAAAATCTGTAGTAGCCATCAACTTGTTGGTTGAGCTGACCAGGCGAGAAATGACCACACAGTATGTTTCCAAGAATGCTGCACCACGTGCAGTATTTGCTGCAAAGCTGACCGGAACGCTGGCTAAAACAAAAATAAATAATATGTTCAAGGGCTCTGGCTCTTATATCGGTACGGTTCCTGACTTTTTTGATGCACTTATTGTAGATGAGGCACACAGACTCAATGAGAAGTCAGGGTTGTACGGCAATTATGGTGAAAACCAGATCAAAGAAATTATCAATGCATCAAAGCTTGCTGTTTTTTTTCTTGATGAAAGGCAGCGTGTCACTTTAAATGATGTCGGTTCTCTTGATGAAATTCAATTTTGGTCTAATAAACTGGATGCTAATCTTCATCGCATGGAGTTAAGATCGCAGTTTCGCTGTAATGGCTCTGATGGCTACCTGGCATGGCTGGATGCCGCGCTACAGATACGTGAGACGGCCAACTCGACGCTAGAGAACATTGATTATGATTTCAGGGTATTCGATTCTCCGGTTAAATTGCGGGAGGAAATATTCAGAAAAAATGCCATCAACAATAAAGCTCGACTGGTAGCTGGATATTGCTGGAAGTGGGTAAGCAAGAAAGACAGATATGCAATGGATATCAGAATTCCTGAGCATGGCTTTGAGGCGCAATGGAATCTATCAACTGATGGGAGCCTCTGGATCATCTCGCCGGAGTCAGTGCGTGAAATTGGCTGCATTCATACCTGCCAAGGACTGGAGGTGGATTATGTTGGCGTCATTATTGGTCCTGATCTGGTCGTTCGCCATGGTCAGGTTGTGACTGATGCGGGCAGTCGCGATGGCCGAGATAAAACCATCAAGGGTTACAAAAAGATGTTGAAAGAAAATCCTGAAGAAAGCGCCGTAGTCATTGATGAAATTATTAAAAATACCTATCGAGCACTCATGACGCGAGGACAAAAAGGTTGCTATATTTTTTGCACAGACCAGGAGACCAATGCGTATTTTTCGAAACTGCTTGCGCAGACCCAAAAATCTCATGAAATGACTCTGCAAGAGAGGTATCCTGATTTAAATCTGCGTATTTTACCCAGGCAAGATGTACGGCCCTTTGACAATGCTGTTCCTGTTTATGATCTGAGAATAACCACGGCTGACTTCAGTGAATACTTGGCGACGGGTGATTTTGATTGGGTAGAATTGCCAGGTCATATCCGCATGGCCGAGGGGTATTTTGTTGCGCAAGTTCTTGGCGAATCCATGAATAAACGTATTCCCAATGGTTCATGGTGCCTTTTTAAATCTGGCTCTGGAGAATCATGCGAAGGGAAGATTGTGCTGGTACAATATCGAGATATTATCGATGTTGAACAAGGCGGGCATTATGCGGTGAGGGAGTATCATAGAGAGCAGGTTAATGCCGAAGATTATAACTTCTATTCCTCGAATATTGTGTTGCGTCCGAAAACCAGTGCGCTTGGATATAAGGTCATGGCACTAACAGAAGATCAAGCAAAAAATTTAAGAGTTCTTGGCGAATTTGTTTCTATTCTGACTTAGTTATTTTTAATGCTGATCTGGTAATTTTCTGCTTGGGTATGATGCGTTGAGGCCATGCTGATGAGGCCGGCACAGGAAGAAGAGATCCAAAACTGGACGACGCGGTGTCGATGATACTGGTGCAGGAGATGCCGACCTGCTCTGGACTTTTCGGGCTATGAATAACTTGAGAAGATAGCTCCCTGAATCCCAGGGAGAGGTATGAGGAAGACATGTTTTACAGAAGCGCAGGTGGGCCATGACGAGAGGTATCAGTCGGCTGCCGAGATGATGGGGCTGCTATTGTCATACGGTTTTTTATAGATAGATTTATTTTGGATATTTTTATGAATAATTCATTTTCACAAGATGCTGATGTGGTGAGTCGTGAGGACAAAAGCGGCAGCGCAGCCAAGGCCAAGTTGGTGTATATTCTTTATCTTTTGGGGATTGTTACCGGTGTGGCCGGAATTGTCGGTGTGGTGCTCGCCTATGTGCACAAATCCGATAGTCCGGACTGGCTGCAGACACATTTCGAGTTTCAGATCCGCACCTTCTGGATAGGGCTTATATTTTTTCCCTTTATCGTGCTTTTGTCCATCGTCTTGATCGGCTACTTTATATGGCTGCTGTGGGTAGTCTGGCTCTCGGTCCGATGCATCAAGGGCATGAAGTCTCTGGATAAGTCCCAGGCTGTAGAAGATCCCAAGTCCTGGCTGTTCTAGGCTCGCGGCAAGTGCCGATCCACGTTGCTGGATCGACTTGGAGCTGTCAGCAGCGTGGATGCTGCTCCCCGAGCACATCGTATGACCCTGCTTTGATTAAGTGAGGCGGGTCTTTTAAGATGCCCGCTCCCTGCCTATAAGTTCGAGTATGTCGCCTGTGCGTATCCTTCACACCTCTGACTGGCATCTGGGTCAGCATTTTATGGGCAAGACCCGTCAGGATGAGCATCAAGCGCTCATCGACTGGCTGATCGAGCAGGTTCAGGTGCAGCAGGTCGATGCCGTTCTGATCGCCGGCGACATCTTCGACACAGGCTCACCGCCCAGTTATGCGCGTGAGCTTTACAACCACCTGGTTTTAGGTTTGCGATCCATAGGCGTTTCACTGTGGGTCCTGGGCGGCAACCACGACTCGGTGGCGACCCTGAGCGAAAGCCGACAGTTGCTGTCTTGTTTGGGCACCACCGTCATTCCTGCCGTGGCTGAGCGCATCGAGCAGCAGGTGCTGGTGCTCAGGCAGCGTGATGGAACAGCCGCTGCCATCCTCTGCGCCATCCCTTATATCCGTCCACGTGATGTTCAGCAAAGCCGGGCCGGACAGAGCGCCGAAGAAAAGCAGTTGGGCCTGCAAGAGGCCATCGCTCAACACTATGAACAGGTGTATCAGCGGGCCTGCCAGGAAAGAGAGCGCCTCGGTCTATCCTTGCCTATCGTCGCGACCGGTCATCTGACGACGGTGGGTGCCAGTGCCAGTGAGTCGGTGCGGGAGATCTATGTAGGGGCCTTGCAGGCCTTTCCAAGCGCTGCCTTTCCGGCGGCGGACTATATCGCGCTCGGGCATATCCATAAGCCGCAAAAGGTCGGAGGGCAAGCGCATATCCGCTACAGCGGTTCGCCTATCCCCTTGAGTTTTGATGAGGCGAACCGTCAGCAGGAGGTGCTTCTGGTCGACCTCGACGACAGCGGCCTGGTGGCCGTTTCACCCTTGGCGGTACCGTGTTTTCAGGCTTTGGTCTCGGTACAGGGGGATTTGCCGTCCTTGGCCCTGCAGATCCGCGAGGCGGCTCAGCGCGGTGGTGGCGAACGACCGGTATGGTTGGATGTGCAGGTACAAAGCGATGACTACCTGAGCGATTTGCAAGCGCGTATCGAGGCGATGACGGCCGGCTTGCCGGTGGAGGTGCTGCGTTTGCGGCGGCAGCGCGCTGATCGTGCAGCGACCCTGCCTGCGACTCTCAAGGTGACACTGGATGAACTGAGCCCCCTCGAGGTGTTCAACAAGCGACTGGAGCAGGAAGCCTTGGAGGACGATCTGTGCGCGCCGTTGCGGATACGCTACCTCGACATCCTCGCGCAGTTGCAGGCGTCGAAGCCATGAAGATCCTCACCCTGCGCCTTAAAAATCTCAACTCACTCAAGGGTGAGTGGAAGATCGATTTCAGACAAGCCCCCTTCAGGGACAATGGGCTGTTTGCCATCACCGGGCCGACGGGGGCCGGCAAGACCACCTTGCTGGACGCCATCTGTCTGGCGCTGTACCACGAAACACCCCGCCTCAAATCGATTTCTGCCACGGCCAACGAGATCATGAGCCGGCATACAGCCGACTGCCTGGCCGAGGTGGAGTTTGAGGTGAAGGGCCAGATTTATCGCGCATTCTGGAGTCAGCGGCGTGCCCGTGATAAAGCCGACGGGGCCCTGCAGCCTCCTAAGGTCGAGCTGGCCGATGGCCAGGGCACGATCCTGAGCAGCCACAGCAGCGACAAGCTCAAGCGTATCGAGACCATCACCGGCCTCGATTTTGGCCGCTTCACCAAGTCGATGATGCTGGCCCAGGGCGGCTTTGCGGCCTTCCTGAATGCCAGTGCCAATGAGCGCGCAGAGCTGCTTGAGGAGCTGACCGGCACCGACATCTACGGGCAGATTTCGCAGTGCGTGTTTGAACAGGCACGCGACGCGAAGAACGCGCTCGATCAGCTGCAGGCGAAAGCCGATGGTGTCGAGCTGCTGCCTGAAGAAAAGCGCCTGTCGATGCAGGCGCAGATCGCTGAATTGGCGCAGCGCCTGGCCGTCCTGCACGACGAGCTCGGACAGCTTCAGGAGCTACGCCTATGGCGTCAGCAGCAGGCTCTGGCCGAACAAGCGCTGCTCAGCGCCAAGCAGGCAGAAGACGCCGCCATCGGCGCCTTGCAGGCGGCACAGCCCCAGCTGCAACAGCTGGAGCTCAGCGAGCCTGCTGAAGCCATACGCCCGATTTTTGAAGCCTGGAGGGACGCCGACCAGCGTTTGCAGCACACCCACACCAACCTGAACAGGGTGCGGGCAGCGCTGGCTGCCGCACGCCAGCAAGAGCTCAGCGCCTGCTGGCAGGCCAAAACACTGGCCGAAGGCCTGGCCGAGCGCGAGCAACAGCTGTGGCAAGAGCAAAAGGGGCACCTTGAACAGCTGGAAGCCTGGCAGATCAGGCACGCCCACTTTGCCGTTTTGGGTGAGAAGCTGGGCGGCTGGCAGCTCGAACATCGGCAGCTAGAGCAAGCCCGCCAGGCGATCCTGGACCTCGAGGTGCAGCGGCAGAAGCAGGCCGAGGCGCAAGCCGAGACGGTGACGCGGATGGCTGATCAACGCCAGATCCAGCGGCAGGCGCAGGCGCGCCATGCAGAGAGCCAGAAGCTCGTCGCCGACGCAGAGCAACAGCTCGAGCAGCGCTTGCAAGGCAGGACCCTGCCGGCCTTGCGTGAGAGCTGGCAGCGCACCCAGGAGCAGCTCCTGGCCTGGCAGCGCCTCAGCGCTCTGGCCGAGCCCTTGCAGCGGAACCGCAGGCAATGCAGCGAACAGGATCTGCATATGGCGGCAGTCCAGCAGCAGCTCACCGAGCATCAGGGCGCGCTGGAGGCTGCGCGCCAAGCCTACCGTCAGCGGCAAGAGCAGGTCGACGATAAGCGCAAGCTGCTCCAGCAGGAGCTGCGCATACAGAGCCTGGAGGCCCTCCGCGCAGGCTTGCAGCCTGGCGAGGCGTGCCCGCTGTGCGGCTCGTCCGACCACCCTGGCATTCATCACTATCAGCAGATCGATGTATCGGCCACGGAGCTGGCCCTGCAGGAGAAAGTCCAGGCTCTGCAGCAGGCCTTGGAGCTGGGCCAGGCGATTCAAGGCCAGGTCGGTCAACTGAGCGGCCGACTGGCGCAGGACCGGCAGACGCTCGCCGGGCAGCTGCGTACCCAGCAAGAGCTCCAGGCCGGCTGGGATGCCGTGGCGCCGGCCCTGGGGCTGGCGGCCAGCGCCTGGCAAGAGCCCGATGTGCTCAGGCAAGGGTTGGACGACAGGGTCAGGCAGGAAGCGACGCTAAAAGCCGCGCTGGTGCAGGCCGAGACGGCGCAGCAGGCCCTTGTGAGCGCCCGCGAAAGCGAAGCGGCGCACGCGGCACAGCGGCAAGCTGCCGATGCGCAAGGGGCGCTACTGCAGCAAAGCCATGATCTGGCCGCCCAGCGTATCCGCGAGCTGGACCTGCAAATAGCCAGAGATACCGCGGCCCGGCAGCAGGCCGTGAAGGCGCTCGCTGCCGCCATGGCCGACGCAGGTTTTGTGCCCGCCGGGGACATGAGCCGCTGGCTGGAAGATCGTCAGCAAGACTGGCAAAGTTGGCAGGCGCAGCAGCAGGCCCAGCAGCAACAAAGCAGCAACTTGCAAAAACAGCAGCAGCGCAGCGAGCAGGCGGTCAGCCAGAAACGGGTCTGGCAAAAACGCTGGGGCCTGCGGGATGAACCCGCAGCATCGCATGATGGCCCCATCACCGCCAGTCAGGCCGCGCTTGAGCTGTGCAGCGCGCAAGTTGAGCAGCTGGCGACACAGATCGCCACCTTGCAGGGCCAGGAAGCGCAATTGGTCGTCGATGGACAAGCCCAGCAGCTACAGTGCGAAAGCGCCCACAGCGTTTGGCTCGCGGCATGGGCACAAAGTCCTTTTGCTGACCTGGCGGCCTTCACGCAGGCCCTGTTACCCGCTGAAACCCGCCAGCAGTTGCTCGCCCTGCGCCAACAGCTGCAGCAAGAACTCGAGCGCAGCCAAGCTGTACGGCAAACCGCAGCCGCGGCGCAGCGTCAGTGGCAAGAACAGGCACTGACGCCGCTGAGCCTGGCCGAACTCGAAGCGCGTATCAGCGCGCAGGATGAACAGCGACAGAAGCTCTCCGCCGAACAGGGTGCGCAAATGGCGCTGTTAGGCGATGACGCACAGCGCCGGGACAAGCAGGCTGCCCTGTTTGAGCAGATTGCCGGGCAAGCGGCGGATGTCGATATCTGGCAGCGGCTCAATGGCCTGATCGGCTCCAAAGAGGGCGACAAATTCCGCAAATTCGCCCAAGGGCTGACCTTGGACCACCTGATGCATCTGGCGAACCGGCATCTGGTGCAACTGCATGGCCGCTATCTGCTGCAGCGCAAATCAAGCGGCGAGTTGGAACTGGAAATTGCCGACACCTGGCAGGCGGATATCACCCGCGATACCCGTACCTTGTCGGGTGGCGAAAGCTTTCTGGTCAGTCTCGCCCTGGCGCTGGCGCTCTCCGACCTGGTCAGCCAGAGAACGTCGATAGACTCGCTTTTCCTGGATGAAGGTTTTGGGACTTTGGATGCCGACAGTCTTGAACTGGCCCTCAATGCTTTGGACGGCATCAATGCGACCGGTAAATCCATAGGCGTCATCAGCCATGTCGAGGCGATGAAAGAACGCATCCCCACCCAGATTCGTGTCGAGGTGATCGGACTGGGGGTCTCCAGCGTCTCGGTCCAGCCTTGACCAGCCCTCCGGGCGCGGCCCCGTCGGGGCCGCACCTGCACCTCTGGGTCGGGAGCGGCTCAGCTCCAGCTCAGGGCGCCACCGGTTTGATACTCGGTGACACGGGTTTCGAAGAAGTTCTTCTCCTTGCGCAGATCCATGATCTCGCTCATCCAGGGGAAAGGGTTTTTAACCCCGGGGAAGTGCTCGCTCAGTCCAAGCTGGGCCAGGCGGCGGTTGGCGATGAACTGCAGGTACTCTTCCATCATCGCCGCACTCATCCCGAGAACACCGCGCGGCATGGTGTCGCGTGCATAGGCAATCTCCAGATCGGTGCCTTCGAGGATCATGGTGCGGACCTCCGCCTGGAACTCGCGGTTCCACAGGTGCGGGTTCTCAAGCTTGATCTGATTGATGACGTCGATGCCGAAGTTCAGATGCATGGATTCATCACGCAAGATGTACTGGAACTGCTCCGACACACCACTCATCTTGTTGCGACGTCCCATGGAGAGGATCTGGGTGAAGCCGCAGTAGAAGAAGATGCCTTCGGTGACCGCATAGAAGCCAATCAGATTGCGCAGCAACTCCTGGTCGGCCTCCGGCGTTCCGGTTTGAAAAAGAGGATTGGACAGCGCGTGGGTGTGTTTGAGGCTCCAGGCCGCTTTATTGGCCACCGCAGGAACCTCACGGTACATGTTGAAGACTTCACCTTCATCCATGCCCAAAGACTCAACGCAGTACTGGTAGGCGTGGGTATGGATGGCTTCTTCGAAGGCCTGGCGCAGCAGGTACTGCCGGCATTCGGGATTGGTGATATGGCGATAGATGGCCAGCACCAGATTGTTGGCCACCAGCGAGTCAGCGGTCGAGAAGTAGCCCAAAGAGCGCATGACGATACGACGCTCATCTTCGCTCAGGCCCTCGGCACTGCGCCAGAGCTGAACATCCTTGGCCATATTGATCTCTTGCGGCATCCAGTGGTTGGCACAGCCATCCAGATACTTCTGCCAGGCCCAGTCGTACTTGAAGGGGACCAGCTGATTGAGGTCAGCACGGCAATTGATCATGCGCTTGTCGTCCACCTGGACACGGGCAGCGCCCATCTCCAGGGGGTCCAGGCCGGGGGCGATCAGACTGTCGAGGGCGCCGGCGAGTACCACTGGATGGGGGCTAGCAGAGGCAGGCGCAACTGCTGGCGCTCCAGATAGAACCACTGCTGGTGCCGGTGTCTCGCTAAATGCCGGCGCAAGCGGTTTCGTTGCAGCAGCCGCTTTTGTCGCAGGTGTGGGCGTAGCCCCTTCTTCTGCATGGTAATCTTCCCAGGAAAACATCATCTACATCCTCATCAGCATAGCATGAAGTGAAGCCCGCCTTACTGGCAGGCCTCACAATCGGGATTGTCGATACTGCAGGCCTTAGGCAAAGGCGCCGCCTCGAGAAGATCGGACGACGATTTGACGGCATTGAGAGCACCGTCGCTCAAGGTCGATTTCTCGGTCATGGTCGCTGCCAGCGAGCGCAGGTAGTAGGTCGTTTTGAGACCCTGGTACCAGGCCATGCGATAGGTGATATCGAGCTTCTTGCCTGAGGCCCCGGCGATGTAGAGGTTGAGCGACTGGGCCTGGTCGAGCCACTTCTGGCGGCGCGAGGCACTCTCGATCAGCCAGCGCGGCTCCACCTCAAAGGCGGTCGAGAAGAGCGACTTGAGCTCCGCGGGAATGCGGTCGATCTGCTGCACCGAGCCGTCAAAGTACTTGAGGTCGTTGACCATCACATTATCCCAGAGCTTGCGTGCTTTCAGCTCGCGGACCAGGTAGGGATTGACCACGGTGAACTCACCCGACAGGTTCGACTTGACGTAAAGGTTCTGGTAAGTCGGCTCGATGGACTGCGACACGCCACAGATATTGGAGATCGTCGCCGTCGGCGCGATGGCCATGACATTGGAGTTGCGCATGCCGGTCGTCACGACACGGGTGCGCAGCTGGTTCCAGTCCATGCTCTGGCTGCGATCCACCTTGATATAGTCACGGCCGCGCTGCTCTTCGAGGATGTTCAGGGAGTCCAGGGGCAGGATGCCGCGGCTCCACAGCGAGCCTTCGTAGGTGGAGTAGCTGCCACGTTCGGCCGCCAGGCTGCAGGAGGCATCGATGGCGTAGTAGGCCACCGCTTCCATCGAGCGATCGGCAAACTCGACCGCTGCCTCACTGCCATAGGCGATGCCCTGGGCGTAGAGCGCATCCTGAAAGCCCATGATGCCGAGGCCCACCGGGCGGTGCTTGAGGTTGGAGCGGCGTGCCGCCGGGACGGCGTAGTAGTTGATGTCAATGACATTGTCGAGCATGCGCACGGCGGTCTGCACCGTCGCCTTGAGCTTGTCCAGATCGAGTCCGTGCGGTCCGATATGCTGAACCAGATTGATCGAGCCCAGGTTGCAGACGGCGATTTCATCGGCACTGGTATTGAGGGTGATCTCCGTGCACAGGTTGGAGGAGTGCACGACCCCGACATGCTGCTGCGGTGAGCGCAGATTGCAGGGATCCTTGAAGGTCATCCAGGGGTGACCGGTCTCGAACAGCATGCTCAGCATCTTGCGCCAGAGATCCTGGGCGCGCAGGCGCTTGAACAGCTTGATCTGACCCTGGCGGGTGGCCTCCTCGTAAGCGATGTAGCGTTGCTCGAAGGCACGGCCATAGAGGTCATGCAGATCGGGCACGTCGTTGGGCGAGAACAGCGTCCATTCACCGTCGTCGACGACACGCTTCATGAACAGATCGGGAATCCAGTTGGCGGTGTTCATGTCATGGGTGCGGCGGCGATCATCACCGGTGTTTTTGCGCAGCTCGACAAATTCTTCGATATCGAGGTGCCAGGTTTCCAGATAGGCGCAGACGGCCCCTTTGCGCTTGCCCCCCTGGTTGACCGCAACGGCGGTGTCATTGGCGACCTTGAGGAAGGGCACGACGCCCTGGCTTTTGCCGTTGGTGCCTTTGATGTAGGAGCCCAGGGCGCGTACCGGCGTCCAGTCATTGCCCAGTCCGCCCGCCCACTTGGAGAGCATGGCATTGTCATGGATGGCCGCAAAGATGCCGTCGAGGTCATCTTTGACCGTGGTCAGATAGCAGCTCGACAGCTGCGGGCGCAAGGTGCCGGCATTGAACAGGGTCGGCGTCGAGGCCATGTAATCAAAGCTGGAGAGCAGATGGTAGAACTCGATGGCCCGCGCTTCCTTGTCCTTCTCCTGTATCGACAGGCCCATGGCGATACGCATGAAGAAGATCTGCGGCAGTTCGATGCGGATGTCGTCGGTATGGATAAAGTACCGGTCGTAAAGCGTCTGCAGGCCGAGGTAGGTGAACTGCAGGTCGCGCTCCGGACGCAGGGCGGCGCCCAGGCGCTGCAGGTCAAACTTGGCCAGCTCAGGGCTGAGCAGCTCGAGCTCTATGCCCCGTGCGATGAAGGCGGCGAGGGCTCGTGGATAGAAGCTTTTCATCTCTTCGGCGCTGGCGTGTTCGGCGACACCGAGAAAGCTGAGCGACTCGCTACGCAGCTGGTCGAGCAGCAGGCGTGCGGTGACATAGGTGTAATTGGGTTCTTGTTCGATGAGGACGCGCGCGCTCATCACCAGGGCGTTGTTGATGTCGGACTCGGTGACACCATCATAGAGATTGCGTTGCGTGTCTTCGAGGATGGCTTGCGCCGAGACCTCTTCGAGGCCGGCGACTGCGCTTTGCACGAGCGCTTCCAGGCGGCCGAGATCAAGTGGACGGCGCTGTCCATTGCGGTCGGTCATGTGCAGGCTGGGGTGGACCTTGACCTCCTCGTGCTGACGGGCGCGGCTGCGCTCATCGCGATAGATCACATAGGCGCGTGCCACCTTGTGCTCGCCGGAGCGCATCAGGGCGAGCTCGACCTGATCTTGAATGTCTTCAATGTGGATGCTGCCGCCACCGGCCAGACGCCGTTCGAAGGTGGCCGTCACCAGCTGACTGAGTTGCTGCACCTGCTCGTGGATGCGGCTGGAGGCCGCCGCCAGGCCGCCTTCGACGGCCAGGAAGGCCTTGGTGATGGCGAGCGCAATTTTGCCTTCATCGTAGGCGACGACGGTGCCATTGCGCTTGATGACGCGCAGAACGCCAGGAGCCGTGGCCCACAAATCATCGCCTGCAGGCGTGCTGAGCGAGGCCGGGGTTGTTGTCTTGGGGCTGATGGTGTCCGTTTGCATATGGATCTATCCCTATGTGATGGGCCGTGTACAAAGTTCCTGGGCACTTGATTTTTCGACAGCTTTTCTGGCCGGCAGAATCAGCTCGCGAGCGGCTCAAGGCCCAATATATGGTAGGTGTATGTTGTTTGAACTACAAGATAAGAGGCTTGGTCCAGAATTGCAAGAGGATAAATCTGGGGTATGCTTGAGGATAAGTTGTGGATAACTTCGGGCAAGAGGCGACAGCTCTGGCTTGTAGGCAGATTGTAATTTTCCCTGTGTGTAGGCCCTGGCTTGCACTATCATCGCCGTACAAGAGCGTTCTAGGAGAGTGGTTCATGGTCGACAAAGATCTTCGCGGACAACGCATTCTGATCGTTGAGGACGACCAGCGCCTGGCCGCGCTGACCCAGGATTATATGCAGCGCAATGGCTTTCAGGTGAGTGTGGAAGGCGATGGTGCTCAGGCGGTGCGTCGTATCTTGCAAGAGCAGCCGGATCTGGTGGTGCTCGACGTCATGTTGCCGGGTGTCGATGGGCTGTCGATCTGCAGAGAGCTGCGCAGTCAGCACTTCATGCAGCCCATCCTCATGCTGACCGCGCGCAGCGATGATATGGACCAGGTGCTCGGCCTCGAGATGGGGGCCGACGACTATGTCGCCAAGCCGGTGCAGCCGAGGGTGCTCCTGGCGCGTGTGCGCGCCTTGCTGCGTCGCATCGAGGGCGGCGAGGAAGAGCAGCAGCAAAGGTTGGAGTTCGGCGAGCTGGTGATCGACAACGGCGCCCGCTCGGTGAGCCTGGCCGGCGAACTGGTCGACTTCACCAGTGCCGAGTACGACCTGCTCTGGCTGCTCGCTTCGCATGCCGGCACCATCCTGTCGCGTGAAGACATCTTCGCCAGCTTGCGCGGCATCGAATACGACGGTCAGGATCGCTCGATCGACGTGCGTATCAGCCGTATTCGCCCCAAAATCGGCGATGACCCCGATAATCCCCGGCGTATCAAGACGGTGCGCAGCAAGGGTTACCTGTTTGTGCGAGAGTCCGCTCAATAACCCATGAATGAGCAGCAAGCGCGGCGTCGGGTCAGCCTTTTCCTCAAGCTCTATGGCAGCTTGTTGTTGTGCATCACGGTGGTGGCACTGGTCACCTGGTGGAGCTTGCAGGGCATCAATGAGTGGCGTGCCGCCCGCTATCGTGAGCATATGGCGAGCGGCATGTTTCGTCTGATCGCCCTGGGCACCGCCCGTCATGCCGGGGCCGAGCGGGCGTCCTGGCTGCAAGGGGTCGGGCAGATGATGGAGGCCCCCTTCGATGTCGTGCCTGGCCGGCGCCAGGGCTTCACCTGGCTGGAAAGGCGCGATCTGCGTGCCGGTAACGCGGTGGTGCGCCTGGACCCCTCGGCATCGCAGGCGGACATCTACGCACGTATCCCCGGTGAGGCCGACGCCTACATCCACACCCGTATGAGCAAAGTCTCCGAGCAGCAGGCCAAAGCCTTGGCCGCCCTGCTCATCGATGAGCTGCAGTCGGTTCCTCTCGCCCAGCGCCAGGCGCATCTATTGGCGCTCAAGCCCTATTTCGCTTATCAGGTCAGACTGGTCGACGCCCGCTCCCTGGGCCTCGATGGCGAGCAGAAGGCCCGCATCGCCAACAAGGAAGTGGTTCTGGTCCTCAAGCAGGGCAACACACCGAACAGCTCTTCGGTACGTATCATCGCGCCTTTGCCGGAAAGCCAGAAGCTCATCGAGCTCGGGCCGCTCTATCTGTTCACCTGGATGCCCATGCGTTTGATGGTCATCTCATCGCTGATCGCTCTGGCGGCGATCACCTTGTGTGCCTACCTGCTGGTGCGGCCCCTGGAGCGTCGCATCAAGCAGCTTGAACTGGTCTTGCGGCGCATGCGCGCAGGCGACCTGGGGGCGCGCGCGCAGGTACGCTCCGGTGATGAGATCGGTCAGCTGGCCTTTGTCTTCAATGGCATGGCCGACCATATCCAGCGCCTGATCCTGGCGCAAAAAGAGATGATGCGGGCGGTTTCGCACGAGTTGCGCACCCCGGTGGCGCGCATACGCTTTGGTGTCGAGATACTGGCCGAGGCCGATCAGCATGAGGACAGACAGCATCAGCTGCGGGAGATAGACGCAGATATCGAGGAACTCAATCAGCTGATCGATGAAATCCTGACCTACGCGCGTCTCGAGGAGGGCCTGCCACACCTGCGTTTGGCGACTTTCAGCTTGCCCGATCTACTGCAGCGGGTACGCGCCGAGACGACCGCTTTGCGGGTGGCGGTGGAGATCAGCGTCGCGGCGCCGGTGATGGAGCCGGTCTGGGCGGAAGAGCGTTATATTCATCGGGTGGTGCAAAATTTGGTGGGCAATGCGGTCCGCTACGCTCGCCATCACATCCGCCTCAGCTGCGGCCAGGATGAACTCAACTGCTGGCTGAGCGTCGAGGACGATGGTCCCGGCATCCCGGAAAGTGAGCGTCAGCGCATCTTTGAGCCCTTTGCCCGCCTCGATGACAGCCGTACCCGCTCTTCGGGGGGCTACGGTCTGGGCTTGTCCATCGTCGAGAAAATTGCGCATTGGCATGAAGGCAGCATCAGTGTCGGCGTCAGTGCCGATCTGGGCGGAGCGGCCTTCATCATGCGCTGGCCGCGGCACTTGACCCGCGCGCCCATCGCGGGCCATCTTGGCAGCGAGCCGGCTGTGTTACATGATTGATACCACGAAGTTGGCTTCAGGGGCTGGTCATCAGCCACGATGACGCACATACTGGCTGCATCTGCGATGCCCTTGTCTGCGTCTCATGTTTGGTCTCTTCCTCGCCCGCTCTTGCGGGCATTTTTTTGCGCGCTTGCAGGGCTCAGACCGTCGAAGCTGCTGACGACAGGTGCGCCATCTGCTGGCTGCCGAGCAGCAGCATGCGCACCATGGCACAGAGTTCTTCAGCGATACGCGCATGCTCACGATGCGGACGATCGATCGCAGAGGCCCCGATGGCAAAGACCAGACGGGTGATCGCCCGCGCGGTCAGGTCGGGTGCGTACAAAGGCCGCTCATTGTGGTGGGCGAGACGGATCAGGTCGCTGCACAGCTCCTGTTCAAATTGCACGAGGGCTTGCTCGATGGCCTGCTTGTAGGCGGCAGAGCCGAGATGGCTCTCACGCAACAGCAGGTGTAAAAATCGCGCATCTTCATGCAGCTGCTGCATAAAAGCTTCGATAGAGCTGGCAACAACGCTGCCATGTCGTTGTTGGGCACGCTCCCGGGCTTCGCGGATGATCTGCTGCAAAGAGCGTGCGGCAAGGTCGATGAGGGCGATCGACAGCTCCTCGATGTCACGGAAATGACGGTAAAAACTGTTCGGTGCCATCCCCGTGGCACGGGCAATTTCGCGCAGGCTGAGACTGGACATGCTGCGGTTGGGGCCGAGCAGGCTCAAGGCGGCGCTCATGATCTCGTCACGCGTGATACTGGCGGGGCGCCCAACGGCAGAAGAAGCTGGCATTTGATGTTCTCAAAAGTGAGCGATGGCTTAGGGTAACGCCAGCGACCCCCAGGGCTCAAGCGGGCGTGACCGCGACACGATCTATCGCCGTGGCGATCTAGTATCGGACAGAACAGCGATGTTCACGTTACAGGAGACATGTCATGAGCCTTCAGGTCAGCAAGGTGCAGGCTTTGCAACAGGCCCTCATCGATAGGGAGCCGGTCATCGTGGTGACCGGGTGCCTGGCCAGAGATCTGCAATTGAGCCGCGATCTTGCGAGAATCAGCGACGTACGCCTGTCGATCATCAAGGCGGCTTTGTTCAGTATGCCGGTCTCGCTGCAGCCGAACCTGATACAGCTGTCGGTGGTGGCGCGCTCGGCCGGCTTGTCGACAGCCGCACTGGTGGCCGCCGCGCAGCTGGGTCTCGCTCTCGTCCGCTCGCTTTGGAGCGACTATGATGGTGCAGGAGATGCTCGAAGCCTGATTCTCGATCGGGTGCGACGGGTATCGTCTGCGGACGAGGAGGCAGGACATGCATTGTCGGGTGGGTTTGTTACAGATGTGCAGTACCGATCAGGTGGCCAGCAACCTGGTGGCTATTGAAAAAGGCATGCAGGAAGCGGCCCGGCGCGGCGTCGATCTGCTCTGTCTGCCAGAAAATGCCATGGCCATGGGCGCTACCGGCGTGCTCGCCTGGGCCCAGCAGGCCCCGGAATTTTTACACAGCTTGCAGACCTGGGCGCATCGTTACGGTCTGTGGCTGCTGGCGGGGACCCTGCCGTGGCCGACGCGACCGGATGGCCAGGCTTGTGCCGCCGGTCGGGTGCGTGCAGCCAGTTTTCTGATCGATAGCGAGGGCCAGATCCAGGCTCGCTACGACAAGATGCACCTTTTTGACGTCGATGTGGTCGATGCCGTCGGTGCCTATCGTGAGTCCGATCGTATCGAGGCCGGTGAGCGCCCGGTGGTGGCCGAGACCCCATGGGGGCGTCTGGGCCTGTCGGTCTGCTACGACCTGCGCTTTGCGGAGCTCTACAGCCAGTTGGCGCGTGCCGATGTGCGCCTGATCGCGGTGCCGGCTGCCTTCACCCAGCGGACGGGGGAGGCGCATTGGCATGTGCTCCTGCGCGCGCGTGCCATAGAAAGTCAGGTGTTTGTCCTGGCGCCCGCCCAGGCCGGCTGGCATGACCGCGAGCGTCAAACCTATGGGCACAGTCTGATCGTCGATCCCTGGGGCGAGGTGGTGCTCGACGCTGCCGAGCAGGTGGGCCTGCACGTCATGGCGATCGATCTGGACGCGGTGGATGCGCGTCGCCGCGCGATGCCCATGGCGCAGCAGCGGCGTCTTTAGCGACTTTCCGGCATGTCGAAAACTTCACAAAATGGGCTGATAAGAGCGGCGAGCTGGTCTGTGGGTGCTAGGATGGTAGACATCGGTTGTACTCAGCGAGCCTGTTATGGCATTTCGTATTTCGGATTATCTGGTCGATGTTCCTATTTTTGCAGAACTCGATGAAGTGGAGCGGGTAACCCTGGAAAAGTTTATGTTTTTCAACAGAGTTGCCACCGGTGACTACGTCTTTAAGGAGGGTGATAAAGGCGATTTTGTGTGCTTTGTGGCCAGTGGCGTGCTCGAGGTGCTCAAACAGAACCAGCAGGGGCAGGTGGTGGTCATCGCCAGTTTGGGAAAAGGCAGCTCTTTGGGCGAGATGTCCTTGATCGACAGGCTGAACCGTTCAGCGTCGGTGCGTGCCCGCAGTGCAACCGCCCTGGTCGTGCTGACCCGCAAGGGCTTCGATATGGTCCTCAAGATGCACCCGGAGATAGGGATCAAGATCCTCAAAGGGGTGGCCTCGCTGCTCAGTATGAATTTGCGCAAGACCTCGGAGCGACTGACCGACTTCATGGCCCCCCTGGCCTGATCAGCCCTTGAGGATGAACAGCTCCCGCAGGTAGAGGCGTATGCGTTCGCGTCCTTCGCTGTCGTCACCGCTGCGCTCCTGTTCCTGTTCAGCCATGCGTATGAGCAGGCGCAGGTAGTAGCGGTCGAGCATGGGCAGGCGCTGAATCAGCTCCTGCACGGCGCGCTCGCCTTCATGGAGCAGACGGTCCAGACAATTGTTGATCAGGGTGTCCCGGCCCGGGTTGGGTTTGAGGGCTTCCAGGGCGTCGAGCAGTTCGCTCTCGTCGATCTGGCGCATCAGCTTGCCCAGATACTGGCGGTGGCGCCGTTTGGCCTCACCGCCTTTGATACGGGCATCATCGCTGAGCGCCTGGCGGAGGCTGTCGCTGATCGGCAGGGTCGCCTGTACGGCAGGTTTCAGTCGCAGCAGATGCTCGCCCAAGGTTTGCAGTCTGTCCATATCGCGTTTGCGCTGGCTTTTGCTGATGCGATCGAGCTCGTCGGGAGCGTCATCCTGCGGGTGTCGGTGAGAAAAATTCAATTATTCCGCTTCCTCAAAACGTTGAGCGATCAGCAGGCGCACGGCATCGAGTGCTTCCTGCTCATCCCTGCCATCGGCACGCAGCTTGATGGCGGTGCCACAACTGATCGCCGAGAGCAATAGCGCCATGATGCTTTTGGCGTCGATGTAACGCCCGCCATGGCCTATCTCGACGCGTGATTCAAAACGACTGCAGACGCTGACCAGCTTCGATGCGGCGCGGGCATGCAGGCCTAGTTTGTTGATGATGGTCAGTTCTATCTCGGTCATGAGAGGGTCTCGATACGGGCAGACAGCTCACGATGCCTGACCTGGACCTGGGTCAGGCCGAATTGGCGCAGGCGCAAGGCAATTTGCTCCGCCATATAGACCGAGCGGTGCTGTCCACCGGTGCAACCAAAAGCGATGGTCAGGTAGCTGCGATCGCCTTCATTGAAGCGCGGCAGCCAGCGCTGCAAAAAGTCGAAAGTGTCGCTCAGAAAACTGCTGACCACCGTCTGTGCTTCAAGAAACTCGATGACGCCGGCGTCCAGTCCGGTCTGTTCGCGCAAATTGTTTTGCCAATGCGGATTGGGCAGACAGCGGACATCAAAGACAAAGTCGGCGTCCGAGGGGACGCCATTTTTGTAGGCAAAGGACTCCACCAGCAAAACCACCGAGCTGTCGCGTCCGGCGTCGACACGGCGTTTGAACTCTTCCCGCAGCTCATGAATATTGAAGTCGCTGGTGTCGATACGCATCGTCGCCTGGCTGCTCA
Source organism: Pseudomonadota bacterium (assembly GCA_021804565.1). Classification (GTDB taxonomy): domain Bacteria; phylum Pseudomonadota; class Gammaproteobacteria; order Pseudomonadales; family Moraxellaceae; genus JAJZHK01. The sequence goes on along the minus strand of JAJZHK010000003.1, from coordinate 40,883 downwards.
TACGATCCAGCAACCTGCGCTCCAGCAGCATCGACTCTTTCAGGGACTGCGAGGCATTGCTCAACGGGTGCTTGCGGCGCGTCGAGTGGAAGCGCTGTATGAGCACCTCATCGCTGGCGTCGAGGTAGAAGACCTCGACACGCACCCCCTGTTGCCGGACTTCCTTGAGGATAGCCTCGACATGCTCGAGGTCCTCGGCGCGGTTGCGGGCGTCTATGCCGACCGCGACATTTTGTTGTTGAGCCTGGGGCGCCTGGTTCAGACTCCGGGTCAAAGCGGGCAGCAAGGTGACCGGGAGATTGTCGACGCAGTAGTAGCCCATGTCCTCGAGGACATGCAGGGCTGACGTTTTGCCAGATCCTGATCTTCCGCTGACGACGACGAGTTTCATGGCGCCCCTGGATCTCGATGGTGGATGGAGAGGATGGACATCATCGCCCATCCTGGATCCGTTTCAGTGGCGTTGCAATTTTTCCTTGTGACGTTTGATCTGTCGGTCAAGTTTGTCGGTCAATTCGTCGATCGCCGCGTACATATCTTCCGACTCGGCGATGGCGAAGATCTCGGCGCCGGCCGCACGCACCGTCGCTTCAGCTTTCTGGATCAGCTTGTCGACGCTGAGGATGACTTGCAGGCTGGTGATCTGGTCGAAGTGACGCTCGATACGGCCAAGCTTTTCGCCAACATAGTCCTTGAGGGCCTGGGTAAGTTCGACATGGTGTCCGCTGATGGTCATTTGCATAGGCCTTTCCTCTTCAGGTTGTGGGGCTGCAGGCCCCTGGTGTAAGCCCCGACCTGCCACCTGGAGCTTACGATATCTGTTCTCAATGTAGCACACTACAGCAGCCGCTTTCTCTCATTCGAGGGCGCAATATTGAGGGATTCCCGGTATTTTGCGATGGTGCGGCGAGCCACCTGGATGCCTTGTGCTTCGAGCAGATCGGCAATTTTGTTGTCGCTGAGCGGCTTGCGGGTGTCTTCCTGGGCCACCAGCTTGCGGATCATGGCGCGTATGGCGGTGCTCGAGCACTCTCCGCCACCGGCGGTCGCTACATGGCTGGAAAAAAAGTACTTGAGCTCGAAAATGCCACGGGGTGTGAGCATGTACTTCTGATGGGTGACGCGGGAAATCGTCGACTCATGCATCCCCACCTCTTCGGCGACATCGCGTAACACCAGCGGTTTCATCGCTTCCGGCCCTTCATCGAGAAAGCGCAGCTGGTGCTTGACGATGCAGGTGGCGACTTTGAGTATGGTTTCATTGCGGCTTTGCAGGCTTTTGATGAACCAGCGTGCTTCCTGCAAGTGATTTTTGAGATAGGTGTTGTCGGCGCTGGAGTCGGCGCGCCGGATCAAAGAGGCGTAGTCATGGTTGATGCGCAGGCGCGGCATGTGTTCGGGATTGAGTTCAACACGCCAGCCTTGGGCGCTCTTGCGCAGGATGACGTCAGGGATGATGTAGTCGGTGTCGCTGTCGTCCTGGCTGCGCGTCCCGGGGGAGGGGTTGAGGCTCTGTATGAGGCTGATGATGCGACGCAGGCCTTCTTCATCGACTTTCATGCGTTTTTGCAGATTGGCGTAGTCGTGCAGGCCGAGCAGGGCGAGGTGTTCACTGACCAGCAGCAGGGCTTGCTGGCGCCAGGGCGTGCTGGTGGGCAGTTGACGCAGCTGGATGAGCAGACACTCGCGCAGGTCACGCGCGGCGATGCCGGGTGGGTCGAACTGCTGGATGCGATGGATGACGGCGAGGATCTCCTCGTCATCGATCGTCGTTTCAGGAAAAAGTGCCTGGACCGCGCTGCGTAATTCGTCGATGTCAGCGCTCAGATAGCCGCGCTCGTCGATGGCGTCGATGACCGCCAGGGCCAGGGTGCGGTCAAGATCGCTGAACGGGGTCAGGTTGAGCTGCCAGAGCAGGTCATCCTGCAAGGTGCTGCTGCTGGCGTGCCGAGTTTCCAGCGAAAAGTCGTCATCGCTGTCGCTACCGCCACTGCCCAGCCCGGTGGTGGAGGTGCCACTGAAGACGTCATCCCAGGCGGTGTCGACGGGCAATTCTTCCGGGATGCTCGATTGCGCATCCATGTCCATGGGCAGGTCGCCGGCGACGGCTGTCGTCAGCGCCGCCGGGTCTTCGTCAGCGCCTGAGTTTTTGCCGGCGCCACCGTCATCTTCTTGCAACTCAAGGAGCGGATTGCTGTCGAGGCTTTCGCGGATTTCCTGCTCGAGTTCCAGGGTGGAAAGCTGCAGCAAGCGTATCGCCTGCTGCAATTGTGGGGTCATGGTCAGGTGCTGGCCGATCTGCAGGCTCAGCGACTGTTTCATCATCGATAGCCTCGATGCCTGCCTAGGGCAGGCAATTTGCTTGCGAAACTTGTGCCAATTTCGAGTATAGCATGGTCGTCGGGCTTGGCCAGAGCCACCGCCGCGGGGGAAGCAGCGCCTCAACGGGCTGGTATTTGCGCAGCACTCAGAGGACAATGGGCCGGTCTTGCCAGGATGGAGTCATAGACATGACCGAGACGCTCTGGGTGACCGAGCCGGTTCGTTTTGAGTCACAAGGTGAAATGTGTGCCGGCAGGCTGTACTTGCCGACTCGCCCAGGCCCACATCCGCTTGTGCTGATGGCGCATGGATTCGCCGGCACCCTGGAGGCCCGCTTGCCGGCGTATGCCGAACGATTTAGTCAGGCTGGTATTGCAGCGCTGATCTTCGATTATCGGCACTTCGGTGCCAGCGCCGGTCTGCCGCGGCAGTGGCTGGACATCGACAAGCAGCTGCAGGACTGGTCGGCGGCGCTCGACTTTGTCGCCACCCAGCCGGCCCTGGACCGTCAAAGGCTGGCCTTGTGGGGAACCTCCTTTTCCGGGGGGCATGTGCTGACGCTGGCGGCCCAACGCGCCGACATCAAGGCGGTCATCGCGCAAGTGCCTTTCGTCGATGGTCGGGCTCAGCTGGGGCGTCCCTTGCAAGCAGCGCGGCTGGCTTGGGCCGGCCTGCTCGATAGCGGGCGGGCCCTGCTCGGCAGGTCACCGCGGATGATCGCGGTCGTCGGTCAGCCGGGCGCGCTGGCAGCGCTCACGTCGGCGGACGCCGAGCCGGGTTACCGGCGTCTGGCGCAGGGTGTCGACTGGCGCAATGAGGTCGCTGCCCGTATCGTCCTGCACTTGCCCAGATACCGACCGATACGCCGGGTGTCGGCGATTCAGGCCCCGGTCCTTTACCTTGTCGCCGAAAACGATAGGGTGACCCCAGCCAAAGCCGCCTATGCCGCGGCGAAGAAAACGCCGCGGGCGCAGGTGATGACCGTGCCGGGTGGTCATTTTGATCCCTATGTGGCGCCTTTGTTCGAAAGTGTCATCCAGGCGCAAGTAAACTTTTTGCGTACTCAGCTCTTGTCTTGAGCCGGTGTCGTCTGCGTGCTTTGCCGAAACTGGCGGGGGGTGATGCCGGTCCAGCGCTTGAAGGCGTGCGCAAAGGCGGCGGTTTCGCTGTAGCCCAGGCGGGAGGCAATGGTCTCGATGGGCCAGCGCGAGTGACGCAGGTAGTGTGTTGCTCTTTGCTGCAGCATATCGTTGACGATGTCCTGAAAGGTGCAGCCTTCCTGTTGCAGATGGCGACGCAGGGTGCGTTCGCTGCAGCACAGTTGTGCGGCGACCTGGCTCAGATCGGCACAGGCGGGATGCTGGATCAGCAGGGCTTCGACACGCAGGCGCCAGCTGTGATGGCGGCGCAGTTCGAGAAGCTCGTCACAGTGACGCTGGAGCATGCTCAAGGTGGCCGGATTGGCCAGCCGCAAGGGCCGGTTCAGCGCCGTTCGCCGCGCCTGGATGCGTGTCTCTTCCTGGCCAAAACGCAAAGGCCATTGAAAATAGTCGCGCAGGGTCGCCGCCCCGGCAGGCTCCTCCATGTCGATATCCATGGCTTCGACCAGACTGGACCAGTGCTCGGGATCCGCCTCGCAGCAGAGGTTGCGAATGAAGGCCAGGTCACGCAAGAGGTAAAATTCGCGGCAGTCCTCGAGGTCGGTGCGATCGATGTAGCGGGCTTCGATGGCTTCGCCGTCTTCTTGCAGCACGACGTGAAATGGGGTGAAGGTCAGGTCGACGTAGCGCACCAGGAAATGACAGGCCTCGAGCATCGACGCATGGCTGACCAGCGCGGCGCCGAGGACACCAAAGCTGTTGTAATGATAAAAAGCACTGCAGCGTAGTGCCGGCTGCTCGTCGTCGGTCAGTGCGAGGTAGCGGCGCACGATGCCCAGTTCCTGGGTGAAGCTCAGGGTTTGGTGCGGGTCACGCAAAAATTCCTCGCTCAGCGCGCTGCCCGCCAAAAGCTCATGGACGTCGATACCTTCTTCGCGGGCGCAGAGCAGGAGTGGCACAATGGACATGGTCGACACCCTTCGGTGCATATCGGACATAAGCTCGCTCCTTGTCGGCCCCCTGAGCGTCAGTGCAGCAAAATTGGCCGCATCAGTCAGTAAAATGGCCGGCGCTGACATCATCATCAGCGCCGGCTGAGCATAGCATGAGGCAAAACCGCTAGGGATAAAGGCCACTATGTCATGGAGTCGTGAGGAAGCTCGGCTGATCGAAGCGAGCGTGCGCCGCTTGTGCGCTGATCTGGCCGCTCACCCGTTTGCTCAGGCGCAGACCCCCTGTAGTGTCGAGGCTTGGCAGGCTGCTCTGCAGAGCCTGGTCGATATCGGCATCCTCGACCTGAGTCTGTCCTCGGGGTATGCGCTATGGCAGGACAGTAAGGATCCTGACAGCTTGCAGGGCACCCTGGATCTGCTCAGCCTGCTCGCCGAGACCAATGCCGCGCTGGCCTACGCCGCCCATCACATCGCCCTGGCCCAGCAACTGTGCATCAACCTGGGTGCCGAGACTTTGGCCCTGACCCAGGGCCTGGACCTCAGTCTGGGCTTGCATGGCCGGCATGGTCTGGGTCGCGGTGATCTGGCGGCGTGGTGGCAGGGCCGCTCTTTGGATACCCGCCTCCTCGAAGACGTCTGGCAGGCGCAAGGCCGCCGTCTTTATCTCAGCCATGCCCCACAGGCCCTCATCCTGAGCCCCGTCTTCAGCGCAGGACAGCTAGGCTGGTATGCCGTGCCATCGCCGCTTTGGGCCGGAGGGCAGCATGGTTTGGACGAGTTGAGGCTGGTCTGGGTGCGCCCCGATCAAGGCGATATGCTCGGCTCGGCCGATGCAGAGGCGATGCGCGCATTCAGTCGCCAGCTCTGGCAGAGCGAGTGGTTGGGCCTGCTGGCTATCGGTCGTGGCATCTTGCGTGCGGCGCTGGAGCAGGCGACCGGCTACGCCGGTCTGCGTTATCAGGGCGGGCAGATCATCGCCGGGCACGCCGCCGTGCAGATCCTGCTGCAGGAAGCGCGCAGTGCCATCGTCGAGAGCGATGAGCTGCTTGCTCACGCCAGCTTGGACGAAGCCGGCATGGGCCGACTGCTGTCACGGCGCTGCGGCTTGCAGGAGCGCCAGTGTGCCGGCGTCGATGCCGCCTTACAGGTGCTCGGGGGCAGTGGTTATATGCGCGATGTCGGCATGGAAAAACGCTTTCGCGACATCCATCAACTGGTTTTTCAAAGCGGCAGCCCTCTCGATATGCAGATGCTCGCCGCGCAATGGGGGAACGCCCTATGTTGAATGCGAACGATCAGACGGATCGCGCCGCTTTACGGTCGCCGGGACATGGACTCGATCCCCTGCTGCGCATGCAGGAACTGCGTCGACTGGGGCGTCTGCTGGTGAGCTATGAGGCCGCCGATTTTTGGGAGATGGATACGCAAAGACTGCCGGCGCCGCTGGCGCGTCTGCGCCGGCGGGCGCGCACCTTTGCCGAGCAACACCTGCGGCCACGGGTGCAGGACCTCGATGCGGCGCACACGGAACCGGGGCATCTGGCGGCGCCGGCGCGTGAGCTGCTGGTGCAGGCCGGTCGCGATGGATGGATGACCGGGATGTTGCCGGCCCCTTGGGGGACGGCGAACTGGTTGGAGATGCGTTACCCGACCCACCTGCGTTTTGCCATCCAGGTTGAGGAGCTGGCCCGCGTCTGTGGAGGCCAGATGTTGCTGCTCAGCGCCCATCAACTGGGGCTCGCCCCGATCGCCCTGAGCGGTGACCTGGGCGCGATGCAGCGATTTTTTCGGCCCATGACGCGTGATTTTCTGGCCGGTCAGCCGCATCTTTTTGCCTATGCCATCACCGAGCCTGGCGCGGGCAGCGATGCCGAGGACGGTCATGGAGCCGCCCACAACACGCCGCGCGTGCTCGCCCGGCCGGTGCGCGGTGGTTACCGGCTCAATGGCCGCAAATGCTTCATCAGCGGCGGTGATGTGGCGCGCAAGATCGCCGTTTTTGCTGCTTTGGAGGGCGAGGGCTTTGAGTCCTGGACCTGTTTCGTCGTCGACGCCGGCAATCCTGGACTGGCCGCTTTACGCACCGAACTGAAGATGGGCATGCGCGCCAGCAGCGCCGCTGAACTGGCCTTCAATGAGGCTTTTGTGCCGAGCTGCGATATCGTCGGTGGCCTCCGTCAGGGCTGGGCGCTGAACCGCGCAACGCTCAATGCCTCACGCTACCCGGTCGCCGCCATGGCGGTCGGTTTCGCACGTCACGCCTGTGAGCTGGCCATGGCGCATGCCCGCGAACAGCGTCTCGGCGGTCGTCCTTTGCTGGCCTATCAGGAATACCAGCTGCAGGTGGCGCAGATGATCGCCGAGACTCGCGCCATGCGCGCTCTGCTCTGGCAGCAGGCGCAAGGCAGCTTTCAGGCCCGCCAGGGGGAGTCGAGCCTGAGCAAGTTCCATATCACCGATCGGGCCCAGGCGGTGTGCAGCATGGGCCTGGCGATTCTCGCCGAGCATGGCATGGCCAAACATCAGGGCATGGAGCAGGTGCTGCGCGACCTACGCCTGACGCGCATCTTTGAAGGGACCAACCAGATCAATCGTCTGGCTCTGATCGAAGATATGCCGTTGGCGGGCTCGCAGCAAGGGTGTGGCGGCGATTTGACGATCAGTGTTTGAGAGTCCGCACTTTGGCGGGATTGGCGTGGCAAGGAGAGGTCTATGAGCGCGTTTTTGGAAGTCAGTCAAGAGTTGCATGCGACGCAGGCGGGGGCGATCGGCCTGCCTATCCTGTACTACAACAGCACGGCGATTTTTGCCTGCTTTCTGGTCGATGCAGATCGCGCCGCCCACCACCTGCCCGATGCTCTGGAGCCGGTTTTGCTGGCGCCAGGTCGGGCTTTGGTGACGGTGGCCTTTTTTCATTATATCGACTCTTCGGTGGGGCCTTACCAGGAAATGGGGCTGGCCATAGGCGCCCGACCGGTGTCGTCCTATCGCAAGCATGCGCCCTTTTATCCACATCTTTCTCTGTATCCAGGCATGTATGTTCTCGACCTGCCGGTGACCACCGAGGTGGCCTTGCACGCCGGTCGCGATTTGTGGGGCTATCCCAAGACGGTGACGCCTATCGACGTTCAGCTGCGGGCAGGGCAGATCGACTGTGCCGTCCTCGCCGCTGATCGCGCCGAGGCCCTCTGCGCGCTGCGCGGCCGCGCCGGCAGAGCCTGGCCGTGGAGTGCCCCCAATCTCTTGACCTATACCTGCAAGCAGGGCCAGCTGCTGCGGACGACCATCCGCATGCGCGGCACCATGCACGTGGCGCAAGCTGGCGATGTGCGGCTGGAACTGGGGACGGCCACGCAGGATCTCGGCCGGCATATGCACGATCTTGGCCTGGCGGGTCGCCGTCCCTTTATCGTGCAGTACGGGCAGGGTTTGCGCGCACGTCTACCGGCTGGGGATCACGTTCAGTGATCGATCCTGCCGATCCACTCTCAGCGAGTTCCCGGTGGTCGGGTAATTCGACTTGAACCGGCGGCGGTCTGGCACTAGACTCCCCGGTCAGCAAAAAGCCCCCGAGGGGACTTTGGATCCAGTACACTTGGACGTCTGTGCAAGATATAGCCGGCTTGGCCGGCGTTAGCCGAAGATGATGAATGTCATCTTCATGTCCCTTCCTGACAGCGGGAGACGCTTGAATGATTTACTCTGGTCAAGCCATAACGGTTGCCGACATCGGCAACGGGATCGCGGAACTCAAGTTCGATCTGGCAAACGAATCGGTCAACAAATTCAATCGCAGCACCCTGGGCGAGTTGATGGCAGCCGTCCAGGCCATCCAGTCGGCGCCGCAGGTGCGTGGCCTGGTGGTGAGCAGTGGCAAGTCGGTGTTTATCGTCGGCGCCGATATCACCGAATTCGGTGAACTGTTCAGCCACGGTGAAGAAGAAATCGTCGTCTGGGTGAAGCAGGCCAATGAGGCTTTCGTCGCCTTTGAAAACCTCAACATCCCCAAGGTTGCCGCGATCAATGGCATCGCTCTCGGCGGTGGCTTTGAGATGTGCTTGGCCTGCGAATATCGCGTCATGTCCAGCGCCGCCAAGGTGGGTCTGCCGGAAGTCAAGCTGGGTCTGTTCCCGGGCTTTGGCGGTACCGTGCGTCTGAGCCGTGTGATCGGTGTCGACAATGCCGTCGAGTGGATCGCGACCGGTGCCGAAAAGCGCCCTGATGCCGCTTTGAAAGATGGTGCCGTCGACGCTGTCGTTGAACCCGCCAAGTTGCGCGACGCCGCCATCCGTATGGTGGAGCAGGCGATCGCCGGCAAGCTCGACTGGGCCGCTCGGCGTGCCGAGAAAAAAGCGCCGGTACAGCTCAATATGATGGAGCAGATGATGGCCTTCAACACCGCCATGGCGGTGGTGCTCGGCAAGGCAGGTCCTAACTATCCGGCACCGAAGATCGCCCTGCAGAGCATGCAAAATGGCGCCAGTCTCGATCTCGACGGCGCTCTTGATCTGGAAGCCAAGGGTTTTGCCAAGGCTGCGGTGACCCCGCAAGCCCATGCGCTGATCGGCCTGTTCCTGGCCGACCAGGCGGTGAAGAAAGCGTCGAAGGCGCATGAAGGCAAAGGCGCCAAGACCATCGCCCAGGCGGCCGTGCTCGGCGCCGGGATCATGGGGGGCGGTATCGCCTACCAGTCAGCGAGCAAGGGCACGCCGATCATCATGAAGGATATTCGTGATGAAGCGCTCGATATGGGTATGGCCGAGGCCAGCAAGCATCTTGGCAAGCTGGTTGAAAAAGGCCGTATGACGCCGGTTGAGATGGGCAAGGTCCTGTCGCGCATACGCCCGACGCTCAATTATGGTGATTTCGCTCATGTCGATATCGTCATCGAAGCGGTGGTCGAGAACCCCAAGGTCAAGACCGCGGTGCTCAGTGAAGTCGAAGGTCTGGTGCGCGAAGACACCATTCTCGCCTCGAACACCTCGACCATCTCGATCACCCGTTTGGCCGAGAGTCTGAAGCGCCCGGAAAACTTTGTCGGCATGCACTTCTTCAACCCGGTGCACATGATGCCCCTGGTGGAAGTCATCCGTGGTGCCAAGTCCTCGGATGCGGCCGTGGCAGCGACGGTGCAACTGGCGCAGAAGATGGGCAAGACGCCGATCGTCGTCAACGACTGCCCGGGCTTCCTGGTCAATCGCGTGCTGTTCCCTTATTTCGGTGGCTTTGACATGCTGGTGCGTGATGGCGCTGACTTCCAGGCGGTCGACAAGGTCATGGAGAAGTTCGGCTGGCCCATGGGTCCTGCCTACCTGCTCGACGTCGTCGGTATCGACACCGGTGTGCACGCAGCTGGCGTGATGGCGGAAGGCTTCCCGGACCGTATGAAGCCGGATTACCAGTCTTCGACCCAGGTTCTCTTCGAGGCCAAGCGTTACGGACAGAAGAATGGTGTCGGTTATTACAGCTACCAGCCGGACAAGAAGGGCAAGCCGAAAAAGACCGTCGACCCGACGACCTACGACCTGATCAAGCCGGTGGTGGCTGAGCGCCGTGAGTTCAGCGCCGAAGAAATCATCGCCCGCCTGATGCTGCCCATGGTCAATGAAGTGGCGCGCTGCCTGGAAGAAGGCATCGTCGCTTCGCCGGCTGAGGCCGATATGGCGCTCATCATGGGCATAGGCTTCCCCCCCTTCCGTGGTGGTGCTTGCCGCTATGTCGATCAGATGGGGGTCGCCCAGTACGTGGAGTTGTGCAACAAGTATGCAGCCTTGGGCAAAGCCTATGAGGCACCGCAGCTGTTGCAGGATATGGCCTTGGCCAACAAGAAGTTTTTTGCCTGAGGAGCACACTCATGAGCCTGAATCCAAAAGATGTCGTCATCGTTGATGGTGTGCGCAGTGCCATGGGCCGTTCGCGTAATGGCATGTTCCGCCATGTCCGCGCGGACAGTCTGTCGGCCGAGCTGATCAAGGCGCTGTTCAAGCGCAACCCGGGTCTCGATGCCAACCTCATCGAAGACGTGATCTGGGGTTGTGTCAATCAGACCCTCGAGCAGGGGATGAATATAGGTCGTAACGTCGCCATCCTGGCGGGTTTGCCGCGCACCGTGGCCGGGCAGACGGTCAATCGTCTGTGTGGCTCATCGATGCAGGCCCTGCATACGGCAGCGGCGCAGATCGCCACCGGACAGGGCGATGTCTTCATCATCGGTGGTGTCGAGCATATGGGGCATGTACAGATGACCCATGGTGTCGATATCAACCCCGCCGCTTCGAAGGTGGTGGCCAAGGCCTCCAATATGATGGGTCTGACCGCTGAAATGCTGGGACGCATGCATGGCATCAGCCGGCAGATGCAGGACGAGTTTGCGCTGCGCTCGCATCAGAAGGCCTGGGAAGCGACCCTGCAGGGCCGTTTCCGTCATGAAATCGTCGGTATCGAGGGGCATGATGGTGATGGCGTGCGTGTCCTCTGCGAGGTGGATGAGGTGATACGCTCCGATGCTTCCCTGGAAGCACTCGCATCGCTCAGGCCGGCTTTTGATCCCAAGAGCGGCACGGTCACCGCGGGTTCGTCCTCGGCCTTGTCCGATGGCGCATCGGCCATGCTGGTGATGAGCGCTGAGCGGGCGCAGGCGCTGGGCTTGAAGCCGCGTGCGCGTATCCGCTCCATGGCGGTGGCCGGTTGCGATGCCGCGATCATGGGCTACGGGCCGGTGCCGGCGACGCAAAAGGCGCTCAAGCGCGCCGGGCTGAGCATCGAGGACATCCAGATGGTTGAGCTCAATGAGGCTTTTGCCGCCCAGTCGCTGCCCGTCCTCAAGGACCTCAAACTGATCGACAAGATCGAAGAGAAGGTCAACCTCAACGGTGGCGCCATCGCCCTCGGCCATCCGCTGGGCTGCTCGGGCGCCCGCATCACCACGACCCTGCTCAACAATATGGAGTGGAAAGGTGCCCAGTTGGGTCTGGCCACCATGTGTATCGGCCTGGGTCAGGGTATCGCTACGATCATCGAGCGCGTCTGATCGATGCCGGAGGGGGCCTGGCCCCCTCAGAGAGCTTCATCTTGTCAGCAAGCCGGGGGTTACCCGCCACCGGTCGACAAGGACCACCGCGGCCACAAGTCGCGGTTTTTTTATTCTGGGTCAAAATACTTTCGGATAAGCGATCTAAACTGTAGCCAAGATGACACCAGGAGAAGTGCTCGATGGCTCATATCGTGATCGTGGGGGCGGGTCTGGGGGGAATGCCGGCGGCTTATGAGGCCAAGGCCTTGTTAGGGACCGAGCATCGTGTCAGCGTCATCAACGCATCGCCTGATTTTCAGTTTGTGCCCTCGAACCCCTGGCTGGCGGTGGGCTGGCGCAAGCGTGAGCAGATCTGTTTTCCCATACGGCCACATCTGGCCAGCAAAGGGATCGATTTCTACGACCAGGCGGTCAGGGAGATCGACGCCCAGGGCAAGCGTCTGACCCTGGTCGATGGGCGCACGCTGGTCTATGACTGGCTGATCATCACCACCGGACCGCAACTGGCTTTTAGCGACGTGCCCGGGGCCGGGCCCGAGCAGGGCTACACCCAGTCGATCTGTAATATCGACCATGCCGAGACCTGCCACGAGGACTTCAAGCGCCTGTGCGCCGATCCTGGCCCGGTGATCGTCGGGGCTTTGCCGGGCGCCAGCTGCTTTGGGCCGGCCTATGAGTACGCCATGATCCTGGACACCGAACTGCGCCGGCGTAAATTGCGCAGCAAGGTTCCCCTGACCTATGTGACGCCTGAGCCTTATATAGGTCATCTGGGGCTCGATGGGGTCGGTGACTCCAAGGGCATCATGGAGCACGAGTTTCGTGAACAGGGCATACGCTGGATCACCAATGCGCGCACCACGCGTATCGAAGCGGGGGTCATGCATGTCGAAGAGCTCGATATGCAAGGGCAAGTCATCAAGACGCATGAGTTGCCGTTTCGCCACAGCATGATGCTGCCGGCTTTCAAGGGTGTCGACGCCGTCGCCGCGGTACCGGGCCTGTGTAATCCGCGGGGCTTTGTCATCGTCGATGCGTTTCAGCGCAGCCCGACGTACCCTTCCATTTACTCGGCAGGGGTTTGTATCGCCATTGCGCCGGTCGGACCTACGCCGGTCCCCTGCGGCGTTCCCAAGACCGGCTATATGATCGAGTCGATGGTCACCGCCATCGTGCACAATATCGCCGAAGAGCTGGCTGGGCGGCAGCCTTCGCACAAAGGCTCCTGGCAGGCCTTGTGTCTGGCCGATTTTGGCCGGACCGGCGCCATGTTTGCCGCCATCCCGCAGATTCCGCCGCGTGATACCAACTGGTTTGCCTCGGGGCGCTGGGTGCACTACGCGAAAATCGCCTTCGAAAAATACTTCATCCGTAAAATGAAAAACGGCAACTCGGAGCCGGTCTACGAGAAATATGTGATGAAACTGATAGGCTTCAAGCGCCTGCAAGACAAAATCATGCCTGGACGCTGACCGAGGCTCTTATGCGCGACATGCTGCGTTTTCATCAGGACTGGCGGCACGATTTTATCGTCGCCATGATGCAGGGTGGGCGGCTTGATGCGGAGCGCATCGCCAACGTCGATCTCTGTGCCCTGGGGATCTGGCTGCAAGGGCCGGGCCGGCAGTACGCCGGGCAGCCCTGGTATGAGCAGCTGGTCATCGAGCATGCCTTCTTCCATCGCGAGGCGGCCCACCTGGCCCGGCAGCTCAATCAAGGGCGTTACCAGGCGGTGGAGGACGGCCTGCAGGTGCAGGCTGAGTACAACCGGCGCTCCCAAGCCATGCAGCAGCTGTTTCAGGAGGGCATCAAGCACGTGCCGGAATGGGCGCCGCATGTCGATGCCGGCTTATAGGATATTGCGCTCGCGCAAGTTGCGGGCGGTGCTTTCCAGGGCCTGAACGATGCGGTCCTTGTCGTAGTTTTTCAGCTTGCTCATGTCGAGGTGCATGGTGAAGCCCTCAAGTTCGTGCTCGATGAAGCTGGGCTGCAGGCCGAGGTCGCGGCGAAAATCGACGACACTCCATACTTGTACCGGCCGGCTGATGCCTTTGACCGTGATCAGGCCTTTTTCCTTGCACAGTATCCGTTCGCGCACGAGCAGGTAGGTCTCATGGGCAATGAGGATTTCATCGGGTTGCGCCGCTGTCTGCAGGCGTGAGGCGAGGTTGGCTTCACGTCCGATGAGGGTGTAGTCCATGCGTGACTCGCTGCCGAAATTGCCGACATGGCAAAACCCCGTGGTGATCCCCATGCGCACATGCAGGGGTTTGAGGATACCCTGGGCCTGCCAGCGGTGGCGCAGGACTTTCATCATATTGCGCATGTCGATCGCCATGGACACGCAGGCGAGGGCGTCTTCACGCGCTCCCAAGGACTTGGGGTCACCAAAAAAGATGAGGATGGCATCACCGATGAACTTGTCGATGGTGCCACCGTACCTGAGGGCGATGCGCGACATCTGATCGAAGTAGTGGTTGATCATTTCGGTCAGAGCGTCCGGCGACATCTCGTCGGTGGTCTCGGTGAAGTCCTTGATGTCCGAGAAAAATATGGTCAGTTTTTTGCGGTGGGTCTGCAGCTTGACGTCGCGACGTCCAGAGAATATCGACTCCCAGACCTGAGGAGGGAGGTATTTGACCAGCTTGCGCGACAGCAGGATGGCTTCTTGCTGCTGCTCGACGAGCTGGTTGCGGGCCTGCAGAAAGGCCTGGTACTGGCTGCGCGTGTAGTAGGCGTTGAGGCCGATGAAGCAGATGGTGCCAAGTCCGGCGCCGAGGCTGAGAGGCCAGGGGCTGTCGAGCTGCAGATGGGCGCCGAAGATGGCCATGCCCGACAATGCGCCGATGATCAAAAAGACCATGCTGGTGGCCCAGGCCTGGGTGGCGGCACGATGCAGGACCGCGGCATTGAGCATGATGGCAAAGAACAGGCTGAGGGCGAGGCTGAACTGAATCGCCGCGATCGCCACGCCCATCACCCAGCCATCGAGGATGACTTCCAGGGAGTGCTGTCGTTCGGGGGTGCCGGCGGACCAGTGCGCTTCCAGCCAAGGCAGCACCCAGGGGTACAGGCAGAGGCCAGGGAGGAGCAGGAGCAGGCGATGATCAAAGTAGCCTAAGGCGACACCCCAGGCCATGACGATCGCGACGACCATGAAGGAGAGCTGCCGTGTGCGCTTGAGCGGGGTTTGCGAGAAATCGTTAGGGTCGGTCGATAATGACATGCCAGATGCGTCCTGATCTGGGCCGACTTCCATGTGGCCGCGGTCTTCTTTTTTTAATGGCGATCTTCACGCGCACAGAAGCTTGCGCCGAGTCCATTGGAGCTCAGGTGCCATGCTGACTGCAACGTGGGGGCAAGCTTTCCTCATGGCCCATGGAGATACGGCAGAGGGCGTCCTTGTCGAGAACCGTGATTTCCTTGCCTTCAACCAGCAGTACATTTTGGGTTTGAAAGCGCGTGAAGATGCGGCTGACGGTTTCCACCGCCAAACCCAGGTAATTGCCTATGTCAGAGCGTGACATGGGCAGTCGGAAGCTGGACTCCGACAAACGTCGCCGCTTGTAACGCTCGGCCAGGCTGAGCAGCAAGGAAGCGATGCGCGACTCAGCAGTTTTTTTGCTGAGCAGCAGCATGAGCAGCTGATTGGTCTGGATTTCCTTGCTCATCAGTTTGAAAAAGTGACTCTGCAGGCTGGGGATGGCATGGCTCAAATCCTGCAGTTGCAGAAAGGGAATTTCGCACACCGATGTCGTCTCCAGCGCCACCGCGGAGCTCATGTGGGTGTCGGTATGGATGCCATCCATACCCACCACTTCACCGGGAAGATAGAAGCCTGTGACCTGTTCTTCACCCGAGTCGGTGGTCGTGTAGACCTTGAGAGCACCGGAGCGCACGGCATAGATACCCTCGAAGGGCATGTTTTCTCGATAAAGATGATCGCCGCGATGCAAGGGTCTGGAGCGTTGGATGATCGCGTCCAGTTTATGCAGGTCTTCGGCATCGATCGCCACGGGCAGGCAGATGGGGCTGAGCGAGCAATCGACACAATGGCTATGGGCCTGATGGCGAAAGCTCAGTGGCCGGTGCGAGAGATCATCCATACCGAAATCCTGTTATAGAGCGTGCGCAGCTCATCATACCCAAGCTTGCGAGAAGAGGAAAGCTTGCCCGCTCAGTGGCGGACAAGCGCCTCTTTTAGAGGACTTGTGAGTACTGGCTGTTATGGGAGGGATGTTCCGACCAGTAGCGATCAAACAGGCGGCAGATGAAACGTATATAGTGTTTGCCGGCGCCCTGTATGCGCAGCTGACGGTGGTCGCGCTCTATCCAGTGACCGGGCAGCTGGTCGAGAAGACTCAGTTCCTGCTGAAAGTAGCGGCCAAAATCGATGCCGTGTTTATGCTCGATGGCGGCGACATCGAGGTGCAGCAGACAGAGCAGGTCCATGATGACATCCCGCCGCAGCAGGTCGTCGCTGTTGAGGATGAGGCCGCGCTCTATCGGCAGGCGACCTTCGTCAAGAGCGGCGTAGTAAGCGGGCAGCAGCTTGTGATTTTGCGCATAGCTGTGATGAACCTGTCCTATGCTCGACACACCGATACCGACCAGGTCGGTCGAGGCCTGGGTCGAATAGCCCTGAAAATTACGCCGCAGCTCACCTTCTTCACGGGCCTGGAAAAGACCGTCGCTACGCCGCGCATAGTGGTCCATGCCGATTTCTTCGTAACCTGCGGCGTGCAGGGCGGCCTGGGTTTCTTCGAGCAAAAGGCGCTTTTCCTCGAGCGCCGGCAGATCTTCGCTGCGGATACGATTTTGCGGAAAAAAACGTTGCGGCAGGTGTGCGTAGTGAAAAAGGGAGAGACGATCAGGGGCCATGGCCAGCACTTCGCGCAGCGTGTGGCGAAACCGTGCCGCGGTCTGCAGGGGCAGTCCATAGATCAGGTCGATGCTCACCGAGCGAAACCCATAGCGCCGCGCGGCGTCCACCACCGCGGCGGTTTTTTCCACAGACTGAATGCGGTGGACGGCTTTCTGGACGTCCGGATCGAAGTCCTGGACCCCCAGGCTGACACGGTTGAAGCCCAGGCCGCGGAGCAGGGCCATGCCGCCGTCGTCGACGGTACGTGGGTCGATCTCGATGGAGAACTCGGCGTCCGCTGAACGGCTCAGATTGAAATGGTGTGCCAGCTGGTACATCAGCTCGGTCATTTCCGCGTCGCTGAGGTAGGTGGGGGTGCCACCGCCCCAGTGCAGCTGGGTGACCTGGCGTTGCTTGTCGTAAAGCGGGGCGACCAGTTCAAGCTCTTTGCGCAAATAGTCGAGATAGGTACGCCCGGCCTGCTTGTCCTTGGTGACGATCTTGTTGCATGCGCAGTAGTAGCACAGCGAATGACAGAACGGAATGTGGACGTATAAGGACAGGGGCAAGCCGCTGGCATTGCTGCGTTCTATGGCTTGAACATAGTCCTCCGCCGAGAAAGCCGAGCTGAAATGTGGTGCCGGCGGGTATGATGTGTAACGCGGGGCGGTGTTCGTTTCGCCGCGCAGCCATACAGGTATTTCGACGGTATTCACTGCCTGCACTCCCTGGTGCTTGTGCCAAGTCGGCCGTCGATGCATTGTAATTGATAATGGCGGCGAGCTGATTGACCTGTATCAACAGGTTTAACCGCCCTATCGCCGAATATGAGCACAGAGACGAGGAGGTAGCTATGCACCATCTGCTGGCGGTGGTCGATCATACGGAAGCGGCGGCCAGGGTGTTACGTGTCGCCGCGCGCTGGGCGCAACGCGCCGGGGCCAAGCTCTCGGTGTTCATGCCGGTGACGGCGCAGCCCCCTGAGGGCCTGCACCTGGGGCCCGGCTTGCTGGCCAGTGTCGAGCACAGCTCGCAGATGGAGGGCGAGGACTGGCTGGCCGATTTTTTGGCCAAGCTGCAGCTTGAGGCGACGACCCATGTCGCCAGCGGCCATTCCTGGGTCGAGGCCATCGAGCACGAGATCGAGCGACAGCAGCCTGATATGGTCTTTATTTCCCCTGAGATGGCGCCCAAAGCGGCCTATTGGAAGAAGTTGTTGCGACAAGTGGCCTGCCCCCTGTACGTGGTGCACCAGGATGTCCTTCCCCAGCGTTTTCGTGTCGCCCTGAGCTGTTTGCCCGATGACGCTGAGCACCAGGTGCTCAACGAGGCCCTGCTCGGCTGGGCGCAGCGCCTAGTGCAGCTCTGGCAGGGGGAGTTCTGGGTGAGCTGTGCCCTGCCCAGCCCCCTCGAGCTGGCACCAATGATGGGTGAAACCTATGCCGTCGGCTATGTGGAGGAGGAGATGCACAGCACTTTACGTGCCGGCATGATCGAACTGCTGCAGGCGCATGGCATCGCTGCCGAAAAACTGATCAGTGGCCAAGGCTCGGTCGAGGCGGTGCTGACCCAGCAGCAGGCCCAGCAAGCCGTTGACTGCTTGCTGATGGGCACCGTGGGACGCCGTTCCCTGACCGCCTTCCTGACCGGCAACTCGGCCGAGCAGCTTGAAAAGCGTCTGCCTTGCGACCTGCTCATCCTGCACGCCCAAGACTTGCAGGAGGACTGATTTTCGCTGTTGTTCCCGGTCAATCATTCTCACCATCGCGGTCATTGCACTTCCGGCTGGGGCAGTGCATCGTCAGCGACAGGGCGTTTGCCCATGAATGGTGAGGAGGATCTATGAGCGCGGAAGCTTTCATTTACGATGCTGTGCGTACACCGCGCGGCAAGGGCAAAAAAGATGGCAGTCTGCACACGGTGAAGCCGGTCGACCTGGTGGTCGGCTTGCTCGACGCCTTGTGTGAGCGGCAGGGCGAGGCGATACGCACGCAAACCGATGATATCGTTCTCGGCTGTGTAACACCGGTCGGTGACCAGGGTGCGGATATTGCCAAAACAGCGGCTTTGGCCGCGGGCTGGAGCGACACCGTCGCCGGTGTCCAGCTCAACCGTTTTTGTGCCTCGGGGCTGGAAGCGGTCAATATCGGTGCCATGAAGGTGCGCTCCGGATTCGAGGACCTGGTGGTGGTGGGTGGGGTCGAGTCGATGTCGCGCATTCCTATGGGCTCCGACGGCGGAGCCTGGGCCATGGACCCGGCGACCAATCTCAAGACCGGCTTTGTGCCGCAGGGCATAGGTGCCGATCTTATCGCCACCCTGGAAGGTTTCAGCCGTAGCGATGTCGATGCCTTTGCCTTGCGCTCGCAGCAAAAGGCGGCGGCGGCGCGTGCCGCCGGGTATTTCAAGCCCAGCATCGTTCCCGTGCGCGATCTCAATGGTCTGCCCGTTCTCGTCGAGGACGAGTTCATTCGTCCCGATACCACGATGCAAGGCCTGGCCAGTCTGGGGCCCTCCTTTGCCATGATGGGTGAAATGGGAGGCTTCGACGCGGTGGCTCTGCAGAAGTACCACTGGGTCGAGTCTATCGAGCATGTGCATACCGCAGGCAACTCATCCGGTATCGTCGATGGGGCTGCACTTCTGCTGATCGGCAGTGCCGCCCAAGCCCAGAAGCTGGGCTTGAAGCCGCGCGCCAAAATCATCGCCACCGCCGTTTCCGGTGCCGATCCGACGATCATGCTCACCGGACCGGCGCCAGCCGCCCGCAAGGCCTTGGCACGGGCCGGCTTGCAGACCTCGGATATCGACCTATGGGAAATCAATGAGGCCTTTGCGGCGGTCGCGCTGCGTTTCGTGCGCGACATGAACATCGATATCGATCGGGTCAATGTCAACGGCGGTGCCATCGCCATGGGTCATCCCCTGGGCGCCACCGGTTGCATGATTGTTCAGATTGCCCTCGATGAGCTGGAAAGACGTGGCCTGCAGCGGGCTTTATGCACCCTCTGCGTCGGCGGCGGCATGGGTATTGCCACCATCATCGAACGCGTCTAATAGGCCAGATAGAGAGATTATCGACATGACGACGAGTATACATTGGGAAGAAGACGCCCAGCAGATCGTGACCCTGACCCTGGATGATCCGCAGCAGTCGGCCAATACCATGAACGCACTCTATGTGCAGTCCATGGCGGCCACCGTGGCGCGCCTGCAGGCTGAGCAAGCCCGTATTCGCGGGGTGATCATCACCTCCGCCAAAAAAACCTTCTTTGCCGGCGGTGACCTGCGCCTCCTGCAGGCGGCACAGCCTGAGCAGGCTGCCGAGTTTCAGGCCGGCGTCAGTGAAATCAAGCGGCAACTGCGCGTCCTCGAGACGCTCGGCAAGCCTGTGGTGGCCTGTCTCAACGGCACCGCTTTGGGCGGCGGTTTTGAAATCGCCTTGGCGGCGCATCATCGCATCGCTGTGCGGGGAGCAAAGGCTGAATTTGGTCTGCCGGAGGTCAGCCTGGGCCTGCTGCCCGGCGGTGGTGGCGTGACCCGCACGGTGCGTATGCTGGGGCTGCAAAACGCCTTGATGAACGTGCTCTTGCAAGGCCAGCGCATGAAGGCGGAAAAAGCGCATGAATTGGGCTTGATCGATGCTTTGGTTGACACCCCGGAGGCCCTGCTGGCGGCAGCACGCGCCTGGATAGAGGCCCATCCCAGCAGCCAGCAGCCCTGGGATCGCCAAGGCTACAAAATGCCGGGAGGAACGCCCTCGACGCCAGCCTTGGCGATGAATCTGCCGGCTTACCCCGCCAACTTGCGCAAGCAGCTCAAAGGGGCGCATGCCCATTATCCGGCGCCTGCTGCCATCATGGCGGCCGCGGTGGAAGGTGCTCAGGTCGACTTCGACAGGGCGCTGCTGATCGAAGGGCGTTACTTCACCCAGCTGGCGACCGGTCCTGTCGCCAAGAACATGATCAAGGCCTTTTTCTTTGATCTGCAAAAGATCAATGGTGGCGGCTCACGGCCGTCGCAGGACGTGGCGCCGGCCCGTGAATGCCGCAAGCTCGGGGTGATCGGTGCCGGCATGATGGGGCAGGGCATCGCTTATGTGGCCGCCGTCGCCGGCATCGATGTGGTTTTGCTCGATAGCGAGGATGCACTGGCCGAGCGTGGTCGTGACTACAGCCGCAAGCTGCTCGATAAAAGGGTGTCGCGAGGCCGGATGACGGCGGACAAGGCGGCACAGGTGCTGGCGCGTATCCATGCCGGTAGCGACTACGCCGCGCTGGCTGACTGTGACCTGGTCATCGAGGCGGTTTTTGAGCATCGTCAGGTCAAAGCGGAGGTCAGCCAGCGCGTCGCGGCCGTCGCGCGTCCCGATCTGGTGCTGGCGTCCAACACCTCAACCCTGCCGATCACCGGTTTGGCCCAGGCTTTTGTTGATCCTGAGCGCTTCATCGGTCTGCACTTCTTCTCACCGGTCGACAAGATGCCGCTGGTCGAGATCATCTGTGGCGACAAGACCTCGGCGCAGACCTTAGGTTTTGCTTTCGATTTTGTGCTCAAAATCCGCAAAACGCCGATCGTGGTGAATGACAGTCGCGGGTTTTTCACCTCGCGGGTGTTTGCCACCTACTGTTACGAGGGTGTCGCCATGCTGGCCGAGGGCTACCCCGCGGCGAGTATCGAGCAGGCTGCCTTGCAGGCGGGTATGCCGGTTGGGCCGCTGGCGGTGCTCGATGAGGTGAATCTTGAGCTGACGCGCAAGGTGCGTGCGCAGACGCGCGCAGATTTTGCAGCGGAGGGCAGGTCCATGCCGGATCATCCTGCCGAGGCGGTGATCGACGCCATGTGCGAGCGTTTCGGTCGGCCAGGCAAGAAAGAAGGGGCGGGTTTTTACGACTACCCGGCGGGTGCTCCCAAGCGTCTGTGGCCAGGCCTGCGCGAACATTATGCGCGAGCTGATCTGGCCCAGCCCAGTCCCGAGGCGTTTGCCGAGCTGCAGGAGCGCTTGCTCATGCGTCAGGCGATCGAGGCTGCGCGCTGTTACGAAGAGGGGGTGTTGCGCTCGGTGGCCGACGCCAACATCGGCTCCATCTTTGGCATCGGCATGGCGCCATGGACGGGCGGGCAGTTGCAGTACATCAACTATATCGGACTGCCGGCCTTTGTCGCGCGAGCTGACACGCTGGCCGAACGCTATGGCCAGGACAGGTTTGCTCCTCCCGAGCTCTTGCGCCGTATGGCCCGTGAGGGCGCCCGCTTCGAGTAGTTGTGTTCTCGCCTAAGAGGTCGGTGTCGGCCTCTTGGGCGCTTGCCCAGGCTGCTGCTCGAGCATTTTGTCGAGCAGCACGGCTGCGGCATCACGCCAGGTCAACCATTGAAAGGCACGGGTTCGTGCGCGAACCTCCGTTTCATGCTCGGCCAGCTCTTGCAAGGCCCGCTGCAAGGAGCCGTCTTCTTCGCTACGGAAGTAAACTGGAACAGAGGCTGCGATTTCACGGAACACCGGGATGTCATGGGCGAGAACCGGGGTTCCTCTTTGCAGGGCCTCGACCAGAGGCAAGCCAAAGCCTTCGACCTGGGATGCAAAAATGATGGCGGTGCAGCGATGGATGGCGTCGTTGACCATCGCGTCGGACAGACCCTGCATCGGCCACAGCTGTTGATGTAAGTGGCGTGATGCGTGAACCTGCTGCATCAAGGCCTCGACCTGCCAGCCGACCTTGCCGATCCAGAGCAGTTTGTCTTGACTGCCCTCTGCCCAGCGACGTTCAAATTCGTGCAGAACAAAGTCGTGGCCCTTGCGAGGTTCGATGGTGCCAAGCATCAAAAAAACCCGGCTGCCGTCCTGCCACAGGCCGGCCGGCCAGGCTGTCGAGGCGGCTTCGGGTGTCGTGCTGTGCTGGTCGAAGTCGCCACCCAGATGAAAATAGTCCAGTCTGACCCCCTCCGGCTGGGGCGCTTGCACCTGGTGTATCCACTGACGCAGAGACTCGGCGACAAATTGCGATATGGCGAAAACCGAGGAAGAGATGTTCAGCAGCTTCTCCAGGGTCTGGCGAAAGTTCCGAACCAGCGTCGCGTCATAGTATTGAGGATGGGTCAAGGGAATGATGTCATAGACCACCAGGGTGATGGCACAGCCATGTTCGAACATGTACTGGGCGGCACGATCGCTGCCGCCGCCACCCCAACAGGAGTCCAGCAATAGCAGGCGGTCACCGGGCTCGCTGCGGATGGCCTCGTGCTGGCCGGGGTCAAGTCTCGACCGGCGCGCATAAAAATAGATGCCTTGCGCCCACGCCAGCAGTCGCGGGAAACGGCGCAGCCGGTTTTTGATGAAGGCTTTAAAAGCCGCGGCCGGCGCTGTCGAGGCCCCGGTCTGGCGCTGCGGCTGATACAGCCTGTGCAGCGCCGTGCAGGCATAGTAACGCCCCTGGTGTGCGACGACAGGAACGACATCGATCCCCCGCTGTGCGGCCAGGGGGATGATGTGCTGGCTGATCTGGCGCACGGTGCGCTGGATGCCCGTTTGCAGACCATTGGCGACCGTTTCAGTGACATCGAGAAATATCTTCAAGCCTCCCCCATGATGCACACCTGCATCGCTCACCCGGTTGATGGATCGCCGTAGCCGTTTCAGCGCTGCGTGATTCTAGCCCAAGACCTGTGTGCAAATCCTGGCTTTGCATCGTCGTGACGACCGGGCTTGCGGGTGGCGGCTTTTGCTCTGTGCCAAGTCCATGCGTCTGGGTTAATGTAGCCAGATCCTACTCTGGGAATGGCACATGTTGAACTGGATGCTTGCGGCGCTGGCACTATTGCTGTTGGGGGTCGGAGCTGGGGCCCTCATGGTCTGGGTCGCCCAACCCTGGTTCAGTGGTCGCCGCGTGCCCAGGCACAGCGATCTGATCAACAATCTTTTGCACCTGATCGCCAGCCATCCGCAGCCGCTCGACCAGTTGCTGGGCTCGATGAATGATGCGCTTTGGGTCTATGACCTCGAGCAGGGCAAGCTGCTCTTTGTCAGTGACTCGGTTCTGCGCATCTACGGCCTGAGCCGTGACGAGTTGCAGGCGCAACCGCTGAGTCTGCTGCGTCGTTTGCATCCTGAGGATGTGAGCAAGGTGCGTTTGGCCTGGGAAGGTCTGCTGCAGGGCCAGACCCTGGATATCGAGCACCGCTTGTTGTGGGATACCGGGGATGTGTTCTGGGTGCACGTCGAGGCTCACCGTCTGCTCAGTCGCGACGACGGACGCCTGGTCGGCGGGGTGTCACGTGACGTCACAGCGCAAAGGCGACTCACCGAGTTCTGGCGCGTCAGCGAGGAGCGTTATCGCCGCCTGGTGAGCATGGCCGATACCTGCATCATCGTGCTCGACGAGACCTTGCATGTCCAGGAGTGGAACGAGGCGGCGGATCGTGTTTTTGGTCTGACGCGTGCCGAGGCGCTGGGCATGAGCTTTCTCGAGCATTGTCTGCTGCCTCGGGACAGGGAGGACTGGTACCAGTCCTGGTTGGGTTTGCGCGCCGATGCGGACATCTTTCGTAAAGAGACGGAGATTCTTGGTGCCCACGGCGCCAGTTTTTGGATCTCCTGGAACAGCCGTCTTTACATCAACCCCCATAATGCCCGGCGTGAGCTGATCGTCGTCGGCATGGATGTCAGCGAGCTGCATCGCATGACACGGGACATGGCCCGCAATGAAAAGCACTTTCGTGCCATTTTTGAAAACTCGCCGACCGCGATGGCTTTGGTGCGTGATGACGGTCTACTGTTACGGGTCAATCGAGAGTACGAGAACTTCTTTGCCGCCTCGGCCGAGCAACTGCTGATGCGTTCAGCCATGGAGCGTTCCGATCAGCCGAGCGAGCGCCAGTTGCTCGACGATTTGCGGCGGCTGGCGGCCGGCCAGGAAAGCCTGCAAGCCCTGCGCGTCTATCGTACCGCCCAGGGTCAGGTCCGTTGGGGCAACACCTGGCTACGTCGTCATGAGGTCGGCGAGGATGGGCACGTGCTTTATCTGGAGCTCATCCTCGATGTGACCGAGCAAAGGCGAGCCGAGGCGGCACTCAATGAGCGTGACCGGCAACTGGCGACCATGGTCGGCAATTTGCCAGGCATACTCTATAGCTATACCTGCAAGCTCGGCCAGGGGCTGCTGGTCGAGGCGGACCAGTATCGCCTGTTCAATCTGCACCATGACTGGAAGCCGGCTTTTATCAGTGAAGGAGCGCAGCAGATCACCGGGTTTCGCTCCGACAGCTTTACCCGTGGGGACGTTTTCTCGCTGGGACATCTCATCCTCGCGGAAGACCGGGCCAGTCTCATCCCCCAGGTGGAGGCGGCGATCAACCAGGGTAGCAGTTTTGAACTTCTCTATCGCATCCGAGGTGCGGCTTCGGAGCTGCGCTGGATCTCAGAGCGTGGACGGGCTTTGATCAGCCACGGTCAGGTCCTGATCGAAGGGCTGATGCTCGATGTCACTTCGCAGAAGCTGGCCGAGGAAAGCGAGCAGATCTATCGCCAGCTGGTGGCGGATACGCATACCGGTTTCCTGGCCATCGATGGCAATGGCCTGGTCCGCGATGCCAACCAGACCTTTCTTGAGTTTCTCGGCCTGACGCAGCTGGATCGTTTGGTGCTGCACTCGGTGTATGAATGGACCGCGCCGGAGTCCCACGCGGCGACGGTGGCACTGATCGCCCAGGTCAGCAACGAAGGCGCGGTCAAAGACGTCGAACTCGACTACATGACCATCGATGGCCGGCGCATCAGCCTGCTGCTCAGTGCGGTGGCGACACGCAGTGAGCACGAAGTGCTGATACGCTGCCTGCTCGTCGATGTTTCCGAGCGTCGTCGACAGCAAAGAGAGCTCGAACAAAATCGCAATCTGCTCGCTGAATCACAGCGTATCGCCGGCCTGGGTTTTTGGGTGGAGGACAGGAAGGCGGGAAGCTGGCTGGCTTCGGAAGAGTTTTGTTCCTTGTTGGGTGGGGCACAGGCCGCCACCCTGGACGAAAAAGATCGCTGGCTGGATGAGGTCCATCCACAAGATCGCGCCCTGGTTGAAGAGCAGCTGCGTGAAGGTGAGGCTTCCTGCGCACCATTCTCGCTGGCTTTTCGTCTCAAGCCGGATGCCAGCGGCCATAGCCGCTTCATGCGCTGCAGTGTCAATGCCGATCTCGATGCACAAGGGCAGGTTTTGCGCTGGGTTGGGGTGGTGCAGGATCTGACCGCCATGCGCCAGGCCGAACAGGCTATCCTGCAGTCGGAGCAGCGTTACCGCTCCTTGTTTGACTCCAGTATCGATGGCATCTGTGTGCTCGATATCCAGGGCCGTATCGAGGAGACCAACCGCGCCTTTCAGGATATCGTCGCCTACTCGCCCGAACAGCTGCGCGGCATGAATCATATGGGCCTGATGAGCCCGGCGTCGCAGGCGCATGGCGCCCATTTGCGTCAGCAGCTGCTGCGCCGAGGCTACAGTGAGAGCGATCGCGAGACCTATTTGCGTCGCGATGGCTCGGTCGTCGCCGTGAGCGTGCGTCAGTGGCTGGTCAGGGATGCGCTGCATCAGGCGCAGCGTATCATGGTCATGGTGCGGGATATTACCGAGCTGGAGGTCATCGAAGCCGACCGTGAGCAGTTGCAGCGCGCCGTGCAGCAGGCTCAGAAGATGGAGGCGATAGGCCATCTGACCGGCGGTATCGCACATGATTTCAACAATATACTGACCAGTATCCTCGGCTATGCCGATCTCTCCTTGCGACAACTGGGCGACGCCTCGGAAGACCGTTTGGTGCGTTATGTGCGCCAGATACGCAGCGCCGGTGAGCGTGCCCGTGAACTGATTGCACAGATGCTCATCTTCAGCCGCGGTGGGCGCTCACCCGGTCGCGTACAGCCTGTGCAGGAGCTGATCCAGTCGACCTTGCGCATGCTGCGCCCGGCCTTGCCCTCGTCCTTGCATCTGCGCCTGGACATCGACGAAGAAGCCCCGCCCATCCTGGTCGATGCCGTGCAGTTGCAGCAGGTGCTGATGAATTTGGTGCTCAATGCCCGCGATGCCCTGGCGGAGTCGGGTGAGATCCTGGTGGCTTTGCGGCAGGCTGAGGTCGCCCCGGCACACTGTGCTTCCTGTCATGGTCGCGTCGAAGGACCTCATGTCGTCATCGAAGTGGCCGACAATGGGCCCGGTATTGATCCGGCGATCGCCTTGCGTATTTTTGATCCCTTCTTCACCACCAAGGAAGTCGGACGCGGGAGTGGCATGGGGCTGTCGGTGGTCCATGGCATCGTTCATGAGTTTGGCGGGCACATCCTGCTCGATAGCCGTTTGGGGCAAGGCGTCCAATTCCGTGTCATCTTCGCGCCGCAGCAACAGGTGCAGTTGCTCAGTCCCGACGCCGGCAGCGTTATCGCCGGTCGCGGCGGTTTCAAAAACGCCAGCATCCTGATCGTCGAGGATGAGCCTGCGGTGGCGCATATGCTCGCCGAGCTCTTGAGCCTGCACGCGTATCGTGTGCACACCTTGCACGATCCGGTCATGGCCCTGGCGGCATTGCAGGAGCAGCCGCAGGCCTATGATCTGGTGATCACCGATCAGGTGATGCCCGGGCTGCTCGGTTTTGAACTGGTCGCGCGTCTACGCGCCTTGCGCGAGGATCTGCCGGTCCTGCTGTGCAGTGCCCAGGCTGATTTGCTGCAAAGACAGCAGAATTTGCCGGAGCCTTGTGCCCTGCTGAGCAAGCCTATCGATCCCGAGCAGCTGCTGCGTATGGTGCATGAATTACTGTCGCGAGGTGAGGAAAGACTTTCCGAGCTCAGGGGCGATACGGTATAAGCAATGCGTAGATCGTAGGGGAGCGGTGCGTCATGAATCTGTGGGTGGTGCTACTGGTTCTTTATCTGCAGGAGAGGTCGCCGATGCCGGCCCTCGACCTGGTGGACGACCTGTGCCTGCAGGCGGCGTGTGCGGTGCGCCGTGTCCGCTGGCCGGCGGGTGCCTGGATGGGACTTCTGCTCTGGCTGCTCCTGCCGCTGCTCCTGCTGGCGGTGCTTTTGCACGCTCTCCATGGTCATCTCTGGGGTCTGCCCAGTTTTGTACTCAATGCCCTGCTGGTCCTGCTCGTTCTGGGCCCGCACACCGAGGCCCGCATGTTGCCGGGTGAGCCTGCCGCCGGTGAGGCGGTGGCCGCGGACCACGGTGCCCAGCTCAGCCTGCTGCTGGCCCATGAGATGCATGAGTCACGCCTGCGGGAGCAGGTCCTGCTGATTGGCCGCCGGCACCTGCGCTTTCGCATGAGTCCCTTGTTCTGGTGGGTCTTGCTGGGCCCTTTGGGCATGCTTGCGGTGGCCTTGCTGGTCATGGCGCGGCGCAGCGACCCGGAGCAGCCCTGGGTGGCAGAGCTCGATCGTCTGCTGTTCTGGATCGAGTGGTTGCCGGGACGCTGTTTGATGGTCAGTATCGCCCTGCTGGGAGATTTTCTGGCTTGTGTCGATACACTCAAAACGACCTGGCGCACCCTCGAGCCTAGCGATGTTTTACTGCCCGCCCTCGTCGAGCAGAGCCTGCACTGGCCCCCCCTGGGCGATGGTGATGGCCCCGGCAGTGCCCCATGGCAAGAGCGCATCCAGGGTTTGCAGGCCCTGTTTCATCGCTGCCGCACTTTCTGGGTCGTCGTGCTCGCCATGCTGACCCTGTATACACCGCTGTTTTGAACAGCGGGTTGCGGGCCGCGAGCCTGCTCGTCCTGTGCCTGACGGGGTCGGCGTTGGCGGGACCTGGCACCAGCCAGCGCTGGGTGAGTCTGGCGCCGGCTTTGACCCTGCTCATCGATCAGCTCGGAGCCTGTGATCTGCTGCTGGCTCAGGTGGGGCAGCCGAGCGGCAAGAAGGCCTGTCCTGGCGTGCCTGACATCGCGCGGGGAGCCCAGTGGAGCGACGAGCTGGTGCTCGCCCTGCACCCTGACAAGGTCTTGGTCTGGACCGGTGGCATCGATCCACGGCGGGTGCAGACCCTGCAGCGCCTGCATCTCAACCTCTATTTCTTCGACCCGCACAGCCCGCAGGATGTGGCCGCGAGCATCAGCCGCATGGGGGCCCTGGCCGGTCAGGAGCTGCGCGCTGCGCGTCTGCGTGCGCACTTTGAGCAGCAAGCGCTGCACCTTCGGCAGGCGTACGGCGGACTGGCTTGGCTGAACGTATTTTTTCAGGTGTGGCCGCAGCCTTTGATGACGCTGGCGGCGGATCATTATGTCGCCCAGGCCCTGGCGCTTTGTCATCTGCGCCTGCGTTCTCCCCGGGAGCATGGTACGGCGTTGCAGGTCTCGTCCGAATGGACGCTGACGGAGCCCCTGCAGGCGGTTATTGTGCCAGAAGACCAGTCGGTGGCGCCGGCGCTGAGCACGCTGCCCTGGCTGCATGCCGATACTTCATCCCTGGAGCGGCCCGACGCGACCATGCTCGATGGTCTTGGTTCACTGTGCGCTCAGGTGCGAGCCAAGGCGCGATCATAAAGTGAGTTTCACCCATTTGCCTAGGAGGCAGGCCGCATCTACCCTATGCTGATGGCGTTCTGTCAGGAGGCGGTAAAGATGCAGGAAGATTCGCTGGATCAGGATCCTATCGAGACCGGGGAGTGGTTGGCGGCGCTCGATTCGGTGATCGCCCAAGAGGGGCGGGAAAGGGCCCAGTTCATCCTGGCGCGCCTGCTCGAACAGGCTTATGCCCAGGGTCTGCACCCTCCTGGCTTGAACACCCCTTATCTGAACACCATCGCTGTCGCTGACGAGGCGCCAAGGCAGGGCGACCCCTGGATGGAAAGACGCTTGCGCTCGCTGATACGCTGGAATGCCCTGGCCATGGTGATGCGGGCCAATGCCGATGACGAGGAGCTGGGCGGGCATATCGCCACCTTCGCCTCCAGCGCCACCCTCTACGATATCGGCTTCCATCACTTCTTTCGGGCGCCGAGCGCGAGCTTTGGCGGTGATTTGCTCTATGTGCAGGGGCATTCGGCGCCGGGCATCTATGCCCGATCCTTTCTGGAAGGCCGCATCAGCGAACGTCAGCTGGAAAACTTTCGCCGGGAAGTCGGTGGCAAGGGCTTGTCCTCCTATCCACACCCCTGGCTGATGCGTGATTACTGGCAGTTTCCGACGGTCTCCATGGGCTTGGGTCCGATCATGGCCATCTACCAGGCGCATGTGCTCAAGTATCTGATCAATCGCGGCCTGCTGCCCGATCAGGGGCGCAAGATCTGGGCTTTCCTGGGTGACGGGGAAATGGATGAGCCTGAGTCGCTGGGGGCTTTGTCCCTGGCCGGTCGGGAACGGCTCGACCCCCTGATCTTTGTGGTGAACTGCAATCTGCAGCGCCTGGATGGTCCGGTACGAGGCAATGGCAAGATCATACAGGAGCTGGAGTCGGTCTTTCGTGGTGCCGGCTGGAACGTGATCAAGCTGGTTTGGGGTGGCGCCTGGGATCGATTGCTGGCGCGTGACCACGAGGGTTATCTGCGTCGCCGCATGCAGGAGTGTGTCGACGGCGAGTATCAGGCTTACGCCATGCACGGCGGGGCCTACACCCGTGAGCACTTTTTTGGCAAGTACGCGCCTCTACGTGCCATGGTCGAAGACATGAGTGATGCGGAGATCGATGATCTCAAGCGCGGTGGTCACGATCCCCAGAAGGTCTATGCAGCCTACGCCGCGGCCATGGCGCATCGCGGCGGTCCGACCGTGATTCTGGCCAAGACCATCAAGGGCTATGGCACCGGCCATGGCGAAGCGGTCAACAAGACGCACCAGATCAAGCATCTTGACCTCGACTCGCTGAAGATATTTCGTGATCGATTTGCCATGCCTTTCAGCGACGAAGAGCTGGCGCGTTTGCCTTTTTATCGTCCCCCTGAGGACAGTCCCGAACTGCGCTATCTGCGTGAGCGGCGCCAGGCTTTGGGTGGCTACCTGCCGCAGCGCCAGACCACCGGCCCGACGCTGCCGGTCCCTGAGCTGGCCAGCCTGCAGCCGCTGCTGCAGGCCTCGGAGCGGCCCTTGTCGAGCACCATGGCCTTTGTTCGCCTGCTCAACCTCCTGCTCAAGCAGGAGGTGCTCGGCGAGCGCATCGTCCCCATCGTTCCCGATGAGGCGCGCACCTTCGGGATGGAGGGTCTGTTCCGTCAGCGCGGCATTTACTCCAATGTCGGTCAGCTCTATGAGCCTGAGGACAAGTCCCAGCTCATGTATTACCGAGAGGATGTCAAAGGTCAGATTCTTGAGGAGGGGATCAACGAAGCTGGCGCCATGAGCGCCTGGATCGCTGCAGCTACCGCCTACAGCGTGCATCAGCTGCCCCTGGTTCCCTTTTATATTTTTTATTCGATGTTCGGCTTTCAACGTGTCGGCGATCTTGCCTGGGCGGCAGGAGACATCCAGGCACGGGGCTTTCTGCTGGGTGCCACGAGCGGACGCACCACCCTCAATGGCGAAGGACTGCAGCATCAGGACGGTCACTCGCCCGTACTGGCTTCGACGATTCCCAATTGCCGTGCCTACGATCCAGCCTACGCCTACGAGCTGGCGGTGATCATTCGCGATGGTTTGCAGCGCATGTACCAGCAACAGGAAAACATCTACTACTACATCACGCTGGTGAATGAAAACATCATGCAGCCGGCCATGCCGGAAGGCAGCGAGGAAGGCATACTGCGCGGTATGTATCTGCTCCGCCCGGCTGCGGTGGGGGGAGGCAAACGGGTCAATCTCCTGGCTGCCGGCATCATGGTGCCGGCAGCTTTGTTGGCCGCCGACATCCTGCGCGAGGTCTATGCCGTTGAAGCGCAGGTGTTCAGTGTCACCAGCTTCAATGAGTTGCGTCGTGACGGCATGGCCTGCGAGCGGCACAAGCGACTGCATCCGACCGACGTCCCCCGCGTGCCCTGGATGACCCAACTGCTGCGTCAGCACAAAGGCGCGGTGGTGGCGGTTTCGGACTTCATGAAGATTCACGCCGATCAGGTCCGGGCTTACGTGCCTGAGGTCTACCACGTGCTGGGCACGGATGGTTTTGGTCGATCCGATACACGAGCCGCCCTGCGCCGGCACTTTGAGATCGATCACGAGCACATCGTCGTGGCCGCCTTGTTCGCCATGGCTGAGCGTGGTGATCTGGGTCATAGCGTCGTCGAAGATGCCTTGCGCAGATTTCGTATCGATGTCGACGCCGTCAATCCGCATGAGGCCTGAGGAGCGCAGCAGTATGGTTCAACAAACGCTGTCTATTCCCGATTTGGGTATTGAAGAGGCCACGGTGCTCGAACTGCTGGTGCCGGAAGGGCAGGAGATCCAGTTCGATCAGCCGGTGGCCAGTCTGGAGTCGGCCAAGGCGACCATGGAGCTGCAAAGCCCGGTCACCGGGCGCCTGCTGCAATGGTTGATCAAGCCCGGTGCTACGGTGCACCAGGGCGATCCATGGATGCGGGTCGAGGTCCGTGGCGAGACGCACGCCGAGGCCCCTGCACCTGCACCTGCACCTGCCCCTGCACCTGCACCTGCACCTGCACCTGCACCTGCACCTGCACCTGCACCTGCACCTGCTCCTGCTCCTGCTCCTGCTCCTGTGCCCGAGCCGGCGCAAGCCCAGGCGGCACCGGTGCACGCCGGCCCGGCGGTACGCCGTCTGGCGAGGGAGATGGGCATCGATTTGACGCAAGTGTCGGGGCAGGGGCCGCACGAGCGTATTCTCAAGGAGGACCTCAAAGGCTATGTCAAAGCGCACCTGCGCCCGACGGGTGAAAGTGCCACCCTGCCTGGCGACCTCGCCGCGTCCTCTGCCGATCAGGAGCGGCGTCTGCGACAGGCCGGTGAGATCGAGTTTTTGCCTTACACCCGTTTGCAGAAGATAGCAGCGCGGCATCTGGCAGAGGTGCACGCACAGGTGGTCCCAGTCACGCAGTTCGAGTTGGCCGATATCACCGAGCTCGACAGTTTCCGTCGTCAGGAAAAGGACGCGGTCGCCGCTCAGGGTGTCAAGCTGACGATCCTGCCTTTTCTGTTGCGGGCCCTGACACTGATGCTGCGCCGGTATCCTCGTTTCAATAGCGAGTGGCGCCTGGATGGTGAGGGGATCTGGCTCAAGCGTGATGTGCATATCGCGGTGGCGGTCGATACCGAGCAAGGCTTGACCGTGCCGGTCCTGCGTCACGTCGACAGGCTGGGGGTGCTGGACATCGCCCGGGGACTCGATGCCCTGTCTCAGGCGGCGCGCGAGCAGAAGCTCAAGCCGGCAGACTTCGGTGCGGCCAGCATGAGTGTGTCCTCGCTGGGGGGTATCGGTGGCACCGCGTTTACGCCGGTGGTCGATGCGCCCCAGGTCGCCATCCTGGGGGTGTCGAAGTCATCGATGCAGCCGGTATGGGATGGCCAGAGTTTTCAGCCGCGGCTGATGTTGCCTTTGTCGCTCAGCTACGACCACCGGGTGATCGATGGCGCCCAAGCGGCCTATTTTGTCCGCGATCTGGCGCATCTTCTGGCCGATATACGCCGACTTTTGCTGTGAGCCGGCCGCTCTTGCCGCTGCCTGCAGGACGGCAGGGGGGCGTCGGTTCCGGGTGCTGCCAAGATCGATAGGCGCGGTGATGGTAAATCCGCGTCGCCGGCCCCCGGGGGTGGCATGCTTTCCTGGTGTCTGCGGGGTTTTGCTCTTGACAAGACTGGCTTTTTTTGCAAAAAATGACGGTTTTCATCGAGGGCATAGCCTGACAGAGCCACCCTTTCTGTCATCTGTGTCGTCGGTGCTTGTCCGTCGAGGGTAGGTAAAGCTCCGTACCCTTAACTGGACATCGTCAGGCCACGATTAAGCCTGTGGCAAGACGATGTCGCCGCATCCGGCGAGACTATGCGGACAGGTGCCTGGTGTCGATTCCATACCGTGTGGGGTCGCTAGCTCTTTGCGAGGGTGAGTCTGTGGAACTCTTATCTGGTGGAGAAATGCTCGTTCGCGCACTCGCGGACGAAGGGGTCGAGGTCATCTTCGGCTATCCCGGTGGTGCGGTCTTGCATATCTATGACGCACTGTTCAAACAGTCCAAGGTGCGTCATGTTCTGGTGCGCCATGAGCAGGCGGCGGGTCATGCCGCCGATGGCTATGCCCGCTCTACCGGCAAGCCCGGGGTGGTGCTGGTGACCTCGGGGCCTGGTGCGACCAATACCGTGACGGCGATCGCCACGGCCTATATGGACTCCATCCCCATGGTGGTCATCTCCGGGCAGGTGCCGAGCAACCTGATCGGCGAAGATGCCTTCCAGGAAACCGACATGATCGGTGTCTCCCGTCCTATCGTCAAACACAGCTTCCAGGTGCGACGCGCCGAGGAGATCCCGGGCATCATCAAGAAGGCTTTTTATATTGCCTGTACCGGGCGTCCTGGTCCGGTGGTCATCGACGTGCCCAAAGACTGCACCAATCCCGGTGAGAAGTT
This sequence comes from Pseudomonadota bacterium, assembly GCA_021804565.1. Taxonomy (GTDB): domain Bacteria; phylum Pseudomonadota; class Gammaproteobacteria; order Pseudomonadales; family Moraxellaceae; genus JAJZHK01. The sequence continues at coordinate 7,131 of JAJZHK010000003.1, read as the reverse complement.
TCCTTACGAGTATCCGCAAAAGGTCAAGATGCGCTCGTACGCGCCGGTGCAGCGTGGTCATGCCGGTCAGATCAAAAAGGCGGTCGAGGAACTGCAGCAGGCTGAGCGTCCGGTCATCTATGCCGGTGGCGGGGTGGTGCAGGGCAACGCCAGTCATCTGCTGGTCGACCTGGTGCGTCGCCTCGATGCGCCGGTGACCACCACCTTGATGGGTCTCGGGGCTTATCCCGGCTCCGACCCGCAGTGTCTCGGTATGCTTGGCATGCATGGCACCTACGAAGCCAATATGGCGATGCACCACGCTGACGTCATCCTGGCGGTGGGGGCGCGTTTCGACGACCGAGTGACCAACAGCCCGCGCAAATTTTGTCCGCAGGCGCGCATCATCCATATCGATATTGATCCGGCGTCGATTTCCAAGACGGTGCGGGTGGATGTGCCTATCGTCGGCGCCGTGGATGCGGTGCTCAGCGATATGCTGCCCCTGCTCGAGACACGAACCCCGCGTTCGCCAGCCAAACAGCGCTGGTGGCAGCAGATCGAGGAGTGGCGTGCGTTTCACGGCTTGCGCTTTGATCGGGTGCCAGGCCAGCTGAAGCCGCAGGAAGTGATACAGATGCTGCACAAGGTGACGCAGGGCCAGGCCATCATCACCTCCGATGTGGGTCAGCATCAGATGTTTGCGGCCTTGCACTATGCCTACGACCGGCCACGCCAGTGGATCAATTCAGGCGGATTGGGCACCATGGGCTTCGGTTTGCCGGCGGCCATGGGCTGTCTGTTTGGCAAGCCTGAGGTGCCGGTGGTCTGTGTGACCGGTGAAGCCTCCATCCAGATGAATATTCAGGAACTGTCGACCTGTCTGCAGTATGATCTGCCGGTCAAGATCGTCAACCTGAACAATGGCTATCTGGGCATGGTCAAGCAGTGGCAGGACATGATTTACGATGGCCGTCACTCGCACTCCTACATGGAGTCCCTGCCTGACTTCGTCAAGCTGGCCGAGGCCTATGGTCATGTCGGCATGAAGATCACCGCCGCCGATGATCTCGAGGCGCGTATGCGCGAAGCCTTTGCCCTCAAGGACAGACTGGTGTTCATGGACATTTACGTCGATCCGTCTGAGCATGTTTATCCCATGCAGGTGCGTGACGGCTCGATGCGTGATATGTGGCTATCGAAGACGGAGAGGACCTGAGCATGAGACACATCATCTCCATCCTGCTGGAAAATGAGGCAGGAGCCCTGTCGCGCGTCGTCGGCCTCTTCTCGCAGCGTAATTACAATATCGAAACCTTGACCGTGGCGCCGACCGACGATGCCACCTTGTCACGTCTGACCCTGACGACCCTCGGCGATGACCACAAGATCGAGCAGATCACCAAGCAGCTGAACAAGCTGGTGGAGGTGGTCAAGGTGGTCGATCTCAGCGAAGGTGCGCATATCGAGCGTGAGTTGATGCTGGTGAAGGTCAAGGCCACCGGTGCCATGCGTGCGGAGATCAAGCGCACCTGTGATATCTTTCGTGGCCAGATCGTCGATGTGACGGCGAGCGTCTACACCGTGCAACTGGTCGGTACGTCCGACAAGCTGGATGGCTTTCTCGAGGCGCTGGCGGAGACCGCCATACTCGAAGTGGTGCGCAGCGGGGTGTCGGGCATGTCGCGCGGCGAAAAAGTATTGAGTGTCTAAGGGCGGGCGCGAGTCCGTGGTTAAGCGGCGGAAGCTACCGCCAGAACAAGGGGAAGACTATGCAAGTTTATTATGACAAAGACGCCGACCTGTCCATCATCAAAGGGATGAAGGTTGCCATCGTCGGTTATGGCTCCCAAGGGCATGCGCACGCACAGAACCTGCGTGACTCCGGCGTCGATGTGATCGTCGGACTGCGTGCCGGTGGCGCCAGCTGGAACAAGGCCAAGGATGCCGGGCTGCAGGTGATGGACATCGATACGGCGGTCAAGGCCGCTGATCTGGTCATGATGCTTTTGCCGGATGAGAATATTCCGGCGGTCTATGCCGAGAATGTCGCTCCACACCTGCGTCAAGGTGGCGTGCTGGCTTTCGCCCACGGCTTCAATGTGCACTACAACCAGGTGGTGCCGCGTGCTGACCTCGACGTCATCATGATCGCCCCGAAAGGCCCCGGCCATACCGTACGCTCAGAGTACCTCAAAGGCGGTGGTGTGCCTTCCCTGATCGCGATCTATCAGGACGTCAGCGAGCGTGCCCGTGATATCGCCCTGTCCTATGCGGCCGCCAACGGCGGTACCAAGGGGGGCGTGATCGAAACCTCTTTCCGCGAAGAAACAGAGACGGATCTGTTCGGTGAGCAGGCGGTGTTGTGTGGCGGTGCGGTTGAACTGGTGAAGGCCGGTTTTGAAACCCTGGTGGAAGCCGGCTACGCGCCAGAGATGGCCTACTTCGAGTGTCTGCATGAGCTCAAGCTCATCGTTGACCTGATGTATGAAGGCGGCATCGCCACCATGAACTACTCGATCTCCAACAATGCCGAGTACGGTGAGTACGTGACCGGTCCGCGGGTGATCGCCGGTGAGGCCCGTGCCGCCATGCGTGAATGCTTGACCAATATCCAAAATGGCGAATACGCCAAGCGTTTCATCCTCGAAGGGCGTACGCAATACCCTGAGATGACCGCTCGCCGGCGTCTGAATGCCCAGCACCCCATCGAGGTGGTGGGTGGCAAGTTGCGCTCGATGATGCCTTGGATCTCCAAGAACAAGCTGGTCGACCAGACGCGTAACTGACGGCGGGGGTGGAAAGCGATGGCGGCAGACCTTGACGATGAAGATCAGGTCCACGATGGTTTGACCTTCGAGGTGGAGGAGGACGAACATGACGACGGCGGTCGCAAGGTGCGCAGCAAGGGGATCTACCTGCTGCCCAATCTGGTGACCACGGCGGCCCTGTTTTCCGGCTTCTACGCCATCATCGCGGCCATGAAAGGCATCTACGACAAGGCGGCTTTGGCCGTCTTCGTCGCCGCCCTGTTCGATGGCATGGATGGTCGTGTCGCGCGCATGACCAACACCCAGAGTGCCTTCGGAGCCGAGTATGACTCGCTCTCTGACATGGTCTCCTTTGGTGTGGCGCCGGCGCTGATTGTTTACAGCTACAGCTTGTCAGCCCTTGGCAAGCTGGGCTGGATGGCGGCGTTTGTCTATGTTGCCGCCGCGGCCTTCCGTCTGGCGCGTTTCAATGTCCAGATCAGCAAGGTGGACAAGCGTTACTTCATCGGTCTGGCCAGCCCTCTGGGCGCTGCCATCATGGCCAGCCTGGTCTGGGCCGGTCATGACAACCAGGTCAATGTTCGCGTCCCCTGGCTGGCAGCGCTGATCGCCATCGTTTCGGTGCTCACCGCCTTCTTGATGGTCAGCAACTTTCGCTACTATAGTTTCAAGGAGTTCGATCGTTCGCGAGTTCCCTTTGCGGTCATGTTGCCGGTCGTATTTTTGTTGTGCGCCATCGCCTCAGACTTGCCTTTGGGGATACTTGCTGTGACCCTGGTCTATGCCGGTTCAGGACCGGTTGCGGCCATCTGGCATCGTCGCGGAGGCAGGTCCTCCGATTGAGGGGGATATGTCTTATCGATACCATCATCCTAAAAGCAGCGAGATCACACCCGAATCCATCTACCAGCAAAGACGGCAGTGGCTGCAAAGCGCCGCTGTGCTGGGTGCCGCTTGGGCTTTAAAAATACCAGCCGCCCAAGCCGCCGGCCTGGGAGCCAGGATCAGGGCACCCCATCCACAGACCTACAGGCTCAATGAGCCCTGGACCCCTTACGAAGACGTCACCGGCTATAACAACTACTATGAGTTTGGTCTGGACAAGGGCGATCCCAAGGCACAGGCCGGACAGCTGGTCACCGACCCCTGGTCGGTGCGTATCGGCGGCCTCTGTCATCGGCCGGGTCAGTACGCGCTGGAAGACCTGGTCAGTCCTTATGCTTTGGAAGATCGTGTCTATCGTTTTCGTTGTGTCGAAGCCTGGTCGATGGTGATTCCCTGGCTGGGCTTTCCCCTCGCGGACCTGATCAAACGCGCCCAGCCGGCGGCATCAGCGCGCTACATCAGCTTGACCACGCTGCAGAGGCCCGAGCAGATGCCCGGTCAAAGGAGCATCGATCTGCATTGGCCTTACCGTGAGGGACTGCGTCTGGATGAGGCGATGCATCCGCTCAGTTTTATCGCCCTGGGCCTCTATGGTCGTCCATTGCTGGCGCAAAATGGTGCTCCTTTGCGCCTCGTTGTGCCCTGGAAGTACGGTTTCAAATCGATCAAATCCATCGTCGCGATCGACTTTCTTGAGCAGATGCCGATAAGCACCTGGGCGCGTATGGCGCCGTCGGAGTATGGTTTTTATGCCAATGTAAACCCTCATGTCGACCACCCGCGCTGGTCGCAGGCGCGCGAGCGCCGGCTTCCCAATGGTTTGTTTTCGCCGCATTGGCAGCCCACGCTCATGTTCAATGGCTATGCTCAGGAGGTGGCGGAGCTCTATCGAGGCATGGATTTGAGGCGCTACTTTTGATCCTGTTCTGGCGTCGATGGGGCGTCTGGTTGCTCGGTGCTCTGCCTCTGGCCTACGTCTTCGAGCAGGCGTACAACGCGCAGCTGGGCGCCGATCCTGCGCGCGCACTGGTGCAGTTTCTCGGTCTGTGGGCGATGCGCCTGCTGTTATTGTGCTTGAGCATGACGCCCTGCCGCTGGTTGACCGGGCAGGGCCTGTGGATCCGTTATCGGCGTCCCTTGGGATTGCTGGCTTTTGCCTACGCCAGCTTGCATCTGCTGGCCTATCTCACCCTGCTTTATGGCAATGATGGCAGCGCCGGCTGGCATGAGCTGCAAAAGCGCCCCTACCTGTGGCTAGGCCTGGCGGCATGGCTGACCCTGCTGGTGCTCGCCGCGACCTCCACACAAAAGGCCCGCCGCCGTCTTGGGCGGCGCTGGCTGAGCCTGCACCGCAGTGTCTATGGAGCACTGATTTTGGCCCTCGCCCACGGCGCCTGGGCGCAAAAGCTGCCTTGGGCGGGTTTTCGTGGCACGATCATCCTCGCCGCCTTGCTCCTGGGCTGGCGGCTAGGGCATGCGCTCTGGCCGGCTCAGCTCAGGAAGACGGGCAGCCCCCCGGCCTAAGTGGGGGGCCTTAAGACTTACAGCTCGTAGCCGGACTCGCCGTGCAGTTGCAGGTCGATGCCTTCGGTTTCCTGTTCCGGGCTGACACGCATGCGGCCCGTGATCATCTGTGTCACCTGGATCAGCAGCCAGGTCGCGACGCCGGCGTAGATAAAGGTCACGGCCACGCCGAGCACTTGCGTCTGCAGCTGGCTGCTGATGTCGTGATTGGGCGCGGCAAAGCCGGTCCCGGCAAAGACACCAAGGGCGGGGCTGCAGAGCAGACCGGCCATCAGTGTACCGAGCATGCCGCCGACACCGTGCACGGGGAAAACGTCGAGAGAGTCGTCGATCTGCCAGACCCGCTTGACCAGTTGTGTCATGGTGAAGCAGATCAGGCCGGCCAGGACGCCGATGATCAGCGCACCGCCTGGGCCGACCGAGCCCGAGGCTGGCGTGATGGTGCCCAGACCGGCGACCATGCCGGTGACAATACCCAGCACCGAAGGTTTGCCAAAGCGCTTCCACTCCAGCGTCATCCAGGTCAGGGCGCCAGCGGCGGCAGCGATGTGCGTGGCGGCGAGCGCGAGCGCCGCAGCGCCATCAGCGGCGACCGCCGAGCCGGCATTGAAGCCAAACCAGCCGACCCAGAGCATGCCGGCACCGGTGACGGTCATGGTCATGTTGTGCGGCGGCATGCTCTGGCGGGGAAAGCCACGACGAGACCCGAGGGTCAAGGCTGCGACCAGCGAGGCAACCCCTGCCGTGACGTGCACGACGGTGCCGCCGGCATAGTCGAGCAGGCCACGCTGCTGCAGGAAACCGCCACCCCAGACCCAGTGACACACCGGGGTGTAGACAACGCTGACCCACAAGGCGCTGAACACCAGCATGGAAGAAAAGCGCACGCGCTCGGCATAGGCGCCTATGATCAGTGCCGGTGTGATGATGGCGAAGGTCATCTGGTACATGGCAAAGAGAACTTCAGGGATGCCGTTCGGTCCGAGCGCGGTGCGCCCCATGCCGGCAAACATGAGGCGTGAGCCGCCGCCTATCCAGGCGTTCCAGGCGCCGCCCGAGGTAAAGGCGAGCGAGTAGAGCCCGACCAGCCATAACAGGCTGACCAGGGCGGCAATGGCGAAGCACTGCGCCATCACCGAAAGCACATTGCGTGTGCGCACCAGGCCGGCATAGAAAAGGGCCAAGCCGGGCAGGGTCATGAACAGCACCAGCGCCGTCGATGTCAGCATCCAGGCGGTGTTGCCGGAGTCCAGTCCTGCAGCGTGCACTGCAGGGGTCCACAAAAGCAGCAGTGGGCTGAGACGTAGGGCTTTCATCACAGTGCGTCCTGGTCGGTTTCGCCGGTACGGATGCGGACCACGTGTTCGAGGTTGCTGACAAAAATCTTGCCATCACCGATCTTGCCGGTCCCTGCCGCCTTGCAGATGGCGTCGACGACAGCGTCGACGAGTTCGGCCTTGACGGCCGTTTCTATGCGCAGCTTGGGGACAAAGTCGACGACATACTCGGCGCCACGATAGAGCTCGGTATGACCTTTTTGCCGGCCGAAGCCTTTGACTTCACAGACCGTCAATCCACTGGCCCCAACTTCAGCCAGGGCGGTACGCACATCTTCCAGTTTGAATGGCTTGATGATAGCCGTCACCATTTTCATGAACCCATCTCCCCTTGCATCATAATGAGGCATCATCATACACCATAATGGTGCAGGCCCTGCAGGAGGGGGGGGTGGAGGGTGGCGAAAATTTCACCAAACTGTCATGGCTTGCATACACAACGGTAAAAAACGATTGACTCCCGGAGGGTGGGGGCTATAATTCATATCCCGCTGACGTGCAGTGCGCTGCACCAGGTGGGTGGTCAGGAAAAAATAGTTCTTGACTGGTTGCGAAAAGCGCGTAGAATGCGCGCTCCCGATGAGGGCGGTGATCGAGACGATCGATGGCTGGTGATCTTTAAGAAGCAAGTACAG